>NZ_JAMYOX010000004.1:0-302471 GCF_040320025.1 Mesorhizobium sp. M0808
AAACCGAAATCTCCACCCCGCGGGTTCCTTCCCTGGAGGCTTCCGGACGCCGGCCTCGAGCCACGCCATCTCAGTAGACGGCCGGCATCCGAAACCCATCACAATCACAGGCATAGAGGCGAGCGAGCTACACGTCTGCTTTGAGGCGAAAGCAGCCGCCCGCAGCGTAGAAGTCAAATGGCTTGGGTCAGAACCTACCATTTACCAATGTCAGCTTCATGATTCATAGGCACAGTCTTGGGAGTCAGATGCGATGGCGGAGCGTCTCAATGATCACCGCCATCGCAGGCGAGAGCTGTCGCCTGCTCGGGTAGTAGAGGTGATAGCCCGCAAATGGCGGACTCCAGTCGTCAAGCACGAGCCTAAGGCATCCCTTGGCGATGTGGTGGCTGACGAGGTTTTCTGGGACATAGGCGATCCCGAAACCGCTTATCGCAGCCTCGATCATGGGAATGGACGAATTGAAGGTGAGTTGGCCTTCCACCCGCACACGAAGGTCGCGGCCATCCCTGGCGAATTCCCAGGCATATAATCCGCCGAACGTCGCCTGCCGCATATTAATGCAGTCATGATCGACCAGATCCTGCGGTGCGGTCGGAACCGGATGGCGGGAAAAGTACTCCGGCGAAGCCACGGCCACGAGCCTCCAATCCGGCCCGATGCGCACTGCGATCATATCCCTGTCGATGCTCTCACCAAGCCGCACGCCTGCGTCGAAGCGCTCCTCCACAATGTTCTTCATGCCGTTGTCGCTGTAGAGTTCGACGCACACGTCAGGATAGTCGCTGAGCAAGGGCTGCAGCTTCGGCCAGACGGTCGTCTGGAGCGCATGGTCGGAAAGCGTGATACGGACCGTTCCGGAGGGCTTGTCGCGAAAGGCCACCAGGCTTGCGAGGTCCGCTTCGATTTCCTCGAAGCGGGGAACAAGAGATTGGAAAAGTCGCTCGCCGGCCTCGGTCGGAGCGACGCTCCGCGTCGTACGCGTCAGCAGGCGGACGCCAAGACGAGCTTCAAGCTCCTTGATTGTCGAGCTCAGGGTCGACTGCGAGGTTCCGAGCTTGGCCGCCGCCTTGGTGAAGCTGCGCTCCCGGGCGACCGCCACGAACCAGAGCAAATCCTTCATGCCATCGCGCTGCATAGGGCACCTCCCGTCGGACATTTATATCATAAGCAGATAAGTCCATGCGAATTACTCAGTCTAATAGAATGGGTTCCTCTGCAATATCTTCCAGCATGGTGACGGGGATGGGCGGCTGATCCACCCCCGTCGCCTTGCAAGGATGCCAATTATGGAAACGACCTACGACACAAGGCTTGTCGAAGACCGCGCCGCATGGGGCGCGGTGCTGTCGATGGCTCTGTGTGTTTCCGTGCTCATCGCGTCGGAATTCATGCCGGTCAGCCTGCTGTCGCCGCTAGCGGCCGATCTCGGCATCACCGAGGGCCGCACGGGACAGGCGATCTCGATTTCGGGCGCTTTCGCCGTCGTGACCAGCCTGCTGGTCGCCGGCCTCACGCGCCGGATCGACCGCCGACTGGTCGTGACCGGCTTCACCCTTCTCCTCATCGTGTCCGGGCTCACTGTCACCTTCGCGCCGAACTACGCGTTCCTCATGGTCGGCCGGGCGCTGCTCGGCATCGCGATCGGCGGGTTCTGGTCGATGTCGACCGCGATCGTCATGCGCCTCGTGCCGCAAGACATGGTTCCGAAGGGTCTCGCCATGCTAAACGCTGGCAATGCCATTGCGGCCACCATCGCCGCGCCGCTGGGCAGTTTTCTTGGCGCCTATGTCGGCTGGCGCGGCGCTTTCTTCCTCGTCGTGCCGCTTGGGCTCCTGGCGCTGGTCTGGCAGTGGACAAGCCTGCCGGCGCTGCCCCCGCGCCGGAGGAAGCGTCCAGGCAATCCGCTGGCGCTCCTCGGCCGTCTTCCTGTCGCCACCGGCATGGCGTCGATCATGATGCTGTTCATGGGCCAGTTCGCGCTCTTCACCTATCTGCGGCCCTTCCTCGAGAGCGTCACTAGGGTCGACATCGCCGCGCTTTCGGCGATCCTGCTGGCGATGGGGCTGGCCGGGGTGCTCGGCACCCTCTGCATAGGCCGGCTTTTGCGCACGCGCCTGTTCAGCATCCTCATCGTCATCCCGCTGGTCATGGCCGCGCTGGCAGCTGCGCTCATCGCCCTCGGTGCCTTGCCGGTTCCCACAGCGCTGCTGCTCGTTGCCTGGGGCTTCTTCGGCACGGCCGCGCCCGTTGGCTGGGGCACGTGGCTCAGCCGGACGTTGCCGGACGACGCAGAGGCCGGCGGCGGGCTGCAGGTGGCAGTCATCCAGCTCGCCATTACAGGCGGCGCCGCGATCGGCGGCACGCTCTTCGATACGGTCGGCTGGTGGGGTGCATTCATTTTCGGCGCGGTGCTGCTCTGTGGATCGGCGCTCGCCGCCTTTGCAGCATCGCATTTGGCCCGGAGGTCGCAGCCATGACGGCAGCCATGACGATCGACCGTCCGGACCTCAGCCGCCGCGCGTTGCTCGGCGGCGCGCTCGCGGCAACGGTCCTGCCGCGGGCCGCCCGCAGCCAGCAGGGCAGCAACCCAGGCAGCCAGGAGCCCACCGACATGAGGATCAAGATGATTTTCAATGGCCGGACCATGACCGCCACGCTCTACGACAATCCGTCGGCGCGCGACTTCTTCACCATGCTGCCGCTCGATCTCACCATCGACGACTACGCGCATAACGAGAAGATTGCCTATCTGCCGCGCAAGCTGACGGAGGAGGGCAGCGGCCCGTTCGGCAACGAGCGGCCATACGACCTTTGCTACTTCATGCCCTGGGGCAATCTGGCCATGTTCTACGCCGACTACCGCCATCCCGGGCTGATCAGGCTCGGCCGCTTCGACGCGGGCGAAGAGGCCCTACACGTAAGCGGCAAGTTCCCGCTTCGCATCGAACGCATCTGACAGGAGATCACCATGGATATTCTTCGCGCAGGCACCAGGCCGTCTGGCGAGGGGCCTTCCGACTGGTTCACCGGCACGGTCCGCATCGATCCGCTGTTCAACCCGTTCGACGCCGCGCGCGTGCAGGGCGCGCAGGTGACGTTCGAGCCGGGCGCCCGCACCGCCTGGCACACGCATCCGCTTGGACAGACGTTGATCGTCGTCTCCGGCCTCGGCCTCGTTCAGAGCGAGGGCGGGCCGGTCGAGGAGATCCGTCTCGGTGACGTTGTCTGGTTCGCACCCGGCGAGAAGCATTGGCACGGTGCCTCACCCGAGACGGCCATGATCCACATTGCCCTCCAGGAGGTCAAAGACGGCAAGGTGGTGGACTGGCTGGAACACGTCAGCGACGCCGACTACGGCGCCTGACATCGATTGAACGAAAGGAAAGCAAAATGCTCGCAACCGTTCTTCATAAGCCCGGCGACATCCGCTGCGAGGAAGTCGAAGACCCAAGGATCCTTCGCCCGACGGATGCTATCATCAAGCTCTCGGCGAGCTGCATCTGCGGCTCGGACCTGTGGCCCTATCGCGGGCTGCAGCCGGTCAACGGCCCGATGCATATGGGCCACGAATATTGTGGCATCGTCGTCGAGGTCGGCGCAGAGGTGGGCACGGTCCGTCCCGGCCAGTTCGTCGTCGGCTCGTTCTGCCTCTCCGACAATACCTGCCCGCATTGCCGCTTCGGCTTCCAGTCGTCCTGTGTGCAGCGCGAGTTCATGTCGGGCGCGCAGGCGCCTTACGCCCGCGTGCCGTTGGCGGATGGCACACTGGTCGCCACCGCCGAGGTGCCGCCGGCCGAACTCATCCCTGACCTGCTGGCTGTGTCCGATGTGCTCGGCACCGGCTGGTATGCGGCCGACGCAGCCGAGGTCCGAGAAGGATCGACGGTGGTGGTGGTCGGCGACGGTGCGGTCGGCCTGATGGGCGTCCTCGCGGCCAAGGAGATGGGCGCTGAGCGCATCATCGCCATGAGCCGGCACGCCAGCCGCCAAAAACTCGCCCGCGAATTCGGCGCGACCGACATCGTCGCTGAGCGCGGCGAGGAAGGTGTGGCCCGGATCAAAGGGCTCACTAAGGACGTCGGCGCGGACTCGGTGCTGGAATGCGTTGGCACGGCGGAATCCTTCGACCAGGCGCTGGCCTGCTCTCGCCCCGGCGGCACCATCGGCTATGTCGGCGTGCCGCATGGCGTGAGCTTCGATGGCCAGAATCTCTTCTTCGGCCAGAAGCGCATGCTGGGCGGCCCCGCGCCGGTGCGCCGCTTCCTGCCCGACCTCATGGACCGTGTGCTCAAGGGCAGGATCAAGCCCGGCAAGGTCTTCGACCTCAAGCTGCCGTTGGCCGAGGTCGCTGAAGGCTACCGCGCCATGGACGAGCGGCGCGCCATCAAGGTCATGCTTTCGGTGTAAGCGAAGATTGGGCGGACGGCCTGTCCGCACCCACAAACGAGAAAAAGAACAACGACATATGACGATGAGATTGAAGATCGCTGCCCTTGCGCTTGCGCTTTCGGTCGCCACGCCGGCTTTCTCCCAAGAGTCCCCGATCATCGGCGCATGGCGCATGAGGTCGCTCGAGGCCGGTGCCGAGGGAAACCTCAAGCCCGTGCCATATTCCGGCCAGGTCATCTTCACCGAGGCCGGCACCCTCTCGGTGCAGGCCCAGAACCCCGACGCTAAGGCGCCGGACACGCCTTACACGGCGAATGGCTACGAAGCCTATTACGGGCCGGTCGCCATCAACGACCAGGACAAGACCTTCGTCATCACGATCGAGTCCTCCCTGGTCCGCAACCTTGTCGGGAAGAGCATGAAACGCAAATTCGAAGTCTCGGACAACAAACTGGTCCTGACGCCGGACAATCCGGCCGAAGGCTGGCGCGTGACCTACGAACGTTACTGATCGGAACAGCCCGGCTGTCAACGTGTTATCGGTGGCCACAATGGCGCGGACTTCTGACCGAAATGGCGCGATGGCGGAACTGGTGCCAATCATGGCGGCTGTCTTCGCCGGCTTCCTCCTGATCGGCTTGGCGCTACCCGTCCTGCCGCTGCATCTTCACCAGCAGCTCGGCTTCGGCCCCTTCGCAGTCGGGCTGGTGACGGGCAGCCAGTTCGTCGCCTCGATGCTGTCGCGCATTGGAGCCGGAAATTATGCCGATGGGCGCGGCGGCAAGCGGGCCGTCGTCGTCGGCCTCATTGCCGCTGTCCTGGCGGGGTTCATTTACCTCGGCTCGCTGGCATTGCTCGACCGGCCGGTAGCGTCCGCATCGGCGCTCTTCGCCGGGCGGGCGGTACTGGGCGCGTCTGAGAGCTTCATCATCACAGGCGGCGTCGCCTGGGGCCTCTCCCTTGCGGGCGGACAAACTCCGGAAAGGTCTTAGCCTGGGTGGGCACGGCGATGTTCGCGGCGCTCGCGCTAGGCGCGCCGATCGGATCTGCGCTTTACGCGGCGAGCGGCTTCGCCGCGATCGCACTCGCGACGGTCGGCCTGCCGCTTGCGACGCTGCTTGCCATCCTGCCTATGCGTGGCACCAGCCTCGCCGCGAGCGCCGCACGACAGTCATGGACGAGCGTGGCGCAAGCGGTCTGGCTTCCCGGCGTCGGAGCTGCTTTCAGCAGCCTTGGCTATGGCGCGATCCTGTCCTTTGGCGCGCTGCTCTTTGCCGAACGCGGCTGGCAGCCGGTCTGGCTTCCCTTCACCACTTATGCCGCGTCGCTGATCGCGGCAAGGCTGTGCTTCGGCCACCTGCCTGACAGGTTAGGGGGCGCGCGCGTCGCCGTGATCTTCGTGGCGGTCGAGGCGGCAGGGCTGATGCTGATCTGGCTTGCGCCTGGGCCCGTTCTCGCCGCCATCGGAGCGGGCCTGACTGGCCTCGGCTACTCGCTGGTCTATCCCGGTTTCGGTGCCGAGGCCGTAACCCATCTTCCACCACGCAGCCGCGGCCTGGCCATGGGACTCTACACCGTCTTCCTCGACGTGGCGCTCGGCTTCGGCAGTCCGGCGCTCGGCTTGGTCGCTGGGTCGGCCGGGCTGCAATTCGTCTTCTTCGCCGTCGCGACGGCGACGCTTCCGGCGTTGGGCATCGCTCTGCTGCTGGGTCGCCGTAACGCTCCACTATAGAGCCGGATAGTCTGGGCTCGAGATGTCGCGCAACTACGATCGCTCCCGCTTCGCGAGAAGCTGAGGCATCAGCCGAACCTGCTTTTGGTGGCGATAGAGGCCGATCAGGTCGTCGGATCGATCATGGCCGGGTATGACGGCCATCGAGGGTGGATATCGCGCATCGCTATCTTGCAGTCCCATCGCCAAAAAGGGATCGGCGAGGCCCTCATCCATGAGGCCGAAAGGCGGCTCGCCGGCCTTGGTTGCATAAAGATCAACCTCCAAATTGTCGCTTCCAATTCGACGGTTCTTGGGTTCTACCGAAAGTGCGGATACGAGGTCGAGGAGCGCATAAGCATGAGCAAACTGTTACCGAAAGTTTGAGGTGCTCCGCCGATTAACTCGTCGTCGCGGCTCGGCGGCTCAGGTCCGTTGGAATCTTGCTGCCGGTCATTATTGTGGCAGGCGAACCTCTCCGGGTGAATCGCGCTGCGGGATACGGCCGACGGCCGAAGCCGGGCGAAGTCCAGCCAGCCGGAGGGAGCCCTACATACGGTCGAATTACTGGAGCAGTGAGGACATGCATGCAGATCGCATCCAAGCCACGCGTCCGCCTGGCAAGCCGTCAGGAACTGGATGGAATTGGGTTGCTCGTCTCAGAGGCTTTCGCATCGTTACGGCCCGTTCTGGCACCGCACATCTTCGAGCCCTACGTCAAGGATGCGCGGGATGTCGCGGGGAGATGGGCGAAAGCTAGCGTCGCGGTGCTCGAAGCCGAGGGACGCCTCGTCGGGACGGTCACCTACTACGCCGATGCCGCCTTTGACGGCATGGGCTGGCCGCCCGGGCTGGCAGGCCTCAGGACTCTCGCGGTTGTTCCCTCGGCACAGGGCCGCGGATATGGCCGCGCGCTTTGCGAATGGTGCGTCATGCAAGCGCGTCTGCAGGGCTCAGGCGGCCTTGCGCTTCACATTGCCTCGTCCATGACGTCTGCATACAAGCTGTATGAAAGCCTTGGCTTCGAGAGACGCCCCGCCCACGACCTTTTCGCCTCCGACATTATTGGCTTTGATCCAGCACTCGGCGATCAGCAGATCATCGCCTACCTGCTGCCGCTCAAGCAGGTCGAGAGCAGCCGCGATCGATAATGTTCGACCGCCGTTTGAACGGACGGAGGCATCATCTCGCTTCCGGATGCTGTCCGCAGCTTCCACCGTTTGTCTCGATGCGAGCAGCTCCTAGTCTTTCGTATAGTCAGGCCCAAAACGAGTCGGCAGGTTGTCGGCGAGTTTCAACCAAGGGAGCTTCTCCTCAAAAGCGACATGCAGCGTAGGTGCAAATTTTTCTGGCTCCTCCATCGCTGCCGCAAAAAAATGCATGACATCAGACATGTTCTTTGGGCGGAAGGACAGCGGCGTGCCACAGTGATCGCAAAATGTTCTTTCCACACCGGGAGAAGAGTTGAATACCTTCGGTAGCTTGCCCAGCCATCGCCATTGGCCGTTCAAGACGCCAATATAGGAGGTCATCGGCGCAGAACATTGCCGCCGACAACTTTCACAATGACAGACCACGCAGGCCTGTGCCGGGCCATCGACTTCAAAGGCAATAGCGCCACATAAGCAATGACCACGCATGCAAATTCTCCTTGAGCCAACAAGGACAGCTTCATGCCTGGGCGTGAGGGAGGCGCCATGAAATGCGTCGAGCTGGCGCCCAATTCCGACATTCGGCGCTGGCGATTGTCCTCGCGTGCGCGAGGCGTTGCCTCCAAGCTGCCTTCACTACCCCCTTTCGGCATATTGAAATGTTCGTAGAGTTTCTCCGCCGGGCCGCTGAATTCAGGGCCTGGCAGGTCTATCGCAACCCGAACACTACAGTGGAATTGCGGTCACTTCCTTGGCCGTTCGGATCACGAACATCGTGTGGTATCGCGCGACGTTGCTTCGGTCTCGGAACAGTCGCTCGCACAGCGCATCGAACTCTTCCATATCCGTCAGGCGGAGCATGAGGACGGCGTCGGTTTCGCCGCTCACACTGTAGGCCTGAGTGACGGCCGGTTCCTGAGCGGCCAACTCGAGAAAGTCCCTCATATACTGCTCGCCATGACGCTCCAGTTCGACGGCGACGATCGCCTTCAAGCCCCGGCCAGCCTTTGCCGGTGCGAGAAGCGCGACAACGCGGCTGATGACACCGCTCTTCTTCAGTCGTCGTATGCGGCGCAGGCAGCTCGAAGGGGAAAGCCCGACTAACCCCGCCAGTTTGGCGTTAGTTCGTGAGGCATCATCCTGGAGCAGGTTGAGAAGCCTTCTGTCGATCTTGTCCATGTCGGTCGCGCTCATCGTCGGTGCGTTGCAATTTTATTGCACGGAATCGCAAACTTTGACCACAAATGCGAAGCGTCTCACGCTACTCAGACGGCTCCAGGAATGATGGAGCAGCATGATGGCAATTTGCGCCGCCTTCTATCGCAAGACATTGGAGACGCTTGAAATCTATTGGGAACTGGTTCGCGTGATCGTTCCGGTTGCGATTGCCACGCGGCTGCTGCAGGACCTTGGCGTCATCCAGGCGATTTCTCCGTTCTTCTCCCCGCTCATGTTGCAGGTGGGGTTGCCACCTGAACTCGCCTTTGCCTGGCTGACGGGATTGCTGGTCGGGATCTGGGGCGCGCTTGTGATCGTACTCACCTTGGTTCCGGTTTCGGCGCTCAGCACTGCCGACATGACGGTTCTTTCGGCTCTCTTGCTGTTTGCACATGCCATTCCGATCGAGCAACGGATCATTCAGAGGGCCGGGCCGAGCTTCCTGGTCACCGCGGCGCTTCGTATTGGCGGGGGTTTGGTCTTTGCTGTCCTTCTGCATCAGATATTCGCCGTGACCGGATGGCTGTCAGGACCGGTGAAGCCGGCGTGGATGCCGACGAATGAAAGCACCGACTGGGGCGGCTTTCTCCTGGGTACGCTCAAAACCCTGGGCATCATGCTCGTTGTTCTGCTTGCGCTGAGCTGGGTGATCGAGCTTCTCAAGATGTCGGGCATTTTGGAGTGGATGAACAGAGGGCTTGCACCGCTCTTTCGGCTCGCCGGCATCGAAAAGCAGACGGTACCTTTCGCCGCTGTTGGCCTGTTTCTCGGGATTTCCTATGGCGCAGGACTGCTGATCCGCGAGGCGCGCACGCCTAGCGCCGAGCCGCGTCAGATATTCCTTGCCTGCGTGTTCATGGGTTTTGCCCATAGCCTCATTGAGGATACGTTGGTCGTTGTCACACTTGGCGCTGATGTTACGAGCGTGCTTCTCGGTCGCCTAGCGTTTGCCGTGCTCGCGACCGCCGTGATCGCAAAAGTAATCAAGGCGGTTCCCGACGCTCTTTTCTTCAAGACACTCTTCCACAAGGAAGAAGACAGTCCGCGCAATCGGATTTCGGAGCCCGCGATTAGCGGGCCGTTGACGTGAGCCCTCCTTACGCAGCAGCCGACATGTGTGTCGCATCGCTATCGGGACAGGACGCGGCTACCCCTCTCCCGACAGATCGCGCCGCGCCTTGTCGAGTTCCTCGGCATAGCGCCGCATCAGGTGGCCTTCGGTCAGCAGACCGACCACCTTGCGATCGGTGAAATCTTCGACCACCGCCAATTCCTCGGCGCCGGCGCGCTGGAAGGTCTCGGCGGCCGTCTGCACGTTCATGCTCGGCACCAGCACCGCATCCCTGAATTTGGCGAAGGACAGCACCGGCATCTCGTCATCCGACAAATGGCTGTGCAATTCGGCGACGATCAGCACGCCGACATAATGCAGGTCGGCGTCAACCGCGATGACGCGCTGCGAGGCACCGAGCGGCACCTGCTTGCGGAATTCCGCAAGCGTCGTCGAGGCGTCGATGGTGCGGACATCCTTTCGCATCATCGAGCCGACAGTCAGGCTCCGCATCCAGCCGACATCATGCGCGCTGCGGATCGTTTCGCCGCGCAGGTGAAAGCGCCATGTCGAGAAGGAATAGCCGAACGTTTCGCGCACCAGGATCGCCGCCATGAGCGAGGCGGCCAGCACCACGCCGGTCAGCGTCAGGTCGCGGGTCGATTCCAGCGCCAGGAAGGTCATCGTCAACGGGCCGCCGACGACGCCGACGGCGAGCGAGGTCATGCCGACGACGGCGGCGACGGCAGGGTCGATGCCGGTCGCCGGCGAGACGAATGCCATCGCGCCGGCAAACATCTTGCCGAGCAGCGCGCCGAGAAACAACGAGGCAAAGAACAAGCCGCCGCGGAAGCCGGAGCCGAGCGAGATCGCCGAGGCCGCCAGCTTCAGCACGAAGACGCTGGCCACCACGGCCAGCCCGTAATTCATCGCGAATTCGCGGTGCAGCGCGCCATGGCCGCTGGACAGGACCTGCGGCGTGACCAGCCCCAGCAGCCCGACCATCACGCCGCCGAAGGCGGGGCGCAGCGAGGCGTCGATCGACAGCCGGGCAAAGAGGCGCTCGATCAGGCTCACCAGATGCATGATGGCGATGGAAGCACCGCCGCCCAGAAGCCCGAGCAGCATGAACGGCAAATACTGGCTGACGGTGAGCTGCGGCAGACCGGCGAGCTCCAGCGGAAACGGCACGCCGCCGAACACCTCTGCGGTCAGCGAGGCCGAGATCGCGGCGGCCATCACCGGCGCAACATTGGCGACCGAGTAGATGCCGATGACTAGCTCGAAACCGTAGAAGGCGCCGGTCAGCGGCGCGTCGAAGGCGGCGGCGATCGCGCCGGCGGCACCGCAGCCGACCAGGATGCGGACATCGTTGCGGCGCAGCCTGAACAAGCGCGCCAGCCGCGACGCCAGGCCCGAACCCACCTGCGTATAGCCGGCCTCGAGCCCGACCGAAGCGCCGAAGCCGCTCGAGATCATCGTCTGCCCGGCGATGATGAAGGTGTCGGTCAGCGACATGCGGCCGCCATAAAGCGCGTTGGCTTCGATCGGATCGACCGGCGTGCGGAACTTCCGCTTTCTCAGCCAGATCACCGTCAGCCCGAGCAGGATGCCGCCGATCGCCGGGATCAGCGCCTGCTCCGGCCTTTGCAGCGAAAACATCGCCGAAAGCCGACCGCCGGGCTGAACGCCGAACATAAGCCCGTGCAGGACCTGCACCAGTCCGCTCATGCCGGTGACCAGCGCACCCGCCATCACCCCGACCAGGGCAGCCAGAATGACGACGGCAATACCGCGCGCCTCGAGCAGCGGGATCGATCTGATCAGCACCGCGCGCAACCGGCGGGCATAGACTTGCGGTTCGTTTCTGGGCGGTTCGTTTCTGGAAAGCACCGGGGCGGCTCGCCGATATTCGTGGGTGCCTGATACCCTCGGCAACATCGCGTGGCAACATGCAGGCCGCCGAGGTGTCATGCCCGCGTGATGCTGCGGCGATAAACCCCATCTTCATCTCGGGGAGCCGCGTTGACGTAAACGTCAACCCGAAGCTATATGCGCCGGCGACCGTGATCGCGAAATGCGCAAGACGGCGACTTCGGCCAGATCGAAGTGTCCCGGATCGAAGTGCCAATGAGCGACAAACGCAACGAGACGAGGAGAACCGCCATGGGCGTTCAGGAAATTGCCGACAAGATCAGCGCGCGCGTGGCGAGTGCCGGGTTCGACCGTTCCGTGAAGTTCGATACCGGCGGCGACGGTGTCATCGTCATCGACGGCGCTGATGTCTCGACCATCGACGGGCCGGCCGACTGCACCATAAAGCTTTCGCTCGACGATCTGGACTCGCTGATATCAGGCGACCTCAACCCGACCATGGCCTTCATGTCCGGCAAGATAAAGGTCGAAGGCGACATGAGCGTCGCCATGGCGCTCAGCCAACTGATCGGCTGATCGCTTGAGGTGAAACAAGCCGCCGCACGATGGCGGGCGGCTTGCTTCGAACCATCAGGCAGCGAGCGGCAGTCTCTGCGCCTTCAGCTTGCGCCCTGCCGCCTTCAGCGTGCCTTGCGCGCCGTCGAGTGCGCCGACAACCAGTTCCCGCGCCAGCAGGCGGTGCCGCTCGTAAGGCCCCGGCATGGCCAGCGAGCCGGTCTTTGCGGCCGAAAACCCGAAGCGCTCGTAATAGGGCGCGTCGCCGACCAGCAGGATCGCCGCATGGCCAAGCCGCTCGGCCTCAGTGACCGCATGGCGCATCAGCGCCGAGCCGATGCCGGCATTTTTCAGCGCCGGGTCGATCGCAAGCGGGCCGAGCAGCAGCGCTGCCGTGCTGCCCTCGCCCAGCACCACGTCCCACAGCCGCACCGTGCCGGCAACAGTGCCCGACGCGTCGCGCGCGACAAAGGCCAGGCCCTCCGAAGGCCGGCGGCCGCGCCGCAGCTTTTCCGACGACTTCTTCCGGCGCTTCGGCCCCATGGCGCGATCGAGCAAAGCCTCGCGAGCCGGGACGTCGGCGGCGGTTTCGGCGACGACCGCAATCTCCCCCCTCGAGGGGGAGATGTCGCCGAAGGCGACAGAGGGGGTTGTCGCGCGTGAAGCGCCGGCCTCCATCTGCGGCAGGAGGCCGAGTCCAGTCGAACCGACCCCCTCTGGCCGCTTCGCGGCCATCTCCCCCTCGAGGGGGGAGATTCCCACGCCTTCAACGATGAGATCTGCAATGTTCATTTCCGCGATCCTTCACAAGCGGATTGTTCCACAGGCGAGCCCGGGCGGGCGACAGGCGCCCACCGGGGATGATCTGAGCAACTCTTGCGAGCCCTCAGATCACGTAGGATCGGAGAGGCTCGAAGCCGTTGAAGGCGACCGAGGCGTAGGTCGTCGTGTAGGCGCCGGTGCCCTCGATCAGCACCTCGTCGCCGATGGTCAGCGATAAGGGCAGCGGGTACGGCGTCTTTTCGTACATCACGTCGGCCGAATCGCAGGTCGGGCCGGCGAGCACGCAAGGCGCGGTCTCGCTGCCGTCATGCGCGGTGACGATCGGATAGCGGATCGCCTCGTCCATGGTCTCGGCAAGACCGCCGAACTTGCCGATGTCGAGGAACACCCAGCGCACATTGTCGTTATCGGCCTTCTTCGAGATCAGCACGACCTCCGACTTGATCACCCCGGCATTGCCGACCATGCCGCGGCCCGGCTCGATGATCGTCTCGGGGATGGCGTTGCCGAAATGCTTCCTGAGCGCCGAGAAGATCGCCTGGCCATAGGCCTGCGCCACCGGCACATCCCTGAGATAGCGGGTCGGGAAGCCGCCGCCCATATTGACCATCTTCAGCACGATGCCTTCGTCGGCCAGCGTCGCGAACACCTTCTTGGCGTCGGCCAGCGCGCGATCCCAGGCGGTCAGGTCGGTCTGCTGCGAGCCGACATGGAATGATACGCCATGGGCGTCGAGGCCGAGCGCCCTGGCATGGCGCAGCACGTCGACCGCCATCGCCGGCACACAGCCGAACTTGCGCGACAGCGGCCATTCGGCACCCTCGCCGTCGGTCAGGACGCGGCAGAACACACGGGCGCCGGGAGCGACGCGGGCGATCTTCTCGACCTCCTCGACGCAGTCCACCGCAAACAGCCGGATGCCGAGCTGGTAGGCGCGCTGGATGTCGCGCTCCTTCTTGATGGTGTTGCCGAAGGAGATGCGGTCCGCCGGCGCACCGGCGTCCATCGCCATCTCGACTTCGGCAACGGAAGCGGTGTCGAAGGACGAGCCCATCGCAGCAAGCAGGCGCAGGATTTCCGGCGCCGGATTTGCTTTCACCGCATAGTAGATCTTGGAATCGGGAAGCGCCTTCTCGAAGGCGCGGAAATTGTCGCGCACGACATCGAGGTCGACGACGAGGCACGGGCCGTTCGGACGTCGGGTGGCGAGAAAGTCAAGGATGCGCTGGGTAGCCATCGGGGTCTCTCCATCAGCGCCTTTCGGCGCGCACAAAGGCTTGCGGACGCGGGCTCTCGGCCTCGCGAACACGCGGTGGACAAAGGCGGGACGGAAATCCATGGAACCAGCCGGTGGAGACCCCGGAACCATGAAGCGCCGTCTCGCGGCGGTGAACCTTGGCCTTGCCCGGCCTCGGTTCGCTTTGTCTGCCTTGGCTTGGATGGGAGACCCGTCCGCACTGCCGGCAATGAAGGTGTGCCTCTTCAGTAACCCCGGTCTTTGGACGACCGGCAGAACACCAGAAAGGCCCGCACCGTCGTTGCTTCAAGGTGTCCTCGGTTGGCGGTTGGCCGCTAAACCGACTGGAGGGGATGGCTCCAGTTACCTTACCGATTGCCCTCACCATTCGAGGATCGGCGGACACCCACAGGCACGTGCGACTTTGGGCAAGCGCGATATAAGATCGAAAGATTTCACAATCAATAAAAATCGTATCGCAGGTTGTAAAATTTGTGGCATCGAACAATGCTGCGGGACCAGAAGAACAATGCTGCGGCAAGCACACCCGGATATCGAACGCATGACAGGCACTCGCGGCCCGCTGAACGCTTTTCTCGATCTTGATCAAGTCCCTGTTACCAATGCGCAATCCGGCCCGCTTGCCGGCTTGCGGTTGGCCGTCAAGGATATCTTCGACGTCGCCGGGTACCGCACCGGTTGCGGCAATCCGCAGAAATACCGCGAAGCCTCGCCGGCCACGGCCACCGCGCCGGCCGTCCAGACGCTGCTTGATTCGGGCGCCCGCTTCGTCGGCAAGACGCAGACCGACGAACTCGCCTTTTCCCTGCTGGGGCTGAACGCGCATTTCCCATCGCCGATCAATCCGGCGGCACCCGACCGCGTCACCGGCGGCTCGTCCTCGGGTTCTGCTTCTGCAGTCGCCGGCGGGCTGGCCGATATCGCCACCGGCTCCGACACCGGCGGCTCGATCCGTGCGCCGGCAAGCTTCTGCGGCCTGATCGGCCTCAGGACCACGCATGGCCGCATTTCGCTCGACGGCGCCATGCCGCTGGCGCCTTCGCTGGACACGTTCGGCTGGTTTGCCAGGGATATCGTCACCTACGAAAAGGTCGGCACGGTGCTGCTCGGCGACGATCCGCACCGCCACGAACTGGTACGCCCTCTTGCCCTCGACGCGCTGGACAGCCTCGTGCTCGGCCCGCTGGAGGCCGAGGAATATCGCGCCATGGTCCGCAGTGTCGCTTCGGTGCTGGGCGCGCCGCGCAGCGTTGGCCCGCTGTCGCATTCCACCGACGATCTTTATTGGTGCTTCCGCAAGCTGCAAGGCTATGAAGCCTGGCAAAGCCACGGCGCCTGGATCGCTGGCGGCGACCGCATGCTGGGACCCGGCGTCAAGGAGCGCTTCGAGCATGGCGCGACCGTCGGCCCGGCAACCGCGCAGCACGAAACGGAACGTCGCGTTTCGTTTCGCCTCGAGCTTACCGACCTGCTTGGCGAGGACGGCGTTCTTGTGCTTCCGACCGCTCCGGGTGCCGCGCCGCTCAAGGCCGAATTATTTGATGATTTGCAGATCTATCGCGAGCGCGCGCTGAGATTGCTGTGTCTTTCCGGCCTGTCTGGATTTCCGCAGATCACGCTGCCGCTCGGCAAGACCGGCGGGGCGCCGTTCGGTCTTTCGCTGCTCGGCCCGAAGAACAGCGACCGGCAGTTGATTACGCTCGCCGCCCGCATCCTTTCAGCCCACCAAGGAGGCGCATGACATGGATACGCTGACCCGCATGCGCGCCTTCATCGATGTCGTCGAGGCCGAAGGCTTTTCGGCGGCGGCACGCAAGATCGGCCGCTCGAAGGCGCTGCTGTCGAAATATGTGCGCGAGCTGGAGGACGAGCTCGGCGCGCTACTGCTCAACCGCACCACCAGGCAGTTCTCGATGACCGAAGCCGGCCACACCTATTACCGGCGCGCCTCGGAGATCGTGCGCGAGGTCGACAGCCTTGCCGATGCGGTGCGCGAATCCTCCGGCGACGTCCGCGGCAGGATCAAGCTGTCGGCGCCGCGCACCTTTGCCGACGCGCCGATCGGCCAATCGCTGATCGACTTCGCCAAGCAGCATCCCGACATCGTGCTCGACATTCATCTCGACGACCGCTTCGTCGATCTGGTCGAAGAGGGTTTCGATCTGGCAGTGCGCATTTCGCGGCTGGAAAATTCCTCACTGATCGCCAGGCGCCTGGCGCCGTTTTCGGTACGGCTTTGCGCGTCTCCCGAACTGATCGCCAAGCACGGCATGCCGGTCAGGGCGCAAGACCTTGCCCGCGTGCCTTGCATCATCGACACCAATGGCCGCTGGCTCACCAACTGGCCGTTCAAGGGCGACGGTGCCGATACGGTGAGTGTTTCGGTCTCCGGCCCGATCGAGGTCAACAGCCCGATGGCGGCGAGGGCGGCCGCCGTGGCTGGACTGGGGTTTTCCATCCTGCCGGATTTTATCGCCGCGCCCGACATCGAAAGCGGCAAGCTGGTGACTGCGCTGGATGACCGCATTCTGCCCGGCGGCGGCATTTTTGCTGTCTATCCGCACCGGCGCTATCTGCCTGCAAAAGTTCGCGTTTTCGTCGACTTCCTGGTGCAGTGGTTCAAGACGCTGGACAACGCATGAGCTTTCAGCCGCGTTGCGGTCCCATTTTCGCCCGCTTTCTGGTAACTGTCGGCAATTCACCGAAGCCGATTGAATCGCGACCGAGAATGCACCTGAAACGGCAAGCAATGATGCTGGCTTCGGCCTTGACCGCGACGTTTGCCGCCGTCGGACCGGCTGAGGTGCATCCCCACGTCTTCGCTGAAGCCCGCCTCGAAGTGGTCCTCGGCCCGGATCACCAAACTGTGAAGGCATTGCGCCATGTCTGGCGCTTCGATGATTTGTTTTCGAGCACGGTGATGATGGAGTTCGACAAGAATTCCGACCTGAAACTCGACGACAAAGAGCTGAAGGATGTCGCCGACACCGTCCATGCCTCGCTTGCCGAGTTCAACTATTTCCAGCTCGTCACCGTCGACGGCAAGGACGTGGCAATGACCCCGCCGCCTCATTTGATGGCCAATTTCGACAATGACCAGTTGATCATCCTGTTTGAATCTGAACCGAAGGTGCCGATCAAACTGAGCGGCAAGATAGATATCGGCGTCTACGACCCGACCTTCTACACCGCGATCGATTTCACCGAGGATGCCAATCTGCAGGTCGATGGGTTGCCGCCGACCTGCACCAGCAAGGTTGTCCGCCCGAACCCGGACGAGGCGATCGCCCAGAACCAGAAGACCCTGACCGAGGCCTTCTTCAACGATCCGACAGGCACCGACATGAGCAAGATCTTTGCCACCAAGCTTGAACTGACCTGTCAGCCGGAAGGATAGATCCAGTGACCAAACCGTCCCTGCGTTTGGCATTCGGTCTTCTGGCCGTCGCCTTTGTGATGACGCACTTTCTCGGCACCGCCCACGCCCAGAGTTCACTCGGCATCGGCACCAATGACGGCATGGCTCCAACCGCCACCGGCCCGTTCGCCCACATCCTGATGTGGATCAATCTGCGCCAGCAGGAATTCTATCATGCGCTTGCCGGCGCGATGAAGGCGATGCGCCAGGACGGCAGCAAGTTGTGGCTGCTCATCGGCCTGTCCTTTGCCTATGGCATTTTCCACGCCGCCGGCCCCGGTCACGGCAAGGCGGTGATCTCTTCCTACATGGTGGCCAATGAAGTGGCGCTCCGGCGCGGCATCATGCTGTCCTTCGTCTCGGCCCTGCTGCAGGCGCTGACCGCGATCATGGTGATGCTGGTCGCCTATTTCTTGCTGCGCGGCACTGCTGTCTCGATGACAGACGCCGCATGGTTCCTCGAAATCATGAGCTATGTCTTCGTCACTCTGTTCGGCGCCTGGCTGCTGTGGCGCAAGGCCGGCCCGGCCATCCTTCGCCTGTTCGGCGCAAATCCGGGCTACAGCCTCTCGGCTGCCCATGCCGGCCATTCACATGCCGGCCATTCACATGCCCATGCGGCACATTCCCACGCGCTTGATGCGCATGACCACCACGATCATGCGCATGACCATCACGATCACGGCGCCCACGACCACGCCCATGCTGCGCACGATCACCACAGCCACGCGGCGGGCGAGGTCTGCGACACCTGCGGACACTCGCATGCGCCCGACCCGGCGCTGCTTTCCGGTGATCGCTTCGATTGGCGCACGGCCTGGTCGGCGGTGGCTGCCGTCGGTATCCGCCCCTGTTCAGGCGCGCTGATCGTGCTGAGCTTCGCCTTGCTGAATGGGCTGTGGTTCGGCGGCATCCTTTCGGTGCTGGCCATGGCGCTCGGCACCGCAATCACCGTCTCGGCCCTGGCGACGCTTGCGGTGACCGCGAAGAACTGGGCGGTGTATTTCGCCGGCGATGGCCGCATGGGCAACCGCATCCATTCGATCGTCGAGATCGGCGGCGCCGCCTTCGTCTTCCTGTTCGGCCTGCTGCTGCTCTCGGCCAGCCTGACTGGCGCCTGACCTCGTTGCGTCCGATCGGGGCGCTTTAACTAGGGATATTGCCCCCCAACTCGTCCTCGATATGGACGCGGATGATCTCGTCGAAGCTCGTTTCGGCGGCAAAGCCAAGCTCCCTCGAGCGCCGCGCCTCGAAGCGTGTCGGCCAGCCCTTGACGATCGCCCAGATCGTCTCGTCGGGCTCCTCGCGGATCAGTTTGGCCGCCTTGGCGCCGGCGACACGTTCCAGCGCCTCGATCTGCTCGCCGACAGTGACGGCAACACCCGGCATCGTCAGGTTGCGGCGCGGTCCGACGGCGGCGCCGTCGATCTGAGCCGCATGGATCAGGAAATTCACCGCCGAACGCGGGCTGGCGTGTGTGTGGACGACCGAGCGCGGCACCGGCAGGATCGCTTCATGGCCGCTCAGCGGCTCGCGGATGATACCGGAGAAGAACCCTGAGGCCGCCTTGTTCGGCTTTCCCGGCCTGACGCAGATGGTCGGCAGCCTGATGCCGATGCCGTCGAAGAAACCGCGGCGCGTATAGTCGGCAAGCAGCGCCTCGCCGATCAGCTTCTGTGTGCCGTAGGAGGTCAGCGGCGTCGGGTGGAACTCGTCCGGAATGATGTCGGGAAACGGTGCGCCGAACACGGCGATCGACGAGGTGAAGACGACGCGTGGCGTATAGGCGGCCAAGCGGATGGCATCGAACAGCGCCCTTGTGCCGTCGAGATTGACGCGATAGCCGAGATCGAAATTGGCCTCCGCCTCACCCGACACCACGCCGGCGAGATGGAAGATCACGTCGGGGCGCGGCGCGACCAGATTTGCGGTCGCTCCCGGTGCGGCAAGGTCGCCGGTGTGGAGGGTAATGCTGACACCTTCGAGCACCGGCGCTTGCGGCGGCACGATATCGTGAAGATCGAGCGCGGCGATCTTGCGGCCGCCGAGCGTCCCGTCCTTGGCCAACCTGGCGATGAGTTTGCGGCCGACCATGCCTGCCGCGCCGGTAATCAGAATGCGCATGTCACTTTCCCTTTTTGCGCTGGCTGCGGCTACGCAGCCAGAACACGACGAAGATTGCTACCATGAAGATCGCCGCGACGACGCCGGCAAGAACCGTCGAGACCTTGCCGACCGCCAGCATCACGGTTGGAAGATAATAGGCTGCGATGCCGAACAGCAGCAAAACCCAGGCGGCGCCGATCGCCGCATTGCGGGTGTCGCGGTCCATCACGCGGCGCCAGGGTGGCGAGAGTTCATGTCGATCGTTGCCAATGCCAGGAACTCCCGAAGTCAATGATAATGGCCGCGGTGCGGTGGCGTATCATGCGCATGCTCGTGCTCGTCATCATGCTCATGGCTGTCGGCACATCGGCCGAATTCCGGTTCGACCGTGGCATGGGCTATGCCATGTTCCGCCGCAAGCCGCTTCTTGATCGCGCTTACCGCCATATGCGCGTCGACGCCGTCATTGAGGCAGGCATGCAACGTCGCCATGTTGCTGGAGCCGTCGAGCGACCAGACATGCATGTGATGCACCTCGCGCACGCCCTTGACCGAGCCTTCGATGTCCCTCGCGATCAGGTCGCGGTCGAGGCTTGCCGGCACGCCCTCGAGCAGGACGTGAGCTGCCTCGCGCATCAGCGACCAGGCCGTGGACAGGATCAGCAGCGAGACCAGCATCGACAGGATCGGATCGATGGGCGTCCAGCCCGTCGCCAGGATCACCAGCGCCGCGACGATCGCCGCGGCCGAGCCGAGCAGGTCGCCGAGCACGTGCAGGATGGCGCCGCGCATGTTCAGGCTGCCGCGGTCGCCGCCATGCAGCACGTAGAACGAGCCGAGATTGACCAGCAGGCCGGCGATCGCGACGACCAGCATCGGCCCGCCGAGCACCGGAGCCGGCGCTTGCAAGCGGCCCCAAGCCTCGTAGACGATCCACAGCGCGATGGCGAAGATGGCGATGCCGTTGGTGTAGGCGACCAGCGTCTTGACCCGGCCGAAGCCGTAGGTGAGGCGCACGGTCGCCGGCCGGCTCGCAAGGTGAAAGGCATACCAGGCAAGGCCGAGCGCGACGCAATCGGCAAGCATATGGCCGGCATCCGCCAGCAGGGCCAGTGAACCGGTGAAGATGGCGCCTAGCGTCTCCGCGACCATGAAGCCGGCGGTCAGGCAGGCAGCGATCAGCACGCGCTTCTTGTCGGTCGAGCCATGCACATGACCTGCGCCATGGCTGTGGTCGTGGCCCTGCGAAGCGTGGTCGTGGGAATGCGCCATCTATGAGCTCCTGCTAGAGCCTGGTCCATCCCGGCAGAATCGGGATGGAGGCTCTATCTTTTTATTTGACCATGATCTTTTCCGAAAACCGGATTCCACTTTTCGGGAGCATGGTCAGGCGCCGAACTCGGCGCGAAAATCCTCGAGCCGCCGCCTCTGCTGGCCATCGCTGTCGAAATTAGCCGGATCGAGCCACGCCTCATAGGCTCTGCGCAGATCAGGCCATTCCTTGTCGATGATCGAATACCACGCGGTATCGCGGTTTTCGCCCTTGACCACAAGATGCTGACGGAAAATGCCCTCGAACGTGAAGCCGAAACGTTCCGCCGCGCGCTTCGACGGCTCGTTTCGATTGTTGCATTTCCATTCGTAGCGGCGGTAGCCAAGCTCGTCGAAGACATACTTCATGAACAGGAACTGCGCTTCCGTCGCCGCCGGCTTACGCGAGATCAGCGGGCCCCAATAGATGTTGCCGATCTCGATGACGCCGTAGGCGGCGTCGATACGCATCAGCGTCTGCCGCCCGGCGACCTTGCCGCTGGCCTTGTCGATGACGGTAAAAAACAGGGGGTCTTCGCTGGCTTCCGCCTTGTCCAGCCATGGCTGGAAGGCGGCACGGCTCTCCGGCGGGTAGTCTGGCAGCCAGGCGAAGCGGCCGTCGACATCGGCCACCGACGAGGCCTCAAACAGGCCGTCGCCGTGCTTTTCGGCGTTGAGCGGCTCCAGCCTGACAGTGCGCCCCTCCAGCACCTTGCGTTCGGGCCGCGGGCGCGGTTGCCAATTCTTGAGATTTTCCGACACCGAAAACTCCAATCCGTTTGACTTTTGCGGGCGGACGCTCACAAAAACGCACGCTCGCTGAAAGAACCACACGGACGGGAAAAATGCTCCACACGATTTCGGCCTTCGACCGCCTCGGCGAGGAAAATGCGTTCGCGGTGCTGGCGCGTGCCACGGCACTTGCCCACCAGGGCCGCGACATTGTCAATCTCGGCATCGGCCAGCCCGACTTCAAGACGCCGCAGCACATCGTCGAGGCCGCGATCAAGGCGCTGCGCGACGGCCATCACGGCTATACGCCGGCCAACGGCCTGCTGGCGACGCGCGAAGCGGTGGTCCGCCGCACGCTGGCCACCACCGGCGTCGAAGTCTCGCCGGAAGCGGTGATGATCCTGCCCGGCGGCAAGCCGACCATGTTCGCGGCCATCCTGATGTTCGGCGAGCCGGGTGCCGAAATCCTCTATCCCGATCCCGGCTTTCCGATCTACCGCTCGATGATCGAGTTCACCGGTGCTGCCCCCATCCCGGTGCCGATGCGCGAGGAGAACGGCTTTGCCTTTTCGGCTGCGGAGACCTTGGCGCTGATCACCCCGAAGACCAGGCTGCTGATCCTCAACTCGCCCGCCAATCCGACCGGCGGCGTCACGCCTCGCGCCGAGATCGAAAAGCTGGTCAGGGGGCTGCAAGCGCACCCGGACGTCGCCATCCTCTCCGACGAGATCTACGACGTGATGACCTATGACGGCGAGACGCACTGCTCGCTGCTCGCCTTCCCTGAAATCCGCGACCGGCTGATCGTGCTCAACGGCTGGTCGAAGACCTGGGCGATGACCGGCTGGCGCATGGGCTGGTCGATCTGGCCGAATGGCGACAAGGGCGCGCATCTCTACGACAAGGTGCGCAAGCTCGCGGTCAATTGCTGGTCCTGCGTCAACGCACCGAGCCAGTATGCCGGCATAGCCGCCATCGACGGCCCGCAGGACGATGTCGACAAGATGATGCGCGCCTTCGACCGCCGCAGGAAGGTCGTGGTCGAGGGGTTGAATGCCTTGCCCGGCGTTTCCTGCATTACGCCGAAAGGCGCCTTCTATGCCTTCCCCAATGTTTCCAAGACCGGCTGGAAGGCCAAGAAGCTCGCCTCGGCTCTGCTCGAGGATGCCGGCGTGGCGCTGATCGGCGGCCCCGATTTCGGCATTCTCGGCGAAGGCTATGTCAGGCTGTCCTACGCCAATTCCGAGGAGAACATCCTGCGCGCGCTGGAGCGGATCGAGGCGTTCCTGGCGAAGTGAGGACGACGAAAGGAGAAGCCAGATGTTCTATGCCATTCTTGCCTATCACGAGGAAGAAGCGATTACGGCACTGACGCCTGAGCAGGATGCGGCGCTGATGACCGATCTTCTCCAGATCAACGATCGGCTCTACCGGCAAGGCACCCTTGGGCCGGCGGCCCGGCTCGGCGCGACACAAGACGCCTGCACCTTGCGCGGGCCAGGCACCGGAATGGTTATCGACGGCCCCTTCGCCGAGACCAAGGAACAATTGCTGGGGCTCTATGTCGTCGACTGCGCCACCCGTGACGCCGCCATCGACATTGCGCGCGACCTTCGCCGCGTCAATCCGACCGCCGTCTACGAAATCCGCCCGATTTCGCTATATTTACCCGGCGTGCCGCTTCCGGTCACCCGGCCCTGATTTAGGACCGGGTTGAGACCAATTTAGCCTCGCCCGACAAATGGCATCTTCGTCGCCATCACGGTCATGAACAGCACGTTGGCGTCGAGCGGCAGGCTGGCCATATGGAGGACGGCATCGGCGACGCGCTCGACATCCATCACCGCTTCGGCGGCAATGGTGCCGTTGGCTTGCGGCACGCCGACCGTCATCGCCTGCGCCATGTCGGTCAGCGCGTTGCCGATGTCGATCTGGCCGCAAGCAATGTCGAAGGGCCTGCCGTCCAGCGCCAGCGTCTTGGTCAGCCCGGTGATGGCGTGCTTGGTCGCCGTATAGGGCACCGAGCCCGGCCGCGGCGCATAGGCCGATACCGAGCCGTTGTTGATGATGCGGCCGCCCATCGGCTGCTGCCTGCGCATGGCGCCGAACGCGGCGCGAGCACATAGGAACGAGCCGGTGAGATTGACCCCGACGATGTCGTTCCACACGTCGACCGGGATGTCGTCGATCAACGTCGATTTGTAGCTCGTGCCGGCATTGTTGAAGAGCAGGTCGACGCGCCCGAAAGCCGCAGCCACCGTCTCGAACAGATCGTCGACCTGATCGGCCTTGCTGATGTCGCAGGCGAAGGCCAATGCCTTGGCCTGCGTCGGCCCGGCCGCGGCGATCGCATCCTCCAGCACCGGCTTGCGGCGACCGCAGAAGACCGTGTTCCAGCCGGCCTTGAGCAGCGCCGTGGCGACGCTTTTGCCGATGCCCGTACCGGCGCCGGTGACGATGGCGGTTTTAGAGTCGGTCATGGCTGTACTCCCTGAAAGGGATGAGGCATCGCAAATGACGGGAACCATGGCAAGCCGGCGCAACGGCGCGTGCTACAAAAAGGGCGGTCATTGGCGACCGCCCCTGATCCGAACCGGGCTTGGGAGGAGGAAAGCCGATCCGACTGCCTGAATCATGCGCCCACCGGATTAACGAGAAGCTAACGCCAACGGCGCACCGGGTTTCCGCCGCCCTACTTTCAAGCTACCAGCGCGAACCGCTCACCGGCTTGGCCGTGCTGCCCGCTGCCGGCACCTTCGCCGCCGTCACCGTCGCCTCGACATGATCGACCAGGGCGTCCGGCAGGCCGAGACGGCCGGCAAGCAGGTCGAGATAGCCGCGTTCGGCCCGCGTGTCCGGATCGATGGCAAGACGCGAGGCGGTGTAGAGTTCCAGCTTTTGCGCATCGGTCTTGGCCCCTGCGATCAGCACATCCAGATCGAGCGGCGCCTCGAGTTCCGACATCAGGAATTTCTCCGCTTCGGCGCCGACGCCGGCGAGGCTGAGCTTGCCGGCGATCTTCTGCCGCTCTTCGTCATCGACATGACCGTCGGCCTTCGCCGCCGAGATCATCGCCCTGACCAGCGTCAGCGTGAATTCGTCTTCGCCCTGCGGCGCTTGCGACGGATGGAACGCGGTATCGGCCGGCGGCGGCAGCAATTCCGGTTCGCCTGCAGCTTGCGTCTTGGCCGGCACGTTGCCGTTCTTGTAGTTCTGGTAGGCCTTGTAAGCGAGGCCGCCGATCGCAGCCAACCCACCAAGCTTCACCGCCGCACCGGTGACCTGGCGGCCTGGGCCGGTTCCGAGCAGCACCGCGGCCAGCGCACCGGCGGCAAGCGGATTGTCCTTGGCCATCTGCACCGCCTGCCCGGCCTTGTCGCGGACGGTCGATCCGGTGCCGGGAATTTGCGAGCCGAGCAGATCGTCGAGGAGCTTCTTGGGATCGAACATCTATGCCTCCAGAATTGGCCCGGCCGAAGGTGCGCGGGCAGGTTTGCACGTCGAAGACCTAGGTCCCGCAGTTTGACATTACAATGACGCGGCGCATCCTTTTGCCCGCTGCCACGCATGAGCTCGAATGGAGGTCTGCTGGGATTTCACGCGGAAATTAAAGTGCTGCAGCCTCCATCCGCGCCAAAAAACGCGTGTCGAAACCAGCTTCGACTTCGAGTAATGTCGCGGCACGTCGCTTGGGAGGAGCCTGGCATGACCGATGAGACAGACCGCCAGCCGGCACGCGATCCCCAGGAGCTGGAGCGCCTGCTGATTTCGCGGCAGTGGGTCGGAGACATTGACGGCATGGCCGCGCTTTTTGAGCCCCATGCAGTCATCGACAGCGGTGGCGGACAACTGACGTTCGGCCGCGAAGCCATCCGGGGGCTGTTCGCGGAGATCACCGCAACCGGCCGAAAATTTCAGTCCGGAGATCAGCGCCCGGCTGTCGTCAATGGCGACCTGGCGCTCACCTCGACCCGGCTTCCCGATGGTACCATCACCACCGAGGTCGCGCGCCGGCAGAACGACGGGACATGGCTGTGGGTCATCGATCGCTTCTCTGTTGCTTGACGTGAAGTTGCTTAACGTGAAGCTAACTTCCGATATGGCGATCGCCGCGCGCTTGCGCCAGCTCGACCTGGTGCTGGCGCTCGGCGTAGCGGGCGCGATCTTCGTCCGAGCGGGCATCGAAGCAATGCGGGCATGAGATGCCGGTGGCATATTCCGGCGACAGCCGGTCTTCTGCGGCCAGCGGATGCCGGCAGGCGCGGCAGAGTTCGGCGTCGCCTTCGAGCAGCCCGTGCGATACCGAAACGCGCTCGTCGAAAACGAAGCATTCGCCTTGCCAGAGGCTCTGTTCGGCGGGCACGTCTTCGAGATACTTCAGAATGCCGCCCTTGAGGTGGAAAACATCCTCGAAGCCGAGCGACTTCACATAGGCCGTCGCCTTCTCGCAGCGTATGCCGCCGGTGCAGAACATGGCGACCTTGCGCCCCTCGAGCTCATGCCGATGCTGCTCGACCCAGGCCGGGAATTCGCGGAAGCTGTTGGTGGTAGGATCGACAGCGCCCTTGAAGGTGCCGAGCGACACCTCGTAGGCGTTGCGCGTGTCGATGACGATGGTGCCCGTATCCGAGATCAGTGCATTCCAGTCGGCCGACGCTACATAGGTGCCTGCACCTGCCGCCGGATCGATATTGTCCACGCCCATGGTGACGATCTCGCGCTTCAACCGCACCTTCATACGATGGAACGGCATCGTTGCGGCGCTGCTGTATTTGATCTCGAGGCCGGCGAGACCGTCGATGGATTCGAGATGATCGATGAGCGCCGCGATTGCCGTTTCACTGCCGGCGACCGTGCCGTTAATGCCCTCACGCGCCAAAAGCAGCGTGCCTTTGATGCCGCGTGCGCAGCAGAAGGCGGCGAGCGGCGCGCGCAGCGCCTCGAAGGTGTCGAGCCGGGCGAAGCGGTAAAGCGCGGCAACGCGGAAGGCTTGGCTGGGAAGTGTCATCACCAAGCCACTAAACGCTCACGACAGCCGGATCAAGGCAGAGCCGGGAGCGGTCTGATCGCGGAAGGTTTCGAACACCACGCGTGACATCGCGACACGCCGCGTTTCGTGGACAGAAAAACCGCCTTCTGCTAACCGGTCGACTTGATCAACAGAGGAGAGACGACGAATGCCCAGCACGACCGAAAAGCTCCTGTCGCTCCTCAACGGCCAGCCGGTCATACCGGTGCTGAAGATCGCCAATCCCGCCGACGCGGTGCCGCTGGCCCGGGCGCTGGCCAGCGGTGGCCTGCCGGTGATCGAGATCACGCTGCGCACCGCCGACGCGCTGGAGGCGATCCGCCGGGTGGCAGGCGAGGTCGAAGACGCGGTCGTCGGCACCGGCACCATCCTGGACGCCCGCCAGTTCGGCGAGGCGGCGGCCGCCGGTTCGAAGTTCATCGTCAGCCCCGGCATCACCCGCGAGCTTCTCGCGGCAGCCAAGGACAGCGACGTGCCGTTGCTGCCCGGCGCCATTACGCCGGGAGAGGTCATGGCCGCCCGCGAAGCCGGCCTGCGCTTTCTGAAATTCTTCCCGGCCGAACAGTCGGGCGGCATTGCCTCGCTCAAGGCTTTCGCCGCGCCGCTTGCCGACGTGAAATTCTGCCCGACCGGCGGTATCACCGGCAAGAACGCCGCCGACTACCTCAGCCTGCCCAACGTCATCTGCGTCGGCGGTTCCTGGGTGGCGCCGGACGATCTGGTCAAGGCCGGCAAATGGGACGAGATCGAAGCCTTGGCGCGCGCTGCGAGCAAGCTCGGGCGCTAGCACCTTCTGCATGAAGAAAACCGCCGCCGATCTGGCCGATCTGGTTCGCCGGCTGGTTCCCGCTCATGGGCTCGAACCACGATTCACGCCTTCAAAGGGCGCTGTCCTACCATTAGACGAAGCGGGAGAATGCCGACCAGTGGTTAGCATCCCTGGATGAAGGAAGCCAGTGCCGGCGGTGGAGGCCGCGCGAGGTGCCCAGCGCGGCCTACTCGGTCTTGAAGCGGGCCACCGACATGAACTTGACGGCTTTGCCGGTGAACCGGTTTGCGTCGGCCATCTCGTTGCCCGGTTGGAAGCCTATCGTATAGACCTCGCTCGGTGCCGTACGGACGAAGTCGTAGGCGTAGCGCGGCGCCGTTGTCGCATCTGAAACGGTTGCGACATACTCACCGCTGTGCAGCGCCCACCGGGCGGCCTGCGGCGCGGCGGCGACCACCACCGGCTTGGGGCCGGGCTTCAGGTCGCGGGCGGTGGCCCTGGGTTCCTTGCGTGTGGTCTTCACGCCTGCACCGATGACGGCGGCCGGATCGGAGCCGGCCGGGCGGGCAACGATGGCCTCGCGCGGCGATGCCCCGTCGCGCGATGCCCCGTCGCGCGATGCCCCGTCGTCGCTCGCCGGTTCCTCGAACACCGATGCTTGCTCGGAAAGCGACGCGACCTTGTATTCGTCGGTCGCGCTGACCCGTTCCAGAACGGCCTTGACCTCGTCGGGCTGGGAACTGTCGGGCCGCGCCGACGGCAATACCGAGAATGCGTCGGTGGCGGTGTTGCTCCGCTCGGCCGCACTCGCCAGCGCCAGCAACACTTGCTTGTCCTGCGGCGCAAGACCCGCCGGCGAAAGATCGGCCGGCAGCGAATGATCGGGCCGCCAGCTCGGCACGGGAATGTTGTTTGCAGCGACCTGCACCGGGCCGGCCGCAGCAGACGGGTCTGCTATGCCGAACGGAACATTTGCCGGTGCCACACCGGCCGGCGCCACGCTTGCCGGCGCTTGCGCGGTCGCCACCGCCTGTTCAGTCGATCCAGCCGCATCCGCCACGCCGAATGGAACGTTTTCAGGCGGCTGGGCGCCGACGTCGGTCTTCGGACGCGGAGCAAAATCCGGCAGCGGGATGCTGCGCGCAGGCAATGCCGCGATGATCGTCTCCGGCGTGTCGTTCTCCGGTTCAGGCGCAGGCGCCGGAGCATCGGCGACTTCCGGAATCTCGGCGCGCTTAGCATCCTGAGGCGCCACGATGGCAATGCCAGGCAGGTTGCTGCTCTTGGCGGACGGCGCCGGCTTCACGTTACGGGGCTTTGGCGCCGGCTCGGCCATCGCCACGTCGGCGCTGTCGTCCGCCTCGTCGTCGCCACCGCCGAAGAGGGCTGCCAGGAACCCACGGGATTTTTTGGCACCGCCGCTTGCGCTGGCGAGTTCAATGGCCGGCGCGCCGGCGCCCTTGCGGGCTTTGTAGGAGGCGAGCGCCTGTTGATAGCCAGGCAGCGGCTTGCCGTCGCTCGGCACATGCAACGTCTTGCCGTTGGGGAACACGCGCGCCAGTTCCTGGCGGCTGATGCCGGGCCAGTGGCGTACATTGCCGACATCCATATGCACGAAGGGCGAGCCGGAGCTGGGATAGTAGCCGACGCCGCCGCCCTGCATCCTGAGGCCGACGTCGCGCAGCTTCTTCAGCGGCACGCCGGGAATATAGAAATCCATCGCCCTGCCGAGCATGTGCTGGCTTTTTTCGGCGACGCCCCTGCTGCGGCTGCGCAACATCGAATTCGTGGCCGGCGAACGATAGCCGCAGACGACCTGGATGTAATCGGTGGCGCCGCTCTCCCGATACGCTTCCCAGACCAGGTCCAGCAGGCGCGGATCCATCTTGGTCGGCTCGTTGCGGCGCCAGTCGCGCAGGATGATGTTGATCTTTCGCAAGCCCGCCTGGTCGTAGCGGCCATTACGCTTGTAGACGATCTCCGCCTTTTCATGCGTGTGGAGATGATAGAGCTTCAGCGAACGTGTCTCGGCGCTGGCGCCGGTTGCCGCCGCTGCAAGGAACCCGACGGCAACAATCACCGCTGCCAGCCATCTCGGCCAGACGCTCATGTGATAATGCCGCCCGTTTTCGTGTCGTTCGATTCTGTTCAAATCAAAAGGCCTTGCAGGCTGCCGTTTTGTCCCCGGATTTGACCAAACGGATGCGTGGTGTGTGCATCCGAATATCGATCCTAATGGTTAATCATCGCTTATTGAAGCCGAAATGCGGTAACACGGTGGCGATATCCCGCCAAAAATATTGCGCAGGATATCTTGGTAAACCGCTGGTTTAGATCATGTTTTGGCGCCAGCTCGAAACACGATCTGTTACCGTCCGCCTTAATACGTGAACACTGTGGCGAACACATCATTTCGAGGCGCAGTTGCGTGGAATGATGTCCGGATGAGAACCGGCTTGGCCCTGTGACTCAGGAAGCGAGCCGTTCGACGCGGCCGGTTTCCGGGTCGATGCCGTATTCCTTGAGCTTGCGGTAGAGCGTCGACCGGCCGATGCCGAGGCGGCGGGCGACTTCGCTCATCTGGCCGTTATAGTGATCGATGGCGAGCTTGATCATTTCGAGTTCGACGTCGGCCAGCGCACGCACATTGCCGCGCTCGTCGAGCGCCCGCAGCGTGCCGAAACGAGGCTTGGCTGGTGCATCGGCGTCGGCGGCTGCGATGCCGCCAGCGGCCGATATGTTGTCGCGCGGCTGGCTGCCCGAAGCCACTCCGGAAGCTGGCCACCCTGGAGTTGGCCCCCCTGAAGCTGGCCACCCTGGAGCTGGCAAGGCGATACCCGAATCGAGATTGACCGTGCCCTCGACTTGCGCCCGGATCTGCGGGAATTCTTCTTCGGTCAGCATGTCGCCGTCGGCGAGCACCGAGGCCCGGAAGACGGCGTTTTCGAGCTGCCTTATGTTGCCCGGCCAGTCATAGGCCTGCAGCATGGCAAGCGCCGCAGCCGAGATGCCTCGCAGGCGGTGGCGCGGATCGGCGGGCGCCACCTTCTCCATGAAGTGCTCCACCAGATAGGGGATGTCGTCGCGACGGTCGCGCAATGGCGGCACGAAGATCGGATAGACGTTCAGCCGATAGAACAGGTCCTCGCGGAACTTGCCGTCCTTGACCTGCTGCAGCAGGTTGCGATGGGTTGCCGAGATCAGCCTGATGTCGACCCTGACGGCCGAGCGCCCGCCAACCGGATCGACCTCGCCGTCCTGTACGGCGCGCAACAGCTTGACCTGCACGTCGAGCGGCAGGTCGCCGATTTCGTCAAGGAACAGCGTGCCGGTGTGCGCTTCGACGAACTTGCCGGTATGTTTTTCGGTGGCGCCGGTGAACGAGCCCTTCTCGTGCCCGAACAGGATCGATTCGACCAGATTGTCTGGGATGGCGCCGCAATTGACGGTGACGAAGGGTTTCGAGCGGCGGTCGCCGCTGCCCTGGACGGCGCGCGCCACCAGTTCCTTGCCGACGCCGGATTCACCTTCGATCAGGATCGGAATGTTGGACGCCGCCGCCTTGCGGCCGAGCCGGATCACCCGATCCATCGCCGGACTGTGGGTGATCATGTCCTTGAACGTCAGATGGCCGCCGCGCTGCCGTGACGAGCGCTTCACTTCGCCTTCGAGCGCTTCGACCTTGAGGGCGTTGCCGATCGACGCCTGCAGCCTGTCGGGAGAGGCCGGCTTGACGACGAAATCGAAGGCGCCGTGACGCATTGCCGAAACGACGGTTTCGATGCCGCCCTGCGCGGTCTGCACGATGACGGGAATGTGGATGCCGCGCTCGCGCATCGCCTTCAGCACGCCGATGCCATCGAGGCCCGGCATCATCAGGTCGAGGATGACCACCGACACGTCGCGCGCATTGGGCCCGTCGACGAGATCGAGACCGGCCTCGCCGCCATCGGCGACGATCGCGGTGTGGCCGAATTTCGTCACCGCCGCCTCGAGCAGCCTGCGCTGCACGGGATCGTCATCGACTATGAGTATGGAAGCTGCCATGACTGATCCGACCGTGCCCGCCCGAGAATGCGCCCTATGGATCATCTTGGCACAGGGTTCTAAATAAGCTTTCAAAAAACCCGGTGAATGAATTCCTTAGGATTTGACCGGCTTCTCGTTTCCTCGAATTTTTGTGTCTGGAAGGATCGGCAATGCGCATGGTTTTTGCTCGAAAGCTGGCGGCGGCGCCCGGTCAGGGCGTGGCGGAGCTTGGCGACCTGCCGGAATGGAATCTGGCCGATCTCTATTCGGGCATGGAAGCGCCCGAGTTGAAGCGCGACATCGCCAAGGCCGCCGTCGATGCCATCGCCTTCGAGAGCCGTTGGAAAGGCACGCTCGCCGCCGAGGCCGGGCGTGGCAGCGCCGGCAGGCTTGGCGAGGCGCTTCAGGCCTATGAAGCGCTGGAGGAGCTGATCGGCCGGATCGTCTCCTATGCCGGGCTTGTCTATGCCGGCAACACGTCGGATCCGCAACGCGCCAAGCTCTATGGCGACATCCAGGAAAAGATGACCGATGCCAGCGCGCACCTGCTGTTTTTCGCGCTCGAGCTGAATCTCATCGACGATAGCGCGATCGAAACCGCACTCGCCGCCGATCCCGCCTTCGCCCACTACCGGCCCTGGGTGCTCGATCTGCGCAAGGACAAGCCCTATCAGCTCGAAGACCGCATCGAGCAGCTCTTCCATGAAAAATCGATCACCGGGCGCGGGGCCTGGAACCGCCTGTTCGACGAGACGATGACCGATTTGCGCTTCGACGTCGACGGCGAGGAGTTGACACTGGAGCCGGCACTCAATCGCCTTCAGGATGCCGACGGCGAGGTGCGCCGCCGGGCATCCGAGGCGCTGGCCACGACCTTCCGCAAGAATTTGCGCGTCTTCACGCTGGTCACCAACACGCTGGCCAAGGACAAGGAGATTTCCGACCGCTGGCGCGGCTTCGAGGACATTGCCGATTCCCGCCATCTCGCCAACCGCGTCGAACGCAGCGTGGTGGATGCACTCGCCGCCGCGGTTCGCGACGCCTATCCGCGCCTGTCGCATCGCTATTACGCGATGAAGGCGCGCTGGCTTGGCATGGAGGTGATGAACCACTGGGACCGCAATGCGCCATTGCCCGAGACCCCACAGGCGGTCATCGGCTGGGACGAGGCCAAGAACACCGTGCTTTCCGCCTACCAGCGCTTTTCGCCCGACATGGCGGAGATCGCCAGAACTTTCTTCGACCGCAGCTGGATCGATGCACCGGTGAGACCTGGCAAGTCGCCTGGCGCCTTTGCCCATCCGACCGTGCCTTCGGCGCATCCCTATGTGCTGCTCAACTACATGGGCAAGCCGCGCGACGTGATGACGCTGGCGCACGAGCTCGGCCACGGCGTGCACCAGGTGCTGGCCGGCGGCCAGGGCGCCCTGATGGCATCGACGCCGCTGACGCTGGCCGAAACCGCATCGGTGTTCGGCGAAATGCTGACCTTCCGCTCGCTGCTCGAGCAGACCACCGACAAGCGCGAACGCAAGGCCATGCTCGCCCAGAAGGTCGAGGACATGATCAACACGGTCGTGCGCCAGATCGCCTTCTACGAGTTCGAGCGCAAGGTGCATGCCGAGCGCAGGAGCGGCGAACTGACCTCCGACAAGCTCGGCCAGTTCTGGTTGGAAGTGCAGGCGGAAAGCCTCGGGCCGGCGATCAAGCTGCGCGAGGGGTACGAGGTTTTCTGGACCTATATTCCGCATTTCATCCACTCGCCTTTCTACGTCTATGCCTACGCATTCGGCGATTGCCTGGTGAACTCGCTCTACGCGGTCTACCAGAACGCCGAGCGCGGCTTTCAGGAGAAATATTTTGCCATGCTGCGCGCCGGCGGCACCAAGCATCATTCCGAGCTTCTGGCGCCGTTCGGCCTCGACGCGGCCGACCCTGCCTTCTGGCAGATTGGGCTTGGCGTGATCAGCGGACTGATCGACGAGCTGGAAGCACTGGACAATTGATGCGCAACACTGGGTGATGCGCAACACCGGATGACCGGGTTTTCCAGAACAGTTTAGCAGCAATGCATATTGGCGATGGTTCTATTCTTGTCTTGGTTATTTGTTCTTAAATAACTTTCCATGGAAGTTTTTCGTTAGATTCCCGTAAGCTGTATGATAGCGTCCGCCCTCAAGCTCAGCCGGGCACGAATGGATCCGGTCGGAAAATCCCGACCTGTCATGGCGTGTCGGCGGATGCGACAACGGCTGTTGGCCAGGGGCAAACCGGTCGCCGACGGCTCGATCGAAGCCGGCTGTTCTGCAAATTGCGGAACCACCATCGAATGGTCCTTCGCCGAGGTCATGGCTCTACAGGCCAGGGCGGACGGATCGGACTGGAGAGAGAAAGACAATGGGCACTTTTTTCTACATGCTCCTGGCGTTCCTGGTAGGTGTGTTGGTTGGCTGGTTCATTTGGGGACGCCTGCGTGGCGAACTCGACAGTTTGCGCGGCGAGCTAGACCGCACGCGCAGCGAACGCGACAGATTGCGGGCCGATAGCGACCGTCTGACCGGTGAGTTGGATGCATGCGGCCGCGCCCGCGCCGATCTCGAACGCCGGCTGGGCGAGGCGAAAACCACCCAGGCGCCAACCGCGAAGGCGGCAACAGCCAAGGCGCCAGCCGCCAAGACCGGCGCGACCAAGGCGGCGATGCAGGCGCCGTCAACGCTGATGTCGACATCCGCACCGGCCAAACCGGCGCCGAAGAAATCTGCAACGGCGAAGGCCGCGACCGCGCCACGCGCAAGTGCCGCGAAAACGGCAACACCGAAACCGCCTGCATCGAAAGCGAGCGCCGCGCCGACGACCGCGCCAGCGGCAAGCAAGGCCGCGCCATCTGCAAAGAAAGCCGCGACCGGCAAGGCAACAGCCACCGCGGCAGGCAAAGCCAACGATCTGCGTCGCCTGATCGGCATCGGCCCGACCAACGAGCGGCTGCTCAAAGGGCTTGGGGTCACGACCTATGCCCAGATCGCCGCCTGGACGCCCGACGATGTCAAGCGGATCGAGGCGACGTTGAATTTCGACGGCCGCATCGAACGTGAACGCTGGATCGAGCAGGCGAAACTGCTTGCCGCCGGCGACGAAAAGGAATTTGCGCGCCGCTTCCCGACCGCGGGAGAAGCCAGCAACACCTGATCCATCGCAGGCGGCATCTGGAACAAGGCGGCGCCCTCGGGCGCCGCTTTTGTTTTTGCCGCCGCGCCTTTGCGTCTTGAGACGCCGTTCCCTCGATTGCGCACGGTCGAGCCCCCATATAGATCGATCGCTGGTGACCGCAGCATCCGAGCCTTATGTCCCTGCCCCTGCCCTTTGCAATTTTCAGGAACGACGAGACCGCGCGGCAGCTCGTTTTCGACCGGCCGGCCGAGATAATCGCAGCGCATGGCGAGGCGGATTTTTTGCCGGCGCTGGAAGCCGCGCAGGCTGCACATGACGGCGGCAAATGGCTGGCCGGTTATTTCTCCTACGAGGCCGGTTACCTGCTCGAACCCAAGCTCGTTCCGCTGCTGCCGGCCGGCCGCCGCGCCCCGCTTTTCTGCCTCGGCGTGTTCGATGCGCCGGTCGAGGAGACGGTCGCGCCAGGCGATCTGCCGGCTAGCAACGGCCCAATCTTCGACGCCAAGGCAGCCTGGTCTTCGGACGACTACGCCAAACGCTTTGCCAGGCTGCATGACCACATCCGCAAGGGCGACTGCTACCAGGGCAATCTGACCTTTCCGGTCCATGCGCAATGGTCGGGCGATCCGCTGGTCGCCTTCAACGCGCTGACCGAACGCCAGCCGGTGAAGTATGGGGCCCTGGTCGCGCTCGGCGATCCGATCGTCTTGTCGCGTTCGCCCGAACTGTTCTTCGAGGTGGACGCGGAAGGCATGATCGAGACGCATCCCATGAAGGGCACCGCGCCGCGCGGGGCAACAAAAGCCGAGGACGATCGCCTGAAAGCGTTCTTGCGCAACGACGAGAAGAACCAGGCCGAGAACCGGATGATTGTCGATCTCCTGCGCAACGATATTTCACTGATCAGCGAGGTTGGCACGCTCGATGTGCCGGAGCTTTTCCGCATCGAGAGCTACCCGACCGTCCACCAGATGGTGAGCCGTGTGCGGGCGAAACTCTTGCCCGGCCTCGCCATCCGCCAGATTTTCGCCGCGCTGTTCCCCTGCGGCTCGATTACCGGCGCACCGAAGATCCGCGCCATGGAGATCCTGCGCGAGCTGGAAAGTGGCCCGCGCGATGTCTATTGCGGCGCCATAGGCTGGATCGCGCCCGGCGGCCGGATGCGCTTTTCCGTGGCGATCCGCACCATCTCGCTCTTTGCCAATGGCGAGGCGGTCTACAATGTCGGCGGTGGCGTCGTCTTCGATTCGACAGCCGAAGAGGAGTACCAGGAGTGTCTGCTGAAAGCCCGTTTCGCGACGGGAACACTGCCGATTTCGAACTGATCGAAACAATGCGCTGGGAACCCGGCTCGGGTTTCCTCCGTTTCGACCGCCATCTCGCGCGGCTCTACGGCTCGGCAAGCGAACTCGGTTTCGCCTGCGATCCGCAAAGGGTCGGCGAAGCACTGATGAATGCGGTCGGCCCCCAGCACATCGCATTGCGCACTCGCCTCGTCCTGTCGCGCAAGGGCGAAGTCGCGGTTTCGGCGCAGCCTTACGAGCCGCTCGCCGCAGACAAGGTCTGGACACTTCAACTGGCACGGGTGCGGCTTGATTCGAGCGACACGCTGCTGCGTCACAAGACCAGCCGCCGACAACCCTATACGCGCGCCCGCGCCGAATATCTCGCCAGCCGCGCCGACGAGGTGCTGCTCGCCAATGAGCGCGGCGAAATCTGCGAGGGCACGATCACCAACGTCTTTGCCGATTTCGGCGACGGCGTGCTGGCCACGCCGCGGCTCGATTGCGGCCTGCTGCCTGGCGTCCTGCGCGGCGAACTGCTGGATCAAGGCCGCGCCGGTGAAGCGCTCTACACGTGGAACGAACTGCAATCGGCCAAGGCGCTGTTCGTCGGCAACTCGCTGCGCGGATTGATCCCGGCGCGGCTGGGCTGAAGCATCTGGAGACAACAATGTTCGTGGTTTCGCTGAACTACAAGGTGCCGCTGACCGAGATCGACTGCCTGCAGCAAGCGCATGTCGAGTGGCTGAAGGCCTGCTATGCGCAAGGTATCTTTGTCGCCTCCGGGCCAAAGCGGCCAAGGACCGGCGGCATCATCATCGCGCGCGGTCCACGCGAGGAACTCGATGCCAGACTGGCGGACGATCCCTTCGCCAAGGCAGGTGCCGCCGATTACGAAATCACCGAATTCACGGCGAGAATGGCCGCCGCCGCACTGGAAGCCTACAAAGAAGCATGAGTTTCCGCACACCGACCCACACACCCTATGACGGCTCGTCGAAACTGTTCACCATCGGGCTGAAGCCGCTCAATCTCGATAGCTGGATCGAGGTCGACGAATATCTGCTGCCCTATCTTGCCGAGAAACGCCGGCTTTACGCGGAAATTCCCGACAAGGTTTTTGTCGAGGAGCAAGCAACGCGCGACGCCCAGCGCGAAGTGCTCGATCTGCTCGGTGCGCATCTGGCGGCGAACTTTCCTGAGACCCACAGGCGTACCGACAATGCGATCGAGGCGATCGGCGGCACCGACGATCTCGAAGGCTCGGGCACCGCAGCTTCTTTCAGCGATGCGCCGCTTGTCGCGGCCTCGCTGCTTGTGCAGGAGGATTTGATCCTGATGCGCCGCGACGACAGCGGCTGGCGTCTGGCGGCCGGCTCGCTCTGCTTCCCCTCGTCATGGTCGCTGATCGAAAAATTCGGCAAGCCGCTGCAGCAGATCCACGCGCCGGTACCGGGTTTCGGCCCGGGCACACGCCCGGCCGATCTCATCAACCGCATGTTCGACGGCCTCCAGGGCCAAGCCGTCGAGCGCTACAACTGGTCGATCCAGGCGGGCGACGCGCTCTACCATCCGCTCTCCAACCTCGAACGTATCGACCGCGCCAGCAGTCGCCCGTCGAGATTCCCGGACGGCGACATCGACGCCCATGTCTTTATCCGGGTCGAGCGGCAGACGCTGAGAAAGCTCCCCGTTTCGGGCGACGTACTCTTCACCATCCGCATCCATCTCGACCCGCTCGCCGTGCTGGAACGCCACCCCGACCGCGCGGCGCTCGCGGCGTCCTTGGCCGAACAACTTCTGGCGCTGGACGAGGCACAACTCGACTACAAGGGGATGACCGCCGACCGTGACCGGCTGGTCGCGTGGCTCAGGGCGCTGGCGCTGTCCTAGAGCAGTTCATCGTCTCACGGAAACGCCGAACCGCTCTATCTCTTTGTTTCTGCGCAATCCCGGACGGAAAACCGTTTCACACCTTTCCTGGAATTGCCCTAAATCGCAGCCAGGCCCAGCAGCAGGATCGCGGACATCGCGGTAAAGACGGTGACGTTGACGTCCCACCGCCAGCCCGCCGGTCCAAACGGCGGCCGGAACGGCAGATAGCCGTTCTCGTCATACAGCACGCCGCCATAGATCGGCCGCGAGAGCATGGCCGCGAAGAATGCTCCATACATAGCCGCGGCCAATCCCCCGGCGAGATAGAGCCGCTCGGCTTCGAGTTGTCCCTTGATCCAGATAAGTCCGAGCGCAATCAGCGCCACTCCGGTGTAGCTCAGCACCTGCCAGACGACATGAAACCGGGCGTGTGGGGTCCACAACGGATTGGTTGCATGTGTGGCGTTCAAGTCGGCTTTGATCGTCGCTACACCGTAACCCACAGTCGCGACGCTTAGCAGAATTCGAGCAAGCAGATGACTGTCATAAGCGAGTTCCATCGCATTTTCCTCCCCTCACGCCGGAACGACTTGAATGGCACCCTGGGCACAGAAGAGCTGCCCATCGGCCAGCCGCGCATAATTATGGACGATCCCCTGCCATCCTTTCGGTGCGACGGACTCCCGGCCCACCGATTGTCCACGTGCCCGGACAGGCAATGCGCCCGCTTCTGGCCGGCTTCCCGCTCGACGATGAAAGGCTCGACGGTTTCAAACAGGGTTTGGCGGAGGCGAATTTGTCGATCGACGATGTCCCGATCCTCGAGACGATCCCAGGCGAGCCATCTGCCGGAGCAGTGGTGTTCGACAGGGCGCCTGAAGCAACCGCGATCCTGACCATGTCGGATTGGCAGGCGATCACAATACTGGACGAGGCGGTTCGCCGCGGCATCGGCGTGCCGGGCCACGTATCGGTCGTTGGCTTCGATGGGACTGCTGAATCCGCACGCACCACGCCTCCGATGACCACTGTGGCGCAAGACGTGATCGGAAAAGGCAGGCTTGCCGCCCGAATGGTTATTGACAATGAAGCCCCCCCGCCAGGTCGTTCTGCCGGTAGAACTGGTGGTTCGAGCCTCCACAGCCGCGCCGAGGGCAAAAATCCGCTGAAACGCGCGGATGCGCCATCCGCATCTGGGGCGGCGCTGGCAGCGTCTTTTCGCTGAGCAGCGTCTGGCACTGAACGGGGCACAACTTGACTATAAGGGCCTGACAGCCGACCGTGACTGTCGGCGGAAGACAACTGTAACTTGTGGCTTGGGGGAACAATGATCCAGCATCTTGGCAGGCCGGTCACGTTCATGGCCGCGATCCTGGTACTGTCGATAGCAGCTGAGGCGGAGCCGAGGCCTGCGCCGACGATCTGCTGGACCTGCCGGTCTCCGAGGCACGTGACCTCTTCAAGCCTGAATTCGCAAGACTGGTCGAGCCGTAGCCGGGATGGCGCGGTGTAACGCCGGCCGTCCGCTTTTCGCTTTATTGTGACAATGATCTATGGTTTGTCGCGCCGCGGCCAAGCCGCTGTTCCGAAGCGTTTTTTGAGGGAGTAATCGATAAATGGCGAATGAAAACTGGCCCGTTTACGGTGAGATCACCGGCCCTGTCGTGATGATCGGCTTCGGCTCGATCGGACGGGGAACGCTGCCGCTGATCGAGCGCCATTTCAAATTCGACAAGTCGCGCATGACGGTCATCGACCCGCGCGACGCCGACCGCAAATTGCTTGACGAGCGCGGCATCACTTTCATGCAGGATGCAGTGACCAAAAAGAACTACAAGAAGCTGCTGACACCGCTTTTGACCAATGGCGGCGGCCAGGGCTTTTGCGTCAACCTGTCGGTCGACACTTCCTCGCTCGAGTTGATGAAGCTCTGCCGCAAGCTTGGTGTCCTCTATATCGACACGGTGGTCGAGCCCTGGCTCGGCTTTTATTTCGACGAAAAGGCCGACAACGCCTCACGCACCAACTATGCGCTGCGCGAGACCGTACGTACTGAAATCGCGAAGAGCCCGGGCGGCACCACGGCGATCTCGTGCTGCGGCGCCAATCCGGGCATGGTCTCGTGGTTCGTCAAGCAGGCACTGGTCAATCTCGCCACAGATCTTGGCTTCGACTTCTCGGAACCCGCGCAGCACGATCGCGAAGGCTGGGCCAGGCTGATGAAGAAGGCCGGCGTCAAGGGCATCCATATCGCCGAGCGCGACACCCAGCGCACCAAGAAGCCCAAGCCGATGAACGTGTTCTGGAACACCTGGTCGGTCGAAGGCTTCATTTCGGAAGGGCTGCAGCCGGCCGAGCTCGGCTGGGGCACGCATGAGGCGTGGATGCCGAAGAACGCCAAAAGCCACAAGAACGGTTCGAAGGCCGCTATCTATCTGGAGCAGCCCGGCGCCAATACACGCGTGCGCACATGGTGTCCGACGCCCGGCCCGCAATACGGTTTCCTGGTGACACACAACGAAGCGATCTCGATCGCCGATTTTTTCACCTTGCGCGGCAAGAAGGGCAAGGTGCAATACCGGCCGACCTGCCATTACGCCTATCATCCCTGCAACGACGCAGTGCTGTCGCTGCACGAGATGTTCGGTGTCGCCGGCAAGGCTCAGCCCGTGCATCACGTGCTCGACGAAAATGAACTGGTCGATGGCGTCGACGAACTCGGCGTGCTGCTCTACGGCCACGCCAAGAACGCCTACTGGTACGGCTCGCAGCTATCGCTGGCCGAGGCGCGCAAGCTGGCGCCCTATCAGAATGCTACGGGCATGCAGGTCACGTCGGCGGTGCTGGCCGGCATGGTCTGGGCGCTGGAAAATCCCGAGGCCGGCATCGTCGAAGCCGACGAGATGGATTACAAGCGCTGCCTCGACGTGCAGAACCCATATCTCGGGCCGGTCAGGAGCTATTATACCGACTGGACACCGCTCGACAATCGGCCTGGTCTGTTTCCCGAGGATCTCGACACCAAAGACCCGTGGCAATTCCGCAACATCCTCGTTCGATAGCAGCGTTGCCTCGACACTCCGCCAGCTTGCAATCGCCCGGAAATCGGGCGATTGAAGAGGGGCGGCCTAGAGCGACGTGCGTCCATTTGGACGCACAAAGTACGCTCTAGCACTTTGAATGTGCGCATCGTGCTTTCCGAAAATCGGATCGATTTTGGGCCGATGCGAGAGGAGAGGATCTTGAAGATGACGATTGCGCAAAGACTGCTTTCGGCTGGCATTGCCGCGGCCGCTACGGTCGCGTTGGCGGCCTGCACGACAACCGGCCCAGGCGAGCCGCCGGTGATCACCGCCAAAGGGGTTGAAGGCTCCTGGATCGACGCGCAGGGCACGGGCTTGTCCACCTTCAAGGGCGGCAGCTTCGCGACCGTCGCAACCGACACCGGCCAGAAGCTTGCCGATGGCAGCTACACCATGACCGGCGGCACCTCGGTCGAGATCCATGGCACTTCGCTGATCCGCCAGACGCCAATCAGCTTCAACTGCTTGATGGTCTCCACCAGCCAGCTCAATTGCACCAGCGCGAGCGGACAGAATTTTGTGCTGACCAGGCGCACCTGAAATCCGATTCCGAATTTACTTTGCACAAGGGCGGCGGCTTCAAGCCGCCGTCTTCTTGCGCCGGCAAAGCTGATGCCGATTTCAGCTTGCATCGACTGAAACGCGATGTGAACATGGCCTGAGAGGGCTGTTACATCCCAGTCAAACAAGAGCGTTAACGCCACTGGTCAAGTCACCCGGGAGACGAGAATGAAGAAGATTGCTGCCATCGCCGCGCTGTCGGCATCGGCGCTTGGCCTGTCGGCTGGGGTATCCTTTGCCGACTACACGCTCAACATCCTGCACATCAACGACTGGCACAGCCGCATCGAGAGCAACAACAAGTACGAATCGACCTGCTCGGCCGAGGAGGAGACCAAGGGCGAATGCGTCGGCGGTGCCGCCCGCCTGGTCACCGCGATTGCGCAGGAGCGCAAGAAGCTGGAGGGCCAGAACGTGCTGCTGCTCAGCGCCGGCGACAATTTCCAGGGCTCGCTCTTCTACACGACCTACAAGGGCAAGACCGAGGGCGAATTCCTCAACCAGATGAAATTCGACGCCGAGGCGCTTGGCAACCATGAGTTCGACGATGGCGAGTCGGCGCTGGTGCCGTTCCTCGACATGATCAAGTTTCCGGTGCTCGGCGCCAATGTGAAGGCCAATGCGCAATCCAAGCTCGGCGACCGCGTCAAGCCGTCGATCGTGGTCGAGGTCGGCGGCCAGAAGATCGGCATTGTCGGCGCGGTCACCAACGACACGCCGGAGCTTGCCTCGCCTGGCCCGAACATCGCCATTGAAGATGACGTCAAGTCGATCACCGCCGAGGTCGAGAAACTGAAGCGAGAGGGCGTCAACAAGATCATCGCGGTCACCCATATCGGCTACAAGCGCGAGCGCGACGTGATCGCCAATATCCCGGGCATCGACGTGGTGGTCGGCGGCCACAGCCATTCGCTGCTGTCCAACACCGACCCCAAGGCGGAAGGCCCATATCCGACGATGGTCGACAATCCGGACGGTTACAAAGTGCCTGTCGTGCAGGCGGCGTCCTATTCGAAATATCTCGGCGAGTTCAAGGTCGTGTTCGACGACAACGGCGTCGTCAAGGAGGCAAGCGGCGATCCCATCCATCTCGACAAATCGATCACGCCCGACCCCGCCGTGCTTGCTCGCATCAAGGAACTCGGCGCGCCGATCGAGGCCTTGAAGAACAAGGAAGTCGCCGAGACCACCAAGGCGATCGACGGCAGTCGCGAAAACTGCCGCGCCCGCGAATGCGAGATGGGCAATCTGGTCTCCGACGCCGTCCTCGACCGGGTCAAGGGCCAAGGTGTCGAGATCGTCATCTCGAATGGCGGCGGCTTGCGCGCCTCCATCGACCAGGGCACCGTCACCATGGGCGAGGTTCTCACCGTCCTGCCGTTTCAGAACACGCTGGCGACCTTCCAGATCTCCGGCAAGGATTTGGTTGCCGGCCTCGAAAGCGGCCTCAGCCAGGTCGAGGACGGCGCCGGGCGCTTCCCGCAGGTTGCCGGCCTGAAATATGCGTTCGACAAATCGGCGCCGCCTAACGGACGCGTCAAATCGGTCGAGGTCATGGAAGGCGGCGCCTGGACGCCGATTAAGCCGGACAAGGATTACCTGGTCGCCACCAACAACTATGTCCGCCAGGGCGGCGACGGCTACAAGGTGTTCGCCGAGAAGGCCAAGAACGCTTATGATTACGGCCCGGGGCTGGAACAGGTCGTCGCCGACTACCTAGGCGCGCACCGGCCCTATACGCCGAAGCTCGACGGCCGCATCACCGAGATCGCCGCGACCGTGGCCCCGGCCGCAGAACCTGCCAACCCTGCCGAACCGCCAAAGCCTGCTGAGGCTGCGCCGGCAAAGCCTGCTGAGCCGGCAATGCCCGAAATGCCGGCCGGCTCTGGCGACATTTCCAAAACACCACCGGCCGTCCCGGCTGAAACAGCGCCGGCACCCGCACCCGCCGAGCCGGCCCAGCCGGCGGCACCTGCGGCTCCGGCCACACCGGCTCCGGCGACCCCTGCTCCGGCTGAGCCGGCACCGGCCGAAAGCAGCCATGTAATCGTCGCCGGCGATACCTATTGGGATCTCGCGGTGAAGGCTTATGGCGACGGCACCAAATGGAAAATAATCTCCGATGCCAACAAAGCCTACGAGCCACGCCGCCTTCCGGTCGGCGCAACCTTGACGATCCCGGCGGCCTCGAAGTAATCCAGCCGCAGGAACGCAATGCACCCGCCCGGCAGACCGGGCGGGTGTTGCATTTCTGGGATAAGGTGCGGCCAGACGCAGCATTTGAAAACCGGCGCGGCATCGCTACTTTCGCCGCGGCACCGTTGGTTCGCGGTGTTGGAGAACCTCATGACGCTTGCCAACCCTGCTGAAATCAAAGCCGAGAAGACTGCCGCCTCGCCGTCGGCAGGGCGCCCTCTGGTCAGGACCGGCAAGGTCGGCGTCATGCTGATCAATCTCGGCACCCCGGACGGCACCGGCTTCAAGCCGATGTGGCGCTACCTCCGGGAGTTCCTGTCCGATCCGCGCGTCATCGAGCTCAACAAGGCGATCTGGTATCCGATCCTCTACGGCGTGGTCCTCACCACCCGGCCGAAGAAATCAGGGGCCAACTATGCCAGGATATGGAACCGGGAGCGCAACGAGTCGCCGCTGCGAACCTACACCCGCGCCCAGGCCGAGAAGCTCGGGCTCGCGCTCGGCGAGCTACCCAATGTCGTCGTCGACTGGGCGATGCGCTACGGCAACCCTTCGACCGAGAGCGTGGCCGAGAGACTGGTCGAGCAAGGCTGCGACCGCATCCTGTCTTTCCCGCTCTATCCGCAATATTCGGCGACGACGACTGCGACTGCCAACGACCAGCTGTTTCGCGCGCTGATGAAGATGCGCCGCGCCCCGGCCATTCGCAGCGTGCCACCCTATTACAACGAGCCGGCCTATATCGAGGCGCTCGCCCGTTCGATCGAAAAGCATCTGGCGAGCCTCGGATTCGAACCGGAAATTGTCATCGCTTCCTATCACGGCATTCCGAAACCCTATTCCGATAAGGGCGACCCCTACCAGGCCCATTGCCTCGAGACGACCCGACTGCTGCGCGAAAAGCTCGGCTGGGATGAAAACAAGCTGATTACCACCTTCCAGTCGCGCTTCGGCGCGCAGGAGTGGCTGCAGCCCTACACCGACAAGACGGTCGAAAGACTAGGGCGCGAAGGCGTGAAATCGGTCGCCATCGTCAATCCAGGATTTTCCGTCGACTGCATCGAGACGCTGGACGAGATCGGCAGGGAAGCGTCCGAGACCTTCCATCATGCCGGCGGCGAAAAGTTCGCACACATCCCTTGCCTCAACGACAGTGCCGAGGGCATGGCGGTGATCGAGGCGATGGTGCGGCGCGAGCTGTCCGGCTGGGCCTGAACAGATCACCCGTCTATGCACCCGCAATCCGTGATCACCTGATTGTAACATTGCTGAAACACACTTAAGTGTTTGATGGGAATCGGTCGCGTGGAATATCCAACATGGCCGGCCTTTGAGGGGAGAGCCAAATGGGTTTCAGTGGTTTTGATATCGCGCTTCTTGTTCTTGTCGCCCTTGTCGTGCTGGTGCTTATCAAGGGCATTCGAACAATTCCGCAAGGCTATAATTATACCGTCGAACGTTTTGGCCGTTACACCAAGACATTGAACCCAGGCCTCAACCTGATCGTGCCTTTCGTCGACCGTGTCGGCGCCAAGATGAACATGATGGAGCAGGTGCTCGACGTTCCGACGCAGGAGATCATCACCCGCGACAATGCCACCGTTGCCGTCGATGGCATCGCCTTCTATCAGGTGCTCAACGCGGCGCAGGCCGCCTACCAGGTCTCCGGCCTGCAGAATGCGATTCTCAATCTCACGATGACCAACATCCGCACCGTGATGGGCTCGATGGACCTCGACGAACTTTTGTCGAACCGCGACGCCATCAACGAGCGCCTGCTGCGCGTCGTTGACGAGGCGGCGCATCCCTGGGGCATCAAGATCACTCGTGTCGAGATCAAGGACATCAACCCGCCGGCCAATCTCGTCGAATCGATGGGCCGACAGATGATGGCCGAGCGCAATAAGCGCGCGCAGATCCTCGCCGCCGAAGGCCTCAAGCAATCGCAGATCCTGGAGGCCGAAGGCCGCAAGGAAGCCGCCTTCCGCGATGCCGAGGCGCGCGAGCGCTCGGCCGAGGCTGAAGCACGCGCCACGCAGGTGGTGTCGGAGGCGATTTCCAAAGGCGACGTGCAGGCGCTCAACTACTTCGTCGCGCTGAAATACACCGAAGCGCTGACCAGGATCGGCTCAGCGACAAATAGCAAGCTCGTGCTGATGCCGATGGAGGCCTCATCGCTGATCGGCACGCTCGGCGGTATTGGCGAAATCGCCAAGGAAGTTTTCCGAAGCGAAGGCACCGCCGGTGCCGCACGACAGGCCGCCCGCCCGCCGGTCGTTCGTCCGAGCGAAACCTGAGGCCACAGCCATGCTCGACCGCATTGTTTCCGAACTCGGCCCGTGGAGCTGGATGGTCCTCGGCTTCGTCCTGCTGGTAATGGAGGTCATCGCGCCGGGCATTTTCATGCTGTGGATCGGCATTGCCGCGCTGTTGATCGGCGTCGTCTCACTGCTCATCTGGGATGCCGGTTTCTGGACCTGGCAAGTCCAGGTCCTCGCCTTCCTCGCGCTGTCGCTGGTCTCGGCCTATGTCGGCAAGCGGCTGGTGGGCGGGCGCCATGATGAAACCGACCAGCCCCTGCTCAACCGTCGCGGCGCACAGATGGTCGGCCGGACGGCGACCCTTGCCGAGCCGATCAAGGACGGGCGCGGCCGCGTAAAGCTGGGCGACACGTTGTGGCGCGTCTCCGGTCCTGACCTGCCGGCCGGCACGCAAGTGCGCGTGACGGGCGCCGCTGATACCGACCTGGAACTGACGGTCGAGGCGGTCTAGAAGCCCGCTAGGCAGCACCGATGCGCAGCAGGTCGTGCAGATGGACGAGCCCGATCGGCCGCCTGCCTTCGACCACCATCAGGCTGGTGATAGCCGAGTCGTTGATCGTCTGCAGCGCCGTCGCAACAAGCGTGTCGGGCGCGGCCATTTTCGGCTCTCTGGTCATCACCTGATCGACGCTCATTGCCAGGAGATCGCTGCCGATATGGCGCCTGATGTCGCCATCGGTGATGATGCCGATCAGCTTGCCGTCCGCGGCAGTCACGGCCACGCAGCCAAACCCCTTGCGCGACAATTCGAGGATTGCCTCGCGCATGCCGGTACCTGACGACACCAGCGGCAGCCTGTCGCCGACATGCATGATCTCGCGGATCTGCGTCAGGTTGGCTCCGAGCTGGCCGCCGGGATGGAACGTGCGGAAATGGTCCGGGGTGAAGCCGCGTGCCTCGAGCAGCGCTATGGCCAGCGCATCGCCCATCACCATTTGCAATAGTGTCGAGGTCGTCGGCGCAAGCCCGTGCGGGCAGGCTTCCGGTGCTCGCGGCAGCAGAAGCACAACGTCGGCCGCGCGCGCCAGAGCCGATTTTTCACCCGCGGTGACCGCGACCAGCGGGATCGAGAAGCGCCTCGAATAGGCGATGATGCCCTTGAGCTCAAGGCTTTCGCCCGACCACGAAAGCGCGATTATGGCGTCGTTTCTGGCGATCATGCCAAGGTCGCCGTGATTGGCTTCGGCAGGGTGGACGAAAAAGGCGGGCGTGCCGGTCGAGGCTAGCGTTGCGGCGATCTTCGAGCCGATATGGCCGCTTTTGCCGACCCCGGTGACGATGACGCGGCCATCGATCTGCGACACCATGCCGACGGCTCGTGCGAACGGCTCGGCCAGCCCGTTTTCGAGAGCGTCTGCCAGTGCCGCGACGCCGGCCTGCTCCGTCGCCACGGTTCTCAGCGCCGAGGCAATCGCGGCCTGCCCGTCATGCCGCTTCCTGTCTGGGGATTTCACGTCCATGGACGATGCGATTAGCGCTTCGGCGCGCGCCTGTCCAACGGAATTGCCGTCCCGAACCTCCTGACGGGCTATGCCTCAACGCTCCGTTAACCATCCCCATTTACGGTTTCGTAAGTATGGCGCGCGTGCGCCGCGCAAGCAGTGGTGCCGATGTCCGGGTTTCAGCCTCAAAACAAAATGGGACGAAAGGGCAAGGCGGTCTGCGCTTTGCTGCTGGCAACCAGTGTCTTTGCGTTGTCGCGGCCGGCACTGCTTTGCGCCCAGGAAACCGAGCTGCGCGGCGAGGTTTCGGAATCGACAATCCTGGACGACCAGCAGTACAAGATCAGGCAATCGAGCATAGCCGGAACCCAAGCCGCGCAGGCTGCTGCAACCGCCAACGACAATACGCCGCTGCCTACCTATCGCCCGGCCAGCCAAGGGGCGTTGCCTGACGACGGCACGGGCGAGGCGGCCAAAACCGGCGGCACTTTCGATCAACCAGCGGCCATCGGCGATCCATTTCCCGACAACCCTGCTCCGCCCCCCCGACGGCGGCCAAGCGCGACGCAACGCGCCGCCAATGCGGCCAACGCCGAAGACGAGACCGCTGACAGCCAGAAGCGCAAGAGAACCGCGACTGCAGCCGCGGCGGCGACCGACGACACCGATACCGCCGCCATAGACGAGCAGGATACGGTCAACCGCCGTGCCGTCACCATCGATTCCGCCGAGAGGCTCAAGCTCGACCCCGGCGCCGAGCGCACCGAAGCCATCGAAGGCCAGGACAACAAGAACGAGGACGACCCGTTCGCCGCCACCGGCATCAAGCTCGGCTCCTTCGTGATCCGGCCGACGCTCGAGCAAGGCCTGACGTCTTCGACAAACGCCGATTCGAGCAGCCTCGGCAAGCCGGCCTTGCTGTCGGAAACGACGCTGCGCTTCAACGCCGTCTCCGACTGGCGGGAGAATTCGGCGACGGTTGAGGGCTATGGCATCTTCCGCGAAACCTTGTCCGGCTATGACATTCACGAGGCGCAAGGCCGCGTCGACGGCACACTCAACATCGATCTCGACAATGATCTGCGCGCCATCGCCAAGCTGGGCTATGAGGCCTTGCCCGAATCGGCCTCGGCGCCGGACGCGGTCGTCGGCGCCGTTGGCCAGCCGGTGCGCCAGACCGTGAACGGCAGTCTCGCCGTCGAGAAGGATGCCGGCAAAATGCGCTTCGCGCTGACTGGCGCGGTCGAGCACGACATCTTTGGCGACGCCAAGCTTTCGTCGGGCGGATCGCTGTCGCAGAAGGGCCGCGACTCGACGCTCTACACGGCCATTTTGCGTACCGGTTACGAGATCTCGCCTGCCATCACCCCGTTCACCGAAATCGAGATCGGCCGGCGCGCTTATGATTTGCGCGTCGATCCAAACGGCTTCCAGCGCTCCTCGACCAGGCTTGGCGCACGGGCCGGCGTCGAGCTCGATCTCCGCGAGAAGCTTAGCGGCGAGTTCTCGGTCGGCTGGCTGCGCGAAGCTATCGACGACGATGCCCTGCCGGCTATTTCGGGCGCGACGGTCAATGCCGATCTCAAATGGTCGCCGGAACGCGGCACCACGATCGGGCTCACCGCACAGACGACCGCCGAGAACACGACGAATGCGGGCGAAAGCGGCGACATGCTCTATTCCGGCAGCCTCACCGGCGAGCGGCAGATCCGCGCCAACCTGACCGGAAATGCCGCTCTCGGCCTTGAATGGCGCGACTATACCGGCTCCGACGATCATGATTTGACGCTGAGCGCCGAGGCTGGGCTGACGTGGTGGCTGAACCGCTACACCGGGCTCACCACCCGCGCCAGGACTGAAAAACTGACCAGCAACCTGGTTGGGCGCGACTACACGGCCAACAGTATCTTCGTCGGCTTGAAGTTGCAGCGCTAAATGCATGTCGCGCAAAAGTGTGCAGCGGTTTTGCGATAACGACTTGCGTAAAACAAGAACCTAAAGCGCGTCGCATGAGGCCGGTCGAACGCGGCGCGCTTTAGCCGATCAGCGCGGCAACCGGTGTTGAAACTACAAGGCTACGCCGCGGCGTTCTGACGGCGCGAGTTCGTCGAGAAGCGTGCGAATGACACCGGCCATGCTGGCATTCATGTCTCTGCGCCACAGTGCGAAGGCAACGTTGGCCTCAACGAAGCCTTCGGGCGAGCCGCAGTCGAACGTCCGCCCGCGGTAGTGGTAGCCGTAGAAGGACTGTTGCTTCTGCAGCTTCAGCATTGCATCGGTGAGCTGGATCTCGTTGCCGGCGCCTTTTTCCTGACCTTCGAGTATCTTGAATATCTCCGGCTGCAGGATATAGCGCCCGTTGATGTAGAGGTTCGACGGCGCCGTGCCGGTCTTCGGCTTTTCCACCATGCCGGTGATGCGGAAACCGTGATGCGCGTCCTCGCCGCGGCCGACAATGCCGTATTTGTGCGCCTCGGCCGGATCGCATTCCTGCACGGCGACGATGTTGTTGCCGGTCTCGGCGTAAAGCTCGACCATGTCCTTCATGCAGCTTTTTTCCGACTGCATGATCATGTCGGGCAACAGCAGCGCAAAGGGCTCGTCGCCGACGAGCTCGCGCGCGCACCAGACGGCGTGACCAAGGCCGAGCGGTACCTGCTGGCGGGTGAAGCTGGTCTGCCCCGGCGCCGGCTGCAGCCGCTGCAGGCGGGCGAGCTGGTCGTCCTTGCCGCGCTGCGCAAGCGTGTCGTAGAGCTCGAACTGGACATCGAAGTGATCCTCGATGACCGCCTTGTTGCGGCCGGTCACAAAGATGAAATGCTCGATCCCGGCTTCGCGCGCCTCATCGACCACATACTGGATGACCGGCCTGTCGACGACCGTCAGCATTTCCTTGGGAATGGCCTTGGTGGCGGGGAGAAAGCGCGTGCCGAGACCGGCAACCGGGAACACTGCCTTGCGAACTCTCTTCATGTGCCAATTATCCATTTGCATGACTGTTCGGCAATCCCGATTCGAGACATTTTCATGCCGAAATCGAGGATTACTGAACGGCGGGTCAGAAATCTCAGCTGGTAAAGCATTGACGCATCTTTTCACCCCGGACGACACCTATGGTAAACCAAATGCTAACCGGGTTCGGCGATGAATAGTCTTCCTGAGATGAAGAAGGAGGAAAAGATGTCCGTTCGCAACGCCGCAAGGCGCTTCACCAGCGTCCTGACGGCCGCCAGCCTCTCGCTTGCCTTGCTCATGCCCAGCGGGTCGGCTTTTGCCGATGCCGGCTTCCGCCAATGGGTCGCCAGCTTCCGTGCTACCGCCGTGGCGAGCGGCGTTTCCGGCTCCGTCTACGACCAGGCATTCAAGGGCATCAACGATGCTGACCCGGTGGTGCTGGAAAAGGCCCGTACTCAACCCGAATTCACCGCACCCGCTTGGGATTATTTCGACAACCGCGTCCATGACCAGTCGGTCGCCGTCGGCCAGCAGATGGCAAGGAAATGGAAGCCTTGGCTGGACAGGATCGAGGCAAGATACGGCGTCGACCGCTACATCCTGCTGGCCATCTGGTCTATGGAATCGAACTACGGCGAAACCCTCAAGCGCGATGATATCATGCGCAATGTGGTGCGCTCGCTGGCGACGCTTGGTTATGCCGACCCGAAGCGAGCGAAATTTGCCCGCACCCAGCTGATCGCGGCGCTGAAGATCCTGCAGACCGGCGACATCGACGAAAGCCATCTCAGCGGCTCATGGGCCGGCGCGATGGGCCATACCCAGTTCATCCCCACCAGCTACCAGTCCTATGCGGTCGATATGGACGGCAACGGCAAGCGCGACATCTGGAATTCGATTCCCGACGCACTGGCGACAGCCGCCAATTTGCTGAGGAAGAACGGCTGGCAAGCAGGCAAGACCTGGGGTTATGAGGTCAGCCTTCCGGACGGCAAGAAGCTGCCCGGAGGCTCGAAGTCGCTGTCGCAATGGCAGGCGCTGGGGGTCAGCCGTGCCAACGGCAAGCCGTTCAAGAACGGTGCGGACAAGGCGACGTTGAAGCTGCCCGGCGGCCGCGGCGGGCCGGCTTTCCTGATGATCAAGAATTTCTCGGTCATCAAGCGTTACAACAATGCCGACAAATATGCGCTCGCCGTGGGCCTTCTTGCCGACGAAATTGCCGGCTATGGCGGGCTTGTGCAGGACTGGAAGCGACCGTTTACCAAGCTCTCCTTCGAGGAAAGGCAGGAGCTTCAGAAGCGACTTTCCGAGCACGGCTATTACGACGGCAAGTTCGACGGCAAGATCGGTGACGGATCGAAAACCGCCATCATGGCCTTCCAGGCAAAGGCCGGCTTGACCCAGGACGGGTATCCGAGCAAGGAAGTGCTCAAATGGCTCAGGCAGAACTAGAGCCGGTTGCGGGATGGAGAGGGTGATTGGTTTCGGCTGCGCGCATCCGGTTAATCGTTCGTCGCGTGCCGATCCTGGTTCTGGCGATCGCCGTTCTGGCAGTCGGCGCCGCCAGTGCCTTTCATACCTCGGCCATGGCGCAGGAGCCGGAAAGTCGTGGCTGGTCGCTGCGCGACCTGTTGTTTCCGCGCAGAAGCGAGCGGTTTGAGCAGCCGCCGCCCGAATTCCAGAGAGAATTCCAGAGAACAAAGCCCAGGCCCAAGCTGAGAAAGCCCCGGTCAGTTCGCCGGCCGCCGCCGGCCGAGCCGACAACCCCGGTGGCCGAGAAGGCGCCGGATGCACGCGTCGTTCTGGTGGTCGGCGATTTCATGGCGTCTGGGCTGGCTGAGGGGCTCGACGCCGCCTTTGCCGAGAACACCGGCGTCAGGATCGTCGTCCGTGCCAACGGATCGTCCGGCTTCGTGCGTGACGATGTCTACAACTGGCCAGACCAGGTCAAGTCGCTGATCGCTGCCGAAAAACCGGCAGCCGTCGTCGTCATGCTCGGATCCAACGACCGGCAGCAGATGCGCGTCGGCGATGTGCGCGAGCAGCCGCGATCCGAAAACTGGACCAAGGAATACGAGCGCCGGACCGAAGCGTTCGGCAAGGCCATCGCAGCAACCAAGGTGCCGTATCTGTGGGTTGGCATGCCGGCCTTCCGGGTCTCGAAAATGACCTCCGACATGCTGGCCTTCAACGACATCTTCCGCTCGTCCGCCGAAAGCCACGGCGGCGAATTCGTCGACGTCTGGGACGGGTTCGTCGACGAGAACGGCGCCTTCATCACCAGCGGACCGGACATCAACGGCCAATCGGTGCGCCTGCGCTCCGACGACGGCATCAACATGTCGAAGGCCGGCAAGCGCAAGCTCGCCTTCTATACCGAAAAGCCGCTGATGAAGATCCTTGGGCTGGCCGCGCCGGGAAGCGTGGTGACAGCGTCTGCCCCGGCCGGCGCTCCCGTCGAGGCGCCGTCACCTGCTGCCGCACCGATAGCTGTCGATCGCACCGTGCCGATGCTGCTCAGCGATCCGGCGCTGGACGGCGGCTCGGAACTTCTCGGCGCCGCCCCGCCGGCAAAAGCGGACAAGCATTTGCCGGGCGAAAGGCTTGTCATCGAGGGCAAGGCGCCCGACGCCTCACCGGGCCGTGCCGACGATTTCTCGTGGCCACCCAAGACACAGCCTGCGACGGCGGCCGCATCCGATACGACGACGGCGATCCGCCAGTAAACAGAACCTCTTCGGAACGGGCTCAGCGCGGCAGCACGCTCGATCCCATCAGCGCCTCGTCGATGGCGCGCGCCGCCTGGCGGCCCTCGCGGATCGCCCAGACGACCAGCGACTGGCCGCGCCGCACGTCGCCCGCCGTATAGAGCCTTTCGACGCTGGTCCTGTAGTCCCGGTCATTGGCCTCGACATTCTTCGAACGGCGGCTGTCGGTGACGATCTTCATCTGCCCGTCGAGTTCCGAGACCGGCCCGCGAGCGGCTGGCCCGGCAAAGCCGATGGCGATGAACGCGAGATCGGCGCGGATGACGAATTCGGTGCCGGCGATTGGCTTGCGCTTTTCGTCGACCTCGCAGCATTTGACCCCGGTCAGCTGGCCGTCCTCGCCGATGAATTCAAGCGTCGCCACCTGGAATTCGCGCTCGGCGCCTTCGGCCTGCGACGATGACGTGCGCATCTTGGTCGCCCAGTAGGGCCAGACCGACAGCTTGTCTTCCTTTTCCGGCGGCTGCGGCCGGATGTCGAGCTGGGTGACGCGCACCGCGCCCTGGCGGAAGGCGGTGCCGACGCAGTCTGAGGCAGTGTCGCCGCCGCCGACGACGACGACATGCTGGCCGCCGGCGACGATCGGGCGCGACGGCCATGCGACCGACTGGATCGGCTCGCCGCCGATACGCTTGTTCTGCTGCACCAGATAGGGCATGGCGTCGTGCACGCCGTCGAGATCGTCGCCCGGGATGTTGGCCGGGCGCGGCGTTTCGGAACCGCCGCAATAGAGCACGGCATCATATTCGGCGAGCAGTTCGGCGACCGGCTTGTCGACGCCGACATTGACGCCGCAATGGAAGCTGACACCTTCGCCCTGCATCTGCTCGATGCGCCGGTCGATATAATGCTTCTCGATCTTGAAATCGGGGATGCCGTAGCGCATCAGCCCGCCCGGCCGGCTCTCGCGCTCATAGACGTGAACGTCATGGCCTGCGCGGCCGAGTTGCTGGGCAGCCGCCATGCCTGCCGGCCCCGAGCCGATGATCGCGACGCGCTTGCCGGTCTTCCGTTCCGGCGGATAGGGCCGGATATGGCCGGTTTCATAGGCTTTGTCGGCAATCGCCTGCTCGATCGTCTTGATGGCGACCGGAATATCCTCGAGGTTCAGCGTGCAGGCTTCCTCGCAAGGTGCGGGGCAGATGCGGCCGGTAAATTCCGGAAAATTGTTGGTCGAATGCAGGTTGCGGATCGCGTTTTCCCAGTCGCCATTGTAGACGAGGTCGTTCCAGTCCGGGATCTGGTTGTGGATCGGGCAGCCGGTCGGTCCATGGCAATACGGAATGCCGCAATCCATGCACCGCGCGGCCTGTTTCTCGACCTCCTTGTCCGACATCGGCAGCGTGAACTCGCGGAAATGCCGGATGCGGTCGGAAGCCGGCTGGTACTTGTGCACCTGCCGGTCGATCTCGAGAAACCCTGTTACCTTGCCCATAGTCCAGTCCCTACTGTCCGGAAGGCACGCCTGGCGACGCACCCGTTAACCTCATAAGGCAGCTGTGGCAACCTTCAGTCCGAGGTCAGGATTGTTGATGAAGAGGGTTGCCGGGACGCACGGCCTCCCGGCAATTTCCAAATCTATTCCGCCGCCACGTTCATGCGCATCCGCTCCATCTCGATCAGCGCGCGGCGGTATTCGACCGGCATGATCTTCCGGAATTTCGGCCGGAAAGTCGCCCAGTCGTCGAGGATTTCGCGACCTCGTACCGAGCCGGTGTAGTGGACGTGGTTGGAGATCAGCTGGTAGAGCCGCTCCTCGTCATGGCTGGTCATATCGCCGGATACGTCGACACGGCCCTTATGGTCGAGATCGCCGCCATGGTGGAGCAGCTTTTCCATCAGGTCGTCCTCTTCCGGAACCGGCTCCAGCTCGACCATCGCCATGTTGCAGCGTTCGGCGAAATCACCCGCCTCGTCGAGCACATAGGCGACGCCCCCCGACATGCCGGCGGCGAAGTTGCGGCCGGTCTGGCCGATGACGACGACGATACCGCCGGTCATGTATTCGCAACCATGGTCGCCGACGCCTTCAACGACGGCGGCGACACCCGAATTGCGCACGGCAAAACGCTCGCCGGCAACGCCGCAGAAATAGGCCTCGCCCTCGGTTGCGCCGTAGAGCACGGTATTGCCGACAATAATGGACTCGGCAGCAACGATTTTCGTGTTCTCCGGCGGGCGGATGACAATGCGGCCACCCGACAGGCCCTTGCCGACATAGTCGTTGGCAGCGCCCACCAGTTCGAACGAGACACCGCGCGCCAGGAAGGCGCCAAAGGACTGGCCGGCCGTGCCGGTGAGCTTGACCGAGATCGTGTCCTCGCGCAGGCCCTTGTGCTTGAAGCGCTTTGCCACCTCGCCCGACAGCATGGCGCCGGTCGAACGGTCGACGTTGCGAATCGGCAGTTCGATACTGACCGGCTGCCTGGCTTCGAGCGCCGGCTTTGCGAGTTCGATCAGCTTGCGGTCGAGCACGTCGTCGATCGGATGCTTCTGCCGCTCGGTCCAGTGCACCGCCTCGTGCGGCGCATCGGGCTTGTAGAACATCTTGCTGAAGTCGAGCCCGCGTGCCTTCCAGTGCTGGATCAGCTCGCGCTTTTCCAGAAGGTCGGTGTCGCCAATGATCTGGTCGAGATGGGTGTAGCCCATCTCGGCAAGCAGCGCCCGCACCTCTTCCGCCACATAGAAGAAGAAGTTGATGACGTGCTCGGGCGTGCCCTTGAAGCGCTTGCGCAGCACCGGGTCCTGTGTCGCGACGCCGACGGGGCAGGTGTTGAGATGGCACTTGCGCATCATGATGCAGCCGGCCGCGATCAACGGCGCGGTCGAAAAGCCGAACTCGTCGGCGCCGAGCAGTGCGCCGATAATGACGTCACGCCCGGTGCGCAGGCCGCCATCGACCTGCAGCGCGACGCGCGACCTGAGGCCGTTGAGCACCAGCGTCTGGTGCGTCTCGGCAAGGCCCATCTCCCACGGGCTGCCGGCATGCTTGAGCGAGGTCAGCGGCGAAGCGCCGGTGCCGCCGTCATAGCCTGATATGGTGATGTGGTCGGCACGCGCCTTGGCGACGCCGGCCGCAACCGTGCCGACGCCGACTTCCGAGACCAGCTTGACCGATACGTCGGCCGCCGGATTGACGTTCTTCAGGTCGTAGATGAGCTGCGCCAGATCCTCGATCGAATAGATGTCGTGATGCGGCGGCGGCGAGATCAGGCCGACGCCCGGCGTCGAGTGCCTGACCTTTGCTATGGTCGCATCGACCTTGTGGCCCGGCAGCTGGCCGCCCTCGCCGGGCTTCGCCCCTTGCGCGACCTTGATCTGCATCATGTCGGAATTGACCAGATATTCCGCCGTGACGCCAAAGCGTCCCGAAGCGACCTGCTTGATTGCCGAGCGTTCGGGGTTCTTGCCGCCGCCCGGCAGTGGCAGATAGCGGTCGGCCTCTTCGCCGCCCTCGCCGGTGTTCGACTTGCCGCCGATGGCGTTCATGGCGCGCGCCAGTGTCGTGTGCGCTTCCCTTGAGATCGAGCCGAAGGACATCGCCCCGGTCGAGAAGCGCTTGACGATATCGGCCGCCGGCATCACCTCGTCGAGCTTGACCTTCTTACGCCCGGTCTCTTGCGCAAGCTTGATCTTGAACAGGCCGCGAATGGTCTGCGCCTGCGCCGTCTCGCTGTCGATCTGGGCGGAATAGTCCTTGAACGTCTCCCACGAGCCTTGGCGCACGGCGTGCTGCAAGGTCGCCACTGCGTCGGGCGACCAGATATGGGCCTCGCCGCGCATGCGGAACATGTATTCGCCGCCGACCTCGAGGCTGTTGCGCAGCACCGGGTCGTTGCCGAAGCCGTCGGTGTGGCGGCTGACCGTTTCGGCGGCGATCTCGTCCAGCCCGACGCCTTCGATCAGCGTCGCCGTGCCGGTGAAGTACTTCTGCACGAAGTCCGACTTGAGCCCGATGGCGTCGAATATCTGCGCGCCGCAATAGGACTGGTAGGTCGAGATGCCCATCTTGGACATGACCTTCAGGATGCCCTTGCCGATCGACTTGATGTAGCGGGAGACGACTTCGTAGGCATCGACCTCCGCCGGCAATTCGCCACGCTTGTGCATGTCGAGCAGCGTGTCGAAAGCGAGATAGGGATTGATCGCCTCGGCGCCGTAGCCGGCGAGACAGCAGAAATGATGCACCTCGCGCGGCTCGCCGGATTCCACGACGAGCCCAACCGACGTGCGCAATCCCTTGCGGATCAAATGATGGTGCACGGCCGCAGTCGCCAGCAGTGCCGGAATGGCGATGCGGTCCGGGCCGAGCTGACGGTCCGACAGGATGATGATGTTGTAGCCGCCGGCGACCGCCGCCTCGGCGCGCTCGCATAGCCGGTCGATGGCGCCCTGCATGCCGGCCGCGCCTTCATTCGAACCGTAAGTGATGTCGATCGTCTTGGTGTCGAAACGGTCTTCGGTGTGGCCGACGGAGCGCAGCTTCTCCAGATCGCCATTGGTCAGGATCGGTTGGCGCACTTCGAGCCGCTTGCGGCGCGAATTGCCGACAAGATCGAAGATGTTGGGCCGCGGCCCGATGAAGGACACCAGGCTCATCACCAGCTCCTCGCGGATCGGGTCGATCGGCGGATTGGTGACCTGTGCGAAATTCTGCTTGAAATAGGTGTAGAGCAGCTTCGATCTGTCCGACATTGCCGAAATCGGCGTGTCGGTACCCATCGAGCCGACCGCTTCCTGGCCGGTGGTCGCCATCGGCGACATCAACAGCTTGGTGTCCTCCTGGGTGTAGCCAAACGCCTGCTGGCGGTCGAGCAGTGAGACATCCCTGCGCAGGGCGCGCGGCTCGACCGGGTTCAGATCCTCGAGGATGAGCTGTGTGTTGGCGAGCCAGCTCTTGTAGGGGTGCCTGGTCGCGATCTCCGACTTGATCTCCTCGTCGGAAACGATGCGGCCCTTGTCCAGGTCGATCAGCAGCATGCGGCCGGGCTGCAGCCGCCACTTCTTGACGATCCTTTCCTCCGGCACCGGCAGCACGCCGGCTTCCGAGGCCATGATGACGCGGTCGTCATCGGTGACGATGTAGCGCGCCGGCCGCAGCCCGTTGCGGTCGAGCGTGGCACCGATCTGGCGGCCGTCGGTGAAGGCAACCGCCGCTGGCCCGTCCCACGGCTCCATCAGGGCTGCGTGATACTCGTAGAAGGCCTTGCGGTCCTGACCCATCAGCTTGTTGCCGGCCCAGGCTTCCGGGATCAGCATCATCATGGCGTGGGCGAGCGAATAGCCGCCCTGCGTCAGGAATTCGAGTGCATTGTCGAAGCAGGCGGTGTCGGACTGCCCTTCATAGGAGATCGGCCACAGCTTCGAGATGTCGTTGCCGAACAGTTCGGAATCGACCGAGGCCTGCCGCGCCGCCATCCAGTTGACGTTGCCGCGCAGCGTATTGATCTCGCCATTGTGGGCGACCATGCGGTAGGGATGCGCCAGCTTCCACGACGGGAACGTGTTGGTCGAGAAGCGCTGGTGGACCAGGATCAGCGCCGTCTCGAAACGCGGGTCGGTGAGGTCCTTGTAGTAGGCGCCGACCTGATAGGCCAGGAACATGCCCTTGTAGACGATGGTCCGCGACGACATCGAGACGACATAGAAGCCGTTGTCGACGCCTTTGGTCTCCTCGTGGATACGGCCGGAAATGACCTTGCGCAGGATGTAGAGCCGCCGCTCGTAATCGTCGTCGTTCTCGATCTCGGCGCCGCGGCCCAGGAATACCTGCCGGTGCACCGGCTCGGAAGCGGCGATGTCGGGCGCCTTGGACAGCGACGAATTATCGACCGGCACGTCGCGAAAGCCGAGCAGCGGCTGGCCCTCGAGTTGCGCCACCTCGGCGATGATGCCTTCGATATGCGCCTGCAGCTCCGGGTCGCGCGGCATGAACACATGGCCGACGGCATAGTGGCCGGGCTTCGGCAGTTCGACCCCTTGCTTGGCCATCTCCTCGCGGAAGAAGCGGTCCGGCAGCTGCACCAGCACGCCGGCGCCGTCGCCCATCAGCGGATCGGCGCCGACGGCGCCGCGATGCGTCAGGTTTTCGAGCACGGCAAGGCCGTCCTCGACGATCTGGTGCGACTTCACGCCCTTCATGTTGACGATGAAGCCGACGCCGCAGGCATCATGCTCGTTGCGCGGATCATAGAGGCCGTGCGCGGCATAGCCGGTGCTGGTTCGCCCAATATTGGTCAGGGACGGATTTTTGACGGCTGCCGCTTTCGTCTGCGCGGCCTTCGTCGCAGATGGCGTCATGTCCGTCATCGTCCTGTCCTCCGTTCCGTCCCCTTCGGGCGCTGGTTTCCGTCGGGAAGCGCGTGGCTCCCCTTTCAATCTTGCGGCACGTCTTGCGAAATTCTTGCCGACCGTGCGGCTTTCCGCATCGTTCGCATATGGTATTCGTACAGGCCGGAGCCAGGCTGTCTAGCTGTCGCTCGCGGCAATGCCGCAGAGGCGCAATCATATGCCAATGCGGCCAGTTTTGTGCGACAAAATAAGACAGCACTACTGTCCTAAATTTTTATGACAGAAATTTTGGATGCACACAAGACCGATTCACAAAATTCTTGAGGCTTTCGCGACAGAAAATTGCGCGGAACGCCGTGTCAGCGTAGCCTTCAGTCGCTGCATCTACGCTCATGCGTTTCGCTGGCTTTAGCGGATTTTCGGCATCTGCCACTTGCGGCCGGCATGCGAAAGCGGCCAAGCTCGCATCGATTTCCCCAGCATAGGCAGACGCATGATTTTCGCTTCCGACAATTGGGCAGGCGCCCATCCCCGTATCGCTGCCGGCCTGTCGGGCCATGCCGACGGCTTCTCCACCGCCTATGGCGACGGTGCCCTCGACAAGGCCGTTTACCAGCGCTTCAATGAAATCTTCGAATGCGAGGTCGCGGTGTTTTTCGTCGCCACCGGCACCGCTGCCAATTCGCTGTCGCTGACTACCTATAACAAGCCAGGCGGCATTTCCTTCTGCCATCGCGAATCGCACGTCATCGAGGACGAATGCGGTGCACCGGAATATTTCACCGGCGGTTCGCGGCTTTATACAGTCGAAGGCGCACTCGGCAGGATCGATGCCGGCAATCTGGAACGGGCGGTGGACCGTTTCGCACCCGAAAACGTCCATTCCGGGCGGCCGGTTGCCGTTTCGATCACCCAGTCGACCGAAGTCGGCACCGTCTACACGCTGAACGAAATCGCCAGGATTTCGGCGATCGCAAAGCAGCACGGATTGCCGCTGCACATGGATGGGGCCCGCTTTGCCAATGCGCTCGTCGCGCTGGAAACGACGCCGGCCGAAATGACCTGGAAGCACGGTGTCGACATCCTCTCCTTTGGCGGCACCAAGAATGGCTGTTGGTGCGCCGAGGCGATCGTGCTGTTCGACCTCGAGCGAGCCAAGGAATTGGCCTTTTTGCGCAAGCGCGCGGCCCAGCTGTTCTCGAAATCGCGCTTCATCGCCGCGCAATTCGATGCTTATTTCAGGGGTGGGCTATGGCTCGACACAGCACGGCACGCCAATGCGATGGCGGCACGGCTTGCCGCGGCGATAGAAGATTCCCCTTCGGCCCGGCTGGCCTGGCTGCCGCAGGCGAACGAGGTCTTCGCAGTCATGAAAAAGGCCGAGGCCGAAAGAATGCAAGCGGCAGGGGCGGCCTTCCACGACTGGCACAGGCCGCTCGGCTACGACGGCTACATTGGCGAAGACGAAGCGCTCTATCGCTTTGTCACCAGCTTCGCGACCACGCCCGACGAGGTCGACCGTTTCGGCTACCTGCTCGCCGGATAGCAAGCCTTGCCCACCAGCAAAAGAGCGGCGCATTGCTGCACCGCCCTTTCTTCCCGGGGAGTTGGCGTCCCGGAGTTTAGCTGCCTGGCTTAGGCGGCAGTCTTGGCCTCGATCTGCTTGGCCTTGGCCGGAGCCGAGGTGATCGCGATCTTGCGCGGCTTCAGCTCTTCGGGGATGTTGCGCTTGAGGTCGACGAAGAGCAGGCCGTTCTTCAGCGCGGCGCCGACAACCTCGACGTGATCGGCAAGCTGGAAGCGGCGCTCGAAGGCTCGACTGGCGATACCGCGATAGAGCAGTTCGGAGCCTTCGCCATTGCCTTCCTCCTTGCGCTCACCCTTGACGGTCAGCACATTGCGGTGAGCTTCGATCGAAATCTCATCTTCCGAGAAGCCGGCCACAGCCATCGAGATGCGATAGGCATCCTCGCCCGTGCGCTCGATGTTGTAAGGCGGATACGTCTGGCCTTCCGGCTGCGCAAGCGAATCGAGCATGGTGAACAACCGGTCAAAACCGACGGTCGAACGGTAGAGCGGGGAAAAATCAACGTGACGCATGGTGTGTTCTCCTGTTGAGCAACAAGGTTGCGTATGGCCGGTGCGAAACCCGTGACGGCGTTCCGGATTGGCCAGCGGCCCCGACATTGGCGACCGCATGACAAATTTGGGAAGCCGGCGACGGCATTTCAAGATTTTCCCGCGTCCGAACGGGACCGGTCCCGGCCCACGTCCCGATGCCGATGAACGGCAGATGAACCGTGGCTTCGGCGAGCGTTCAGCCAGGCGGCACTAAAACTGTTCTCGAGATCACGAACAGGTCGCCGGAAAAGGCGACACGACGAGGCCGAACCGGGTGTAACGTCCCTTCCTCCCGGGTCGACAGAGGCCGGAAGTACGCCCAAGGCTGCTTCCGGCCTTATTTCTCCGCTGCCTCGGTCGACCTCCGGCGTCCCGAATTCCTTTGCTTTTGGCGCATGGGCGTCTATGCCTAACTTGCGCCCATGCCGGCACCGATCCCAAACCAAACACCGTATGACCGATCTCTTCCACCAGACGCCGCCTTTCCATGAGACTCCAGGCAATCCGCTGCCGGAAAACGCAGCCGGCGGCTTCTTCACCACGCGCGACGGCAAGAAGATCCGCTATGGTCTGTTTGCCGCGGTTAGCCGTCCGATGAAGGGCACCGTGGTCGTCCTGACCGGCCGCAACGAATGCATCGAGAAGTATTTCGAGACCATTCGCAACCTTGCCGACCGGGGTTTTGGCGTGGCAACCCTCGACTGGCGCGGCCAGGGCGCTTCCGACCGGATGATCGGCGACCGACAGCGCGGCTACGTCCAGAGCTTCTTCGACTATACCGGCGATCTGGAGCAGTTCTTCGAAGAGATCGTGCTGCCCGATTGCCGAGGACCCTACTACATACTGGCCCATTCGGCCGGCGCGGTGATCGCGCTGCTCGCCGCGCGCTCAATGGCGAACCGCGTGCGCCGCATGGTGCTGATCGCACCATTCTTCACCGTGCCCGACCTGCCGGTTTCGATAAAAACCGTTCGCCGCACCTGTTCGCTGTTCTGCCTTCTCGGCCTTGGCCGACTCTATGCCGCATGGGGGCCGCGGCCCAAGGAATCGGTGCCCTTCGCCATAAACAAGCTGACCAGCGACCCGGAACGCTATCGGCGCAACACGCTGATCTACGAAACCTATCCGCAGCTGGCGCTCGGCGGACCAACGATCCGCTGGCTGAAGGCGGCCACCGAGGCATCCTTGATCGTCAGCGACCCCGATTTCATGGCCAAGATCCACGTGCCCTTGCTGATGATCGCCGCCGGCGCCGACCAGGTCGTCTCGACCAGGGCAGTCGAAGCCTATGCGAGACGTCTGCGCGTCGGCTCGCTAGTGATGATCGACGGCGCCCGCCATGAGATCCTCCAGGAAGCCGACCTCTATCGCGAGCAGTTGTTTGCGGCATTCGATGCCTTCATCCCCGGAACCGGCGACGTCTGAGCCACATACCTTGTCCGGCTTCAGTTCGTGCGGGCAAAATCCATGATCCAGTTGGTCTCCCATGTCTTGCCGCCGTCCGGCGAAAAAGCCTGCTCCCAGCGTGCCGATCTGTCCGTGATCCGCGACCACAGGAAGCGAACCTGGATCGGCTGGCCGTCGAAGACGTCTTCACACAGGAACGTGCCGACGTCCGCCACGAAAGTGCCGCGCATCGGAACATCGATGGTCGACGGATTGCGGCCGTCGATCCACCAGATCGACCATTGCCTCGCCGCCGGGTCGAAGGTCCGCAGGGTGGCGGCGCGATAGGGCCCGTCGGGCAATTCAATCCAATTGTCGTCGATATTGCCGAGGCCGCCAAGGATCGGCCGCACGTCACACGTGCCGCCAAACACATCCCAGTTGCCGTCGCCCTGCAGCCGCTTCTGCAATCTTCGATGGCCGACGGTCCAGCGCCCGAAGAAGAAATCGAAATCGGCCCGCCCGTCCGCCGGAGCATCGGAATGGCTGGCTGCTGGCTGCGTCGGCATCTATGATCCTCCCGGCTGACAGCGTTCCATAGCGCATGCCAACTGACATCATCCTGTCAGGAGGTATGGCAACGATCTCGCCTGGGCAGTATGCCCAATCTCAGCCGCGCAGCGCCGCCATTGCTGCTGCGTGCAGCTCCGGTGTCGCCGCCGCCAGGATGTCGCCGCCCTCTTCCGCCGGCCCGCCTTCGAAAGTGGTGACAACGCCGCCCGCCTTCTCGATGATCGGGATCAGCGCGACGATGTCGTAGGGCTTCAATCCGGGATCGGCGACGATATCGACGCTGCCCGCCGCCACCATGGCGAAAGCATAGCAGTCGGTGCCGTAGCGGGCGAGTTGGACCTGTTGCTCGAACAGGTCGTAGCGCAGGCGCGCGTCTCCCTTGAACAGCGCCGGCGTGGTGGTGAACAGCGTCGCCTCGGCGAGATTCGTCGTCTTGCGCGTCGCGAGTCTTCGCGGGCCACCGGGACCTTCATAATGCGAGCCGGAGGCATTGGCGTAGAACAGCTCGCCGGTGAAGGGCTGCGACATCATGCCGGCGACCGCATTGCCGTCGACCGTCAGTCCGACCAGCGTGCCCCATACCGGCAGGCCGGAAATGAAGGCGCGCGTGCCGTCGATCGGATCGATCACCCAGACATGCCGGCTGGAGATGTTTTCGCCGCCATGTTCCTCGCCGAGAATGCCGTGATCGGGGTACTGCGCTGATATCAGCGCCCGGATGGCGCGCTCGGCCTCGCGGTCGGCCTCGGTGACCGGGTCGAAGCTGCCGCGCTCCTTGTTGGTGACCGCGCCCTGGTTGCGGAAGCGCGGCAAGGTCTCGGCTGCGGCGGCACGCGCAATGCGCCGCATGAACTCGATGCTGATGTCCAACTGATTCTCCCGCTCCAGCATGTTTGGAGATACCCGTTTGCCTACGGATTTATGCCGAAACAAAGGCGTTCGGAGCCTTTCGCATGGCGCCAACTGTTGCTCGAATGCAACGCCGCCGTCATGGAAATGCAATTTCCACTTCACAGTGAATTAAAAAAGCCGGAACGCGCCTTGACATTTGTGCAGCGCACAATACGTTTGTTCTCGGACAGGGGTTCCTGTCCATGCCCTCCTTGGGCGTTTCCTCCCTAGACTTCGACCGTGTCGTGCAAACGATGCGGTCTTTTTTTACGCTGCCGCATGAGCGGCGGGTACCGCGATTCCGCGGCTATTCGGCGGCCAGCGGCAGATCCATGAAATTGTGATCGGGCATCGCCATCAGTTCGGCCGAAAACCGCGCCAGATCGTCGGCCAGTGCGTCGAAACCAGCCGATCTCTGGAACGTCCGCTCATTCATGTAGAGCCCGCGATTGACCTCGATCTGCAGCGCATGCAGATGGCGCACGGGGCGGCCATAGTGCTCGGTAATGAAGCCTCCGGCATAGGGCTTGTTGTGGGCGACGCTGTAGCCCATGCCGGTGAGCAGGCCGATCGCCGTCTCGGTCAACGCCGCCGCGGCCGAGATGCCGAAACGGTCGCCGACGATGAAATCCGGCCGCAATCCGCTGTCGCCGACCCTTATGCTTGCCGGCATCGAGTGGCAGTCAATCAGCACGGCGTAGCCGAAGCGCGCATGGGTTCTGGTCAAAAGCCGTTTCAGCGTCTCGTGATAGGGCTTGTAGACCGCTTCGATGCGCGCCACGGCTTCCGCCAGCGGCAAGCGGCCGGAATAGATGTCGAGCCCCTCGCCGACCACCTTGGGCACGGTGCCGAGCCCGCCAGCCACCCGCGCCGAGCGGATGTTGCAGAATGACGGCACCGGTTCGGCGAACATGCGCGGGTCGAGTTCCCACGGCTCCCGATTGACGTCGAGATAGGCGCGCGGGAAGTTTGCCGCCAGCATCGGCGCTCCGAGCGCGACGGCGCCGCCGAACAATTCCTCGACATAGCAGTCCTCTGAGCGGCGGATGGCGTTGCGGTCCAGCTTGGCCATAGCCATGAACCGGTCCGGATAGTAGCGGCCGCTATGCGGCGAGTTGAAGAGGAAGGGAACGCGCTGTTCGGCGCCCGATCGGATTTCGAAGGGTGGAACGACCGAAAAATCCTCGGCTGCCGTTTTCAATTTGAACGAACCCGGAAATACCAATGCATCATGATAGGAAAGTGCCACCTCGCCGCCCGCATGTCCAGCCGCCGAAGCGCAAGCCAAAACAGGATTGTGCGCCCAACGTTCACTTGATGTTTACCGTCGCCTCCTCATATACAGCATGGTTAACGGGCTTGCCGCACGGCATTGTCGGTTGGGTGATTCGGACGGGACAAGATGGCACGCATTCTGCTGGCGGAAGACGACGACGACATGCGCCGGTTCCTCGTCAAGGCGCTGGAGCGCGCCGGTTATCAGGTCAGCGATTTCGACAATGGCGCCAGTGCCTATGAGCGGCTGCGCGAGGAACCTTTTTCGCTACTTTTGACCGACATCGTCATGCCCGAGATGGATGGCATCGAGCTCGCCCGTCGCGCCACGGAGATCGATCCCGACCTCAAGGTGATGTTCATCACCGGCTTCGCCGCCGTCGCGCTGAACCCTGATTCCAAGGCGCCGAAAGACGCCAAGGTGCTATCGAAGCCGTTCCACCTGCGCGACCTCGTCAACGAAGTCGAAAAGATGCTGCAGGCCGCCTGACGCGTTTTTTCTCGCGTCTTGACCGACCCGGCAAGCCAGCCATTCTTTCGCTTTTCCCGCTATTGACGTGCCGAACCAAAAATGGTGTATGCGCGGCTTCGGATGGGCGTGTAGCTCAGCGGGAGAGCACTGCATTGACATTGCAGGGGTCACAGGTTCAATCCCTGTCACGCCCACCATCCAGATAGTCCCTCAATTGGCGTCGGTATTTTTCGTCGACTGACGTTCCCGGCCAATTCCAGCCTCAGGCCGCACCGAGGCGCAGATCGCCGGTCTCGACGTGCTCCAGAAACCAGGCATAGGTCTGTTCCAATCCGCTGCGCAGCGAGTAGCGCGGGCGCCAGCCGGTGGCGAACAGACGCGACACGTCCATCAGCTTGCGCGGCGTGCCGTCCGGCTTCGTCGCATCGAACGTTATCGCAGCATCGGCGCCAGCGACCGACACGATGGTGCGGGCAAGATCGGCAATGGTGATGTCTTCTCCCGAGCCGACATTGATGTGGCTGTCGCCCGAATAATTCTTCAGCAACCAGACCAGCGCGTCGGCGGCGTCGTCGACATGCAGGAATTCACGCATCGGCGTGCCTGATCCCCACACCTCCAGGCTCTTGCGGCTGGCGCGCCTGGCCTCGTGCGCCTTGCGCATCAGAGCGGGCACGACATGGCTGGAATTGAGGTCGAAATTGTCGCCCGGACCGTAGAGATTGGTCGGCATCGCCGAGATGTAGTCGACGCCGTACTGGCGCCGATAGGCCTGGCACAGTTTCAGCCCGGCGATCTTGGCGATCGCATACCATTCGTTGGTGGGCTCGAGCGGCCCGGTCAGCAAGGCGTCCTCGGAGATCGGCTGCGCCGCGAATTTGGGATAGATGCAGGATGAACCGAGAAACAGCAGCTTCTGCACCTCGTTGCGGAAGGCGCTGTCGATGACATTGTTTTGCATGACGAGATTGTCCTGCAGAAAATCGACCGGAAGCCTGTTGTTGGCCAGGATACCGCCGACCTTGGCCGCCGCCATCACCACTGCATCCGGCTTGCGGTCGGCCATCCAGCGCCGCACGCCGGCCTGGTCGAGAAGATCGAGCTCGGCGCGCGAGGCGGTCAGGACTTCGCAATCCTCGTCGGCCAATCTGCGCAGGATGGCCGAGCCGACCATGCCGCGATGTCCGGCCACGAAAACGCGCTTGCCCTGAAGGTCGAAGGTCATCAGCTTACCCCAATGCAGAACGGCAGCTATGCCAGTTGGCCGGCGGAGCGCCGGATCGGCTTCTCTGTTGCCAGACGCATACCGCATACAGATTTGCCCAGACAAGGCAAATCGCAAGCTACCGAACCTGACTTTGGATCGGACAGCGTTTGCGATCAGATGCCTGCTACCGCGCAGAGGCTTGTCATTCTGGCAATCGCGAGTTCGGGGTCGGCCAGCAACCCTGCCTGGTCGGCAAGGCGAAAGACATCGGCATAGTGACGGATGCCGCGTGCCGATTGCATGCCGCCGACCATCGAAAAATGCTCCTGGTGGCCGTTCAGCCATGCCATGAAGACGATGCCGGCCTTGTAGTATTCGGTCGGCGCCTCGAAGATCTTGCGCGACAGCGGCACTGTCGGGGCCATCAGCGCGTCGTAGCCCGCGCGGTCGCCGTCGGCCAGCTTTGCCAGCGCCGCATTGGCGACCGGCGCGATGGCATCGAAAATGCCGAGCAGCGCGTGCGAATGTCTGTCGCCGTCGCCGGCGATCAGCTCGGGGTAATTGAAATCGTCGCCGGTGAACATCAGCACGCCCTCAGGCAGCCGGTCCCTGAGCGCAATCTCCTTGCCGGCATCGAGCAGCGATATCTTTATGCCTTCGACCTTGCCGGCATGGCGTTCGATGATCGCGACCACTGTCTCCAGCGCAGTTTCGAAGTCGCTGCTGCCCCAGTAGCCTTTCAGCGCCGGGTCGAACATGTCGCCCAGCCAGTGCAGGATGACCTTGCCGGAGGCCTGGGACAGGATGCGGTCGTAGACGCCGATATAGTCGTCGGGGCCTTTGGCGACCGCCGCCAGCGCCCGGCTGGCCATCATGATCGCCTTGCCACCAAGCCCTTCGATGAAGCCGAGCTGTTCTTCATAGGCCGCGATGACATCGTCTAGCCATCTGGCGCCCCCCGGCGCCAGATGGTCGGTGCCGGCGCCCGACGCAAGATCGGCGCCTTCGACGCTGCGCGCCTCGGCGATCGAGCGGCGGATCAATTCCTTGGCATTCGCCCAGTCGAAACCCATGCCGCGCTGAGAGGTGTCCATCGCTTCGGCGACACGGAAGCCAAGCCGCCAGAGGTGATGGCGAAACGCCATCGTCTTGTCCCAGTCGACCGCGGGCCTCGACCACGGATCGGTCATGGCGAGGGGATCGGCAACTACATGGGCGGCGGCGTAGGCGATGCGCGAGAAGCGAGCGCCGGCCACAGGCTGCACCGGCTGGCCGATAAGCCGGCAGCGGACACGGCCGGCGCCTTCCCCGGGCAAGGTGATGTCCATGGCTCTCTCCCTTACCAACGCCTATTAAATGGAACGTTCCAACAAATCAAGATATTTTGCCCCCTGCCTCGTGCAGCGAAAATTGCTGCATCGCAGCAGCCGAAAGCCCTGCTTGCCGGCGGATTGCGCCACCGAGCCGCATTTTTCCCGGGTTCGCAAAAACGCGATTGACTCAAATGCGCCCCAGGGATTAGATCGTTCCAATAAAATCGCACAAGAAACCACCGGGAGGACAGATCTGGATGGCCAGCCGGGCCAAGGCAACGATACTCGACATAGCCCGTGAGGCGGGCGTGTCCAAATCGACGGTATCGCTGGTGCTGCAAGGCAGCGGGCTGATCCGGCCCGAAACCGCGCTCAAGGTGCGCAAGGCGATCGAGGACGTCGGCTATGTCTACAACCGCGGCGCCGCCAATCTGCGCAAGGCCCATTCCAACGTCATCGGCATGGTCATCAACGATCTCACCAATCCGTTTTTCGCCGAGCTCGCGGTCGGCATGGAGCGCGTCTTCCAGTCGGCCGGCGTCGTGCCTTTCATCGCCAATACGGCTGAAAACCCGGTGCGCCAGGAAGAGGTTCTGAAATCGTTGATGGAGCAGGGTGTCGCCGGGCTCGTCGTGTCGCCGGCGCGCGGCACCACGCCTGGCGCGTTCCGTCGCCTTGAGACCGCAGGCGTTCCGGTCGTCTTCGTCATGCGCCGGCTTCCCGAAAGCCGTATCCCGGTGATCACGCCCGACAATCATCGCGGCGCCTATCTCGCCACCGCCCATCTGATCGGCAAGGGCCATCGCCGGCTGGCCTTCTTCGGCGGCTCGTCCGACCTTGTCGTCTATCACGAGCGCCTGGGCGGCTTTCGCGAGGCCTGTGAAGCGCTCGGCATCGCGCTGGCCGACAGGCTGGTCTTCGAGGGCGAAACCAGCCGCAAGGGCGGTATTGCCTGCCTGGATACCGCACTTGCCATGGCCGCGCCGCCGACCGCGGCCCTTTGCTTCAACGATGCGGTCGCCTTCGGCGTCTTGCTGGGGCTGCGCAAGCGCGGCCTGGAACCCGGCGCGGACTTTGCCGTCGTCGGCTTCGACGACGTCGCCGAGGCCGAGCACTATATGCCTGCGCTGACCAGCGTCGCGGTGAACACCGCCGGTCTCGGCGAGCGCGCCGCCCATGTCGTGCTGAAGATGATCCAATCGCGCACCACGCGCGCCGAGGATCATATCGGCGCCGTCAACCTCGTGGTCAGGGAAAGCTGCGGCCCCGATCGCAAGGAGCATGGCTGCGCAGGAATGGGAGACGCGGCATGACCGTCAGTTGGGGGCTGATCGGCGCCAGCACGATCGCAAGACAGTTCATGATCGGCGCCATCCGCGCGCAGAAGGACGGCGAGATCGCCGCGGTGATGAGCTCCAGCCCGGAGCGCGCCGCCACTTACGCCAGTGAAAACCGCATTCCGGCGGCGATCTCGACGCTCGACGCCCTGCTCAAATCCGATATCGACGCCGTCTACATCTCGACCACCAACGAATTGCATCTCGAACAGGCACTCGCCGCCATCGAGGCGGGAAAGCATGTGCTTTGCGAAAAACCACTGGCGCTGACCAGCGCCGACGCGCGCAAGATGGTCGCGGCGGCCAGGGCCGCCGGCGTCGTGCTCGGCACCAATCACCATCTGCGCAATGCCGGCTCGCATCGGGCGATGCGCGAAGCGATCGCTGCCGGCCGCATCGGCAGGCCGATCGCCGCGCGCGTCTTCCACTCCGTCTATCTGCCGGAAAACCTGCAGGGCTGGCGCATCACCAGGCCGGACGCCGGCGGCGGCGTGGTGCTCGACATCACCGTCCACGATGCCGACACGCTGCGCTTCGTGCTCAGCGACGATCCCGTCGAGATCGCGGCATTGACGCAGTCGGCCGGCATGGCCGCCGGCGGGCTGGAAGACGGCGCCATGTGCCTCTGGCGCTTCGGATCGGGGATCATTGCCCAATCGCATGAGGGCTTCACCACCAAATTCGCCGGCACCGGCTTCGAGGTGCATGGCAGCGAAGGCTCGCTGATCGCCAAGGATGTGATGACGCAGAACCCGCTCGGCTCGGTGTTGCTTCGCACGGCACAGGGTGAGGAGGAATTGAGCTTCGACCGCGAAGACCTCTATGCCCGTTCGCTGCGCCAATTCCACGCGGCGATCCGCGGCGAGGGCCAGCCTTCCGCCACCGGCGAGGACGGCGTCTGGTCGCTGACATCAGCCGAAGCGGCATTGCAATCGGCCAGGTCCGGCAAGGCCGTTGCCATCGACCCGAAGCTCGGGAGCGCAGCGTGAGCAAGCTCGTTTCCGCGGCTGAGGCTGCCGGCCTGATTAGGGATGGCGTGGTCGTTTCCGTGTCGTCGTCGAGCGGCCTCGGCTGCCCGGATGCGGTGCTTGCCGCGATCGGCGAGCGCTTCGACGCCGACGGCCATCCCAAGGACATTACGACGCTGCACCCGATCGCCGCCGGTGACATGTACGGCATCAAGGGCATCGACCATCTAGCCAAGCCCGGCCTGTTGAAGCGCACTTTGTGCGGCTCCTATCCGTCCGGGCCGTCATCTTCCGAACCGCCGCAGATCTGGAAGATGATCGGCGCCAATACGGTCGCCGCCTATAACGTGCCGTCCGGCATCCTGTTCGACATGCATCGCGAGGCCGCGGCCAAGCGCCCCGGCGTGCTGACCAAGGTCGGGCTCGATACCTTTGCCGACCCGCGCCATCAGGGTTGCGCCATGAATGCTGCCGCCAGCGAGCCGATCGTTTCGGTGCAGCAGTTCGACGGCGAGGAATGGCTCTATTTCCGCTCGATCGTACCGCAGGTCGCGATCATCCGCGCCACCACGGCGGACGAGCGCGGCAACCTTACCTATGAGCATGAGGGTGCCTATCTCGGCGGCCTCGAACAGGCGCTGGCCGCCCGCAACAATGGCGGCATCGTCATCGCGCAGGTCAAGCGCGTCGTCGAGAACGGCACGCTGAAGCCGCACAATGTGCGCGTGCCCGGCGTGCTGGTCGACCATATCGTGGTGGCGCCCGACCAGTTGCAGACGACGCTGACGCCTTACGATCCGGCCATCTCCGGCGAGATCTTCCGGCCACTGTCGAGCTTTCGCAACGCCGAGATGAACGTCCAGAAGGTCATTGCGCGCCGCGTCGCCATGGAGCTTGCCGACGGCATGGCGGTCAATATCGGCTTCGGCATCTCGGCCAATGTGCCGCGCATCCTGCTCGAGGAAGGCCAGCACGGCAAGGTCACCTGGGTCATCGAACAGGGCGCGGTCGGCGGCGTGCCGCTGCTCGATTTCAAGTTCGGCTGCTCGTCGAATGCCGACGCCTTCATGCCTTCGCCGCACCAGTTCATCTATTTCCAGGCCGGCGGCTTCGACGCCTCGCTGCTGTCCTTCCTGCAGATCGACCGCCACGGCTCTGTCAATGTCTCGAAGCTTTCGGCGCGGCCGCATGTCACCGCCGGCGCCGGCGGCTTCGTCGACATCACCGCGCGGGCGAAGAAGATCGTCTTTTCCGGTTTCTTCAATGCCGGCGCCAAGTTGTCGCTTGCCGGTGGCGGCATCCGCATCGACCAGGAGGGCAAGGTCAAGAAAGTCGTCGGCGAGGTCGAGCATATCTCCTTCTCGGGCAAGCGTGCCGTCGCGCAGGGACAGGATATCACCTATGTCACCGAGCGCTGCGTGATGAAGCTGACGCCTGCGGGGCTGATGGTGACCGAGTTGGCGCCGGGCATCGACCTCGAGCGCGATGTGCTGGCGCAGGCCGAGATCCCGCTCGCCGTCGCCAACGACCTGAAAGTGACGCCGGATGCGCTCTACCGGGACCGGCCGATCGGCCTATCGCTCAATGGCGGCGCGTCGCTTGGAGGCGCACATGGCTGAGCGTCTGGTAACCTTTGAAACCGACGGCGCCATCGGCATTGTCACGCTGCGCCGGCCGGAGAAATTCAACGCGCTCGATATTCCGATGCTGCGGGCGCTGGAAGCGGCACTCGACGAGGCCGAGACAGCAACCGGCGTCCGCGTCGTGCTGGTCTGCGGCGAAGGCAAGGGCTTTTGCGCCGGCGGCGACGTCGAGGCTTGGGCGGAAATGAGCGCCGCCGATTTCCAGGTGCAATGGGTGCGCTACGGCCATCGCGTCTTCGACCGGCTGGCGCGGCTGCGGCAGCCGACGATCGCCGTGCTTGCCGGCCATGCGCTGGGCGGCGGGCTCGAACTGGCGGCCGCTTGCGACTTCCGCGTGGCGGAAACACAGGTGAAGCTGGGGTTCCCCGAAACCTCGATCGGCGTCGTTCCCGGCTGGTCCGGCACCCAGCGCGCCGTGCGCCGCTTCGGCGCGCAGGCAGTGCGGCGGATGGCGCTCGGCGGCGAGGTGTTTCTGGCTACCGAGGTTCTTGCTCTGGGGATTGTCGACCGGGTGGTCGAGACCGGCAAGGCGTTCGCCGAAGCCAAGGCCTGGGCCGGCAAGATCGCCGAGCGCGGCCCGCTCGCGACCGAAGCCGCCAAGCTGATGATTGCCATCGCCGAGGGCGAAGAGAGTGCTGCCGCGACCGAAGCGCTGGCCAGCGGCTTCATCGCGCTGACAAGCGATCTCAGAGCCGGCGTCGAGGCTTTCAAGGCCAAGCAGAAGCCGGCGTTCTCGAGATCTTAGGGACCTGGAAATCACATGAACGCACCCCTCAACATCGCCATGCCCGCCGAGGCAGCCGCAGCGCCGAAAAGCTACCGGCTGCTGATCGGCGGCAGGTTCGTCGACGCCCAGGACGGCCGCACACTGGAGCGTAGCAGCCCCGGCCACGGCTTCACCGTCTCGCGCTATGCACACGCCGGCGCGGCGGACGTAGAGGCTGCGGTTCAGGCCGCGCACAAGGCCTTCGAGACCGGCCCGTGGCCGCGCATGAAGGCCGCCGAACGCGCCACGATCTTGCTCAAGGCTGCTGACCTGATCGAGGCGCGGCTGGACGAGATTGCCCGGCTCGACGCGCTGGAATCCGGCAAGCCGATTGCGCAGGCGCGCGACGAGATCGGCGGCGCCGTCGACATCTGGCGCTATGCCGCGGCACTTGCGCGGACGCTTCACGGCGAAAGCTACGCCAATCTCGGCGATGCCATGCTCGGCGTCGTGTTGCGCGAACCGATCGGCGTCGTCTCCATCATCACGCCGTGGAATTTCCCGTTCCTTATCGTCAGCCAGAAACTACCCTTCGCGCTCGCCGCCGGCTGCACGGCGATGGTCAAGCCGAGCGAGATGACCTCGGCCTCGACCTTTGTGCTCGGCGAGATCCTGATGCAGGCCGGCTTGCCGGACGGCGTCGTCAACATCCTTGCCGGGTTGGGCGCCGATGTCGGCGCACCGATGGTCAGCCATCCGCTGGTCGAGATGGTGTCGTTCACCGGCTCCACCCGCGTCGGCAAGATGACCATGGCGTCTGCCGCCAACTCGCTGAAGAAAGTCGCGATGGAGCTCGGCGGCAAGAACGGCCAGATCGTCTTTTCCGATGCCGACCTCGAGGCCGCCGCCGACGCGGCGGTGTTCGGCGGCTTCTTCAATGCCGGCGAATGCTGCAATGCCGGCAGCCGGCTGATCGTCCATGAGGCGATCGCCGACGAGTTCCTCGGCGCCGTCAAAGCCCTCACCGCCAAGGTGGTTGTCGGCGACCCGCTCGACGACCGCACCAAGGTCGGCGCGATGATCTCCGCCGACCATATGGCCAAGGTCACCGGCTACGTGACGGCAGCGGAAAACGGCGGCGGCCGGATCTGTAGCGGCGGCAATCAGCTTGCTTCGAGCGCCGGCCAGTATCTTGATCCGACCATCGTTCGCGACGTCACCGAAGACATGGCCATTGCACGCGAGGAAGTGTTCGGTCCGGTGCTCTCGGTGCTGACTTTTGAATCGATTGAAAGGGCGTTGCACATCGCCAACAACACGCCCTATGGTCTATCGGCGGGCGTGTGGAGCGCCAGCATCGATACCTGCATGTCGGTGGCGCGGAATGTGCGTTCGGGAACCGTTTGGGTGAACACGTTCATGGAGGGTTACCCCGAACTGCCTTTCGGCGGCTACAAGCAGTCCGGTCTCGGACGCGAACTCGGCAAGCGCGCCGTCGAGGATTATACCGAGGAAAAGACAATCCAGTTTCATCGCGGCCAGCGCACCGGATGGTGGGTCGGCTGAGTTGGGAAGAACCCGGTGGGCATCCGCCGGTCGTGTAAGTTCAACAAGGGAGGAAGTACATGTTGCGCAAACTGCTTATCGGGACGGCTCTCGCATCGGGCGTTGCGTTCGCGGCCCATGCCGAGGACGTCAAGGAAGTCCAGATGCTGCATTGGTGGACGTCGGGCGGCGAAGCTGCCGCTCTGAACGTGCTCAAGCAGGATCTGGCCAAGGAAGGCTTTGCCTGGAAGGACGTGCCGGTGGCCGGCGGCGGCGGCGACGCCGCCATGACCGCGCTGAAGGCGATGGTGGCAGCGGGCAACTACCCGACCGCCTCGCAGATGCTTGGCTATACCGTGCTCGATTACGCCGCAGCCGGCGTTATGGGCGACCTGACCGAGACGGCGATAAAGGAAGGCTGGGACAAGTCCGTTCCCGCGGCCCTGCAGAAATTCTCCGTCTATGACGGCAAGTGGGTCGCGGCTCCGGTCAACGTCCACTCGGTCAACTGGCTATGGATCAACAAGGCGGTGATGGACAAGATCGGCGGCACCGAGCCCAAGACCTTCGACGACTTCATTGCGTTGCTGGACAAAGCCAAGGCGGCGGGCGTCATCCCGCTCGCGCTGGGCGGCCAGAACTGGCAGGAAGCGACAATGTTCGACTCAGTCGTGCTGTCGACCGGCGGGCCTGAGTTCTACAAGAAGGCCTTCAACGACCTCGACGAGGAGTCGCTGAAGTCCGACACGATGAAGAAGTCGTTCGACAATCTCGCCAAGCTCGTCACCTATGTCGACCCGAACTTCTCGGGCCGGGACTGGAACCTCGCCACCGCCATGGTCATCAAGGGCGATGCGCTGGTGCAGGTGATGGGTGACTGGGCCAAGGGCGAATTCAACGCCGCCAAGAAGGTCCCGGGCACCGACTTCCTGTGCTACCGCTTCCCGGGCACCGACGGCAGCGTCGTCTACAACTCCGACATGTTCGGCATGTTCAACGTTCCGGAGGACCGCAAGGCCGCCCAGATCGCCCTGGCCACCGCCACGCTGTCGAAGAGCTTCCAGTCGGCCTTCAACGTCGTCAAGGGCTCTGTTCCGGCCCGCACCGACGTGCCGGACACCGATTTCGACGCTTGCGGCAAGAAGGGCATGGCCGACCTGAAGGCCGCCAATGAAGGCGGCACGCTGTTCGGTTCGCTGGCGCAGGGCTATGGCGCGCCTCCCGCGGTTGCCAACGCCTACAAGGATGTCGTCTCGAAATTCGTGCACGGCCAGATCAAGACCTCGGACGAGGCCGTGACCCAACTGGTCAGCGCGATCGAAGACGCCAAGTAAGGCACCCGCCCATGTGAATGATCTCCCCGGCGCAAGCCGGGGAGATCCCCTGCGGCGAGGTTTTGCGGTTGCGCCGACCGGCACGCTTTCGTGCCGCAGAGCCCGAGACAGCAGAATTCCGGACCCGCCATACGGAATGGACAGATGAGCACAGTTGCTGAAACCAGTATCACGCTGACGCCGGAGCACGATGCCCGTCCGGGCGCCACGGTGCGCTCGCGCCTTCAGGACGCGCTGCCGAAGCTCGTGCTGGCGCCGAGCTTCGCCGCCACTATCGTCTTCGTCTACGGCTTCATCCTGTGGACGATCTATCTGTCCTTCACCAATTCCAAGACCTTTCCCTCCTATGCGATCACCGGGCCACGCGCCTATCAGCGGCTATGGCGCTGGACTTTCGAAAGCGATCCGCCGTCCTCCTGGTACACGTCGATCACCAATATGGGGATTTTCGGCTTCCTCTATATTTCCATCTGCCTGGCGCTCGGCCTGTTCCTGGCGATCCTGCTCGACCAGAAGATCCGCGGCGAAGGTGTGCTGCGGCCGATCTACCTCTACCCGATGGCACTGTCGTTCATCGTCACCGGCGTTGCCTGGAAATGGTTTCTGGACCCCGGCCTCGGCCTCGAGCAGACGCTGCACCAATGGGGCTGGACGAGCTTCCATTTCGACTGGATCAAGAACAAGGATTTCGTCATCTACACAGTGGTCATCGCCGGCGTCTGGCAGGCGTCGGGCTTCATCATGGCGATGTTCCTGGCCGGCCTGCGCGGCATCGACGGCGAGATCCTGAAGGCGGCGCAGATCGACGGCGCCACCACCTTCCAGCTCTACCGTCGCATCGTCATCCCGCTGCTGCGGCCGATCTTCCTGTCCGCCTTGATCGTCCTCGCGCATCTCGCCATCAAATCCTACGATCTGGTGGTCGCGCTGACCAGCGGCGGGCCGGGCGGTTCGGCCTGGCTGCCGTCCAACTTCATGTATGAGTACACCTTCAAGCGCAACGAGATGGCCGTCGGCTCCGCCAGCGCCGTGATCATGCTGATGACCATCACCGCGATCATCGTTCCCTATCTCTATTCCGAGCTTCGGGAGAAGCCGCGATGAGCGCCGTGGCCACTCCTGCTCGCCAGAGCACTGGCGGTATCAGCGCCAGGACGGTCAACCGTATCGTCATCTACGGGCTGCTGGCGCTATTCGCGCTGTTCTATCTGATGCCGCTGTTCGTCATGCTGGTGACCTCGTTCAAGACCATGGACGAAATCCAGAACGGCAACATGCTGGCGCTGCCGCAGGAGCCGACCTTCGCACCTTGGATAAGGGCGTGGAGCGAGGTTTGCTCGGGTCTCACCTGCGTCGGCATGAAGGGTTATTTCTGGAACTCGATCAAGATGGTGGTTCCGGCGGTCATCATCTCGACCCTGCTCGGCGCGCTCAACGGCTATGTGCTGACGAAGTGGCGCTTTCGCGGGGCGACGCTGGTGTTCGGGCTGATGCTGTTTGCCTGCTTCATTCCGTTCCAGTCCGTCCTCTTGCCGATGGCAACGATCCTCGGCAGCCTCGGCCGGTTCGGCGTCAAGCTGCAGAACGCGACCGGCCTCACCTTCGGCTTCGGCAATCCGACCGTGAACCTGGTGTTCGTTCACGTCGTCTACGGCATCGGCTTCACCACCCTGTTCTTCCGCAATTATTACGAAGCGTTTCCGAACGAGCTGGTGAAGGCGGCGCAGATCGACGGCGCCAGCTTCTTCCAGATCTTCCGGCGCATCATGCTGCCCAACTCGCTGCCGATCATCGTGGTGACGGTGATCTACCAGTTCACCAACATCTGGAACGACTTCCTCTTCGCTTCCGCCTATGCCGGCTCAGGCGACGTGATGCCGATGACGGTGGCGCTGAACAATGTCGTCAACACCTCGACCGGCGTCGTCGAATACAACGTCAACATGGCGGCGGCGATGATCGCCGCGCTGCCGACGCTCCTCGTCTACGTGCTCGCCGGCCGCTATTTCGTGCGCGGCCTGATGGCCGGCGCCGTCAAAGGATAATCGCATGGCTTTTCTGGAAATTGACGGGCTGAAGAAGCGTTTCGGAGCGGTCGAGATCCTGAAAGGCATCGACCTCGACCTGGAAAAGGGCGGCTTCCTCGTGCTGGTCGGGCCTTCCGGTTGCGGCAAGTCCACGCTGCTCAACACTATTGCCGGCCTGGAAACCATCACCGAAGGGGAAATCCGCGTCGACGGACGCACGATCAACGATCTCCACCCCTCCAAGCGCGACATCGCCATGGTCTTCCAGAGCTACGCGCTCTATCCGAACATGACGGTTGCCGGCAATATCGCCTTCGGCATGGAGATGCGCGGCGTGCCGGCCGGCGAGCGCCAGAAGGCGATCGACAAGGTGGCGAAGGTCCTGCAGATCGGCCATTTGCTGAAGCGCAAGCCAAGCCAGCTCTCCGGCGGCCAGCGCCAGCGCGTCGCCATGGGCCGGGCGCTGGTGCGCGATCCAAAGCTGTTCCTGTTCGACGAGCCTTTGTCCAATCTCGATGCCAAGCTGCGTGTCGACATGCGCATCGAGATCAAGCGCCTGCACGCCACCACCGGCACCACCATCGTCTACGTCACCCACGACCAGATCGAGGCGATGACGCTGGCCACCAAGATCGCGGTGATGCGCGACGGCGAGGTGCAGCAGTTCGGCACGCCAGCCGAAATCTATAACAATCCGGTCAACCTGTTTGTTGCCGACTTCATGGGCTCGCCGGCGATGAACCTGATCCCGGCGACGATCGGCAGCAACGGCAGCGGCTTCTCCGTCGTCATGGAGCGCGAGGCGCGCCAGCCGATCTCGCTGCCGCTGGGCAATGCGCCGGCCGGCCTGTCGGCATTCCAGGGAAAACCGATCATCTTCGGCGTTCGCCCGGAAGCACTGACCGATCCCGAGGGTGCCGAACGCAACGCCTCGAACATCGCCCGCGCCGACTGTCACATCGAGGTCATCGAGCCGGCCGGCTCGGATACGTTCGCGGTCACCAATCTCGGCGGCAAGGCGGTGGTGGCACGGCTGCGCGCCGATGCCAAAATCCAGCCCGGCACGATCACGCCGCTCGCCTTCAACCTGACCAAGGCGGTGTTCTTCGATCCGGCGACCGAGAAACGCATCGTCTAACGGCCATGACAAATCCCGACATCGTCATCATCGGCTCCGGCATAGGCGGCGCCACGATCGCCTCCGGCCTTGCCGGCGGTGGCGCCTCGATCCTGATGCTGGAGCGCGGCGAACCACTGCCAGCAACGCCGCACACACGCGACACCCGAGCCATCTTCGTCGATGGTCACTATCGGCCGAAGGAGATGTGGCTTGAGGCCGGCGGAGCGCCGTTCAACCCGGGCAATTACTACTATGTCGGCGGCAATTCGAAATTCTACGGCGCGGTGCTGATCCGCTACCGCAGGGAAGACTTTTCGGAGATGGAGCATTATGGCGGCGTCTCGCCGGCCTGGCCGTTTTCCTACGAGGAATTCGAGCCCTGGTATTCCAGGGCCGAGCAGCTTTTCCGCGTGCGCGGTGCGCTGGGTGATGACCCGACCGAGCCGTTCCACTCGATGCCCTACCCTTTCGGGCCGGTGCCCGACGAGCCGCCGATCGCGCGTGCCCGCGCCGAGCTCAGGAGCCTCGGTCTGCACCCGGCATCGCTGCCGCTCGGCGTCGACATCGAAGCCTGGCTGAAAGACGGCAGCACGCCGTGGGACGCGTTTCCCAACACCGGGCCCGGCAAGGTCGACGCCCAAACGGGACCGCTGGCCGCTGCCCTTGCCGACCAGAAGATCAAGCTCGAGACCGGCGCCCATGTCGAATATCTCGAGGCATCGCCGGATGCGAGGACGATCATCACCGTCCATTATCGACAGAACGGTACGCTGAAGAAAGTCGCGCCGAAGCTGGTCATCCTATCGGCCGGCGCAGTCAATTCCGCCGCCATCCTGCTGCGCTCGCCCACCCCTCAGGGCAGAGGCGGTGGCAAAGGCCTGGCCAACCGCTCCGACCAGGTCGGCCGCAACTTCATGAACCACAATTCGAGCGCCATGCTGGCGATCGATCCGCGCCGCAGGAACAAATCCGTCTACCAGAAGACGCTGATGCTGAACGACTATTATCTATCCGACGGCAAGGGCGGCAAACCGCTCGGCAACGTCCAGCTTCTAGGCAAGATCGACGGCAACATCCTCAAGGCCAATGTCAGGCGCGCGCCCAAATTCGCGCTGGATTTCATGGCCGGCCACGCCGTCGACTGGTATTTGATGTGCGAGGACCTGCCCGATGCCGAGAGCCGCATCATGGTCGATGGCAAGGACATCGTCATGCAGTGGCGGCGCTCCAACATGCAGTCGCTCGACGGACTGACCAAGGTGATGCGCGAGAATTTCCGCGCCTGCGGCTATCCGATCGTCCTGTCGCGGCCGTTCGACAAGCGCACGCCCTCGCACCAATGCGGCACCGTGAAGATGGGCAACGATCCAGCGACCTCGCCGCTCGACCCGTTCTGCCGCTCCTTCGACCACAGCAATTTGTTCGTCGTCGATGCCGGCTTCCTGCCGAATTCGGCCGCCGTCAATCCGGCGCTGTCGATCGCCGCACAGGCGCTGCGCGTCGCCGATCATATCCGCAAGACGGAGCTTGCAACATGAGCCGCCCGGCAGCGATCGTCACCGGCGGCGCGCGCGGGATCGGCCTTGCTTGCGCCGAGGCGCTGGCCGACGCAGGCTTCGACATCCTCCTCTCAGACCTTGCCGACGAAGCCGCCGACGGGCTCGCCGCCGACATCACAGGGCGCGGCGCGAAGTTCGCCTATGCCAGCAGCGACATCGCCGACCTCGACGGCCACGCAGCGCTGATTGATGCCGCGACAAGCGCCTTCGGCCGCATCGACTGCCTGGTCAACAATGCCGGCATCGGCGCCGTCCTGCGCGGCGATCTGCTCGAGCTCAAGCCCGAAAATTTCGACCGGGTGCTCGGCATCAATCTGCGCGGCACCGTATTCCTCAGCCAGGCCGTCGCCAAAGCGATGCTCGGCCTGCCAAGCGATGGTGCGAGATCGATCATCACCATCACCTCGGTCAGCGCCGCCATGGCCTCGCCGGAACGTTCCGATTACTGCATCTCCAAGGCTGGGCTTTCGATGTGGGTGAAGAACCTGGCGCTGCGGCTTGCCACCGAAAACATCGCGGTGTTCGAGGTGCGCCCGGGCATCATCCGCACCGACATGACCACGGGTGTGACCGCCAAATATGACGGGCTGATCGACGGCGGGCTGGTGCCGGCGATGCGCTGGGGCGAGAGCGAAGATATCGGTGCCGCCGTGGCAGCACTCGCCGGTGGCAAGTTCGGCTTTTCGACCGGCTCGGTCATCAATGTCGACGGCGCGCTGTCGGTGCCGAGGCTATGAACAGGTGACGCCATGACCGACTACATCATCGTCGGCGCCGGCCCGGCCGGCTGCGTACTCGCCAACCGGCTGAGCGAAGATCCGTCGCATCAGGTGCTGCTGCTCGAAGCCGGCGGCAAGGACTGGAATCCGCTGATCCACATGCCGGCCGGTTTCGCCAAGATGACCAAGGGCATCGCCGCCTGGGGCTGGTCGACGGTGCCGCAAAAGCACATGCAGGACCGTGTCTTCCGATACACGCAGGCCAAGGTGATCGGTGGCGGCTCTTCGATCAACGCCCAGATCTACACGCGCGGCAACGCCCGCGACTACGACGCCTGGGAGAAGGAAGAAGGCCTTGCCGGCTGGGGCTATCGCGACGTGCTGCCCTATTTCAAGCGCGCGGAGAACAACCAGCGTTATGCCAACGATTTCCACGGCGACCAAGGCCCGCTCGGCGTGTCGAACCCGATCGCGCCGCTGCCGATCTGCGAGGCCTATTTCCGTGCCGGACAGGAGATGGGCATCCCCTTCAATCCCGACTTCAACGGGGTAGCCCAGGAGGGCGTCGGTTACTATCAGTTGACGCAGAAGGACGCGAAGCGCTCCTCCGCCTCGGTCGCCTATCTCAGGCCGATCCGGGAGCGCAAGAATCTCACCATCAGGACCGGCGTTCTGGTGACACGCATCGTCGTCGACAAGGGCCGCGCCGTCGGCGTCGAGATCGTCGACAGGCCGGGCGGCCAGCCAACGATCCTGCGCGCCGAGCGCGAGGTGATCGTCTCGTCCGGCGCTATCGGCTCGCCGAAGCTTCTGATGCAGTCGGGCATCGGCCCGGCCGACCATCTGAAGGCGGTCGGCGTGACACCGGTGCACGATCTGCCCGGCGTCGGCTCCAACCTGCAGGATCATCTCGACCTGTTCGTCATCGCCGAATGCACCGGCGATCACACCTACGACAACTACGCCAAGCTGCACTGGACGGCTTGGGCCGGCCTGCAGTATCTGCTCCTGAAGAAAGGCCCGGTAGCCTCCAGCCTGTTCGAGACCGGCGGCTTCTGGTACGCCGATCCGACCGCCGCCTCTCCCGATATCCAGCTGCATCTCGGCCTCGGCTCCGGCATCGAGGCCGGCGTCGAGAAGCTGAACAATCCGGGCGTGACACTGAACTCGGCCTTCCTGCGTCCGCACTCGCGCGGCACGGTGCGGCTGAACAGCGCCGATCCGGCCGACCGCCCGCTGATCGATCCGAACTATTGGTCCGATCCCTATGACCGCGATATGTCGATCAAGGGGCTGAGGCTGGCGCGCGAGATCATGCGGCAGAAGGCGCTGCAGCCCTATGTGCTGCGCGAGATATTGCCGGGACCCGACCTGCAGAGCGGCGACGAGCTGTTCGACTACGCCTGCCGCAGTTCCAAGACCGACCACCACCCGGTCGGCACCTGCCGCATGGGCTACGATGCAATGAGCGTGGTGACGCCAGATCTCAGGCTGCGCGGTATCGAGGGCCTGCGCGTCTGCGACGCCTCGGTGATGCCGCGCATCCCCTCCTCCAACACCAATGCCCCGACGATCATGGTTGGCGAAAAAGGCGCCGATCTGATCCTTGGCCGCGAGCCGCTGCCGCCGGCGGTGTTTTCCACCAACCAAGCGGCATGAGGGACAAAGAATGATCAGGCACTGTGTCTTCGTCAGATTTCGCAACGATGTCGCCGACGCCGAGCGCGCGGCAATCCATGCCGATCTCGAAGCGTTGCGGGCGGTGATCGACGGCATGGGCAGGGTCGAATTCAGCGCCAATACCAGCCCGGAACCCTTCGCCCGCGGCTTCACGCACGGCTTCACCATCGACTTTCGCGACGCTGCGGCACGCGATGCCTATCTGGAGCATGAAGCGCATCAGCGAGCCGGCGCAAAACTGGTCGCGGCGCTCGAAGGCACCGACGGGCTGATGGTGTTTGACCTGGAGATCGCGTGACTATCCCATTCTCAGCGCAACGACGCCGGCAACGATGCTAAGCACCGCGGCACCTCGCCATGCCGTCATCTTCTCGCCGAGCGCGAACACCGAGATCATCATGGCGAACAGGATCGATGTTTCGCGCAGCGACGCCACCGAGGCGATCGGCGCCTTGGTCATCGCCCACATCACGATCCAGTAGGCGCCGCCGCTGAGCACGCCGGTGTAGATTCCGGCCTTCCAGTCGCGCGCCAGCACCGGCAGCGCCTGTGGGCCGCGAAAGACGACGCATAGCACCAGCGCCCACAGCGCATCGCAGACGAACAGCCAGGCGGCATAACTCGACGCGGTGGCGGCCAGCCGCGCGCCGCTGCCGTCCGACAGCGTGTAGCTGGCGATGAAGATCGATGTGCCCAGCGCGAAGCCGACGGCGCGCAGGTTCAATTTCTCCAGATGCGCGCCGCCGCGAAACGACAGCACCAGCGTGCCCGCCGACAACAAGAGGATGCCGAGAATGGCGAGCGGCGCCGGCATCTCGGCAACCACCACAACGCCCCCCAAAGCGGCCAGCAATGGCGCGGTGCCGCGCGCCAGCGGATAGGTCTGGGCGAAATCGCCGGCCTTGTAGGCGCCGATCAGGAACGTCCTGTAGCCCATGTGGAAGACAACCGAGGCGAGGATGTATGGCCACACTTCCGGCTTCGGCACCTCGACGAAAGGCAACGTCACCAGCGCAGCGGCACCCATGCCGAGCGTCATCAGTGTGATCGACAGGAAACGGTCGAGATGGACCTTGACCAGCGCGTTCCAGATCGCATGCATGGAAGCGGCGGCGAGCACCGCGAAAAAGACAAACAGGCTCATCGGCGGTTCATCCGCCGCCCGTCCCGATGACGATCGGCGTCTCCAGGTCGATATCGACCCAGAGCGGAAAATGGTCGGAAGCGATTTGGTCGATATCGGCGCTGACCGAGCGCACGCGCCCGGCAAACATGCCGCCGACGAAGCAATGGTCGAGCCGGCGCTTTGCCAGCCTGCCATCGATAGTCTTCACATGGGTGTGGAAATCCGCTGTCGGTTCCATTGCGACGGCGGCGGCATCGACAAAACCGTCGAGATAGGCGGCACCGCGATGATAGGGCGCGCTGCCGACAATGCGCCGGTACTCGGCGCTATCCGGCTCCATGTTGAAGTCGCCCAACCAGATCGCCGCTACGGGGTTTTCTGGCTCCTGTTCGCCATTGCTCCAGTTGCGCGCCGGCTCGTCGTCGGCGCCGCTCCATGGGCCGCCCTCGGACGGCGCGCGGCGATGCTCGGCCAGCAAATAGTCGATCTGCTCCAGCCGCTCCTCGGCCGCGATATGCGCCAGATGCAACGACAGCACCCGCACCGGACCGGCAGGGGTGCGGATCATGCATTCGAGTGCGGCATTGCGGGTGTTGAGCGGCCGCAGCGTGCGCCTGAGCGGCAGCGTATGCAGCCGCGACCAGACGATCGGAAGCTTAGACAGAACCATGGTGCCGAATTGCCGCCGCCGGTTGACGATGCGGCCTTCACGCCGGTGGCTGGCATCCATGTCGAAGGCCGGCCCGTAGACCCAATGATAGTCGGGCAGCAATTGCGAAAGAAGTTCCGGCTGGTCGTCCTCGTTGCTGCGCAACCAGTGCCGTTCCACCTCCTGCAAGGCGACGATGTCGGCGCCGGCCACGACCTTGGCACAACGCGCCAGGTCGTAGCGGCCATCGCTGCCGAAGCCGTACTGGATGTTATAGCTGACCAGCTTCATTGCTTATCCGGCTCAGTTTCCTGCTGGCAGTAGCCGTTCGCTGACAGCCTTGCAATGTGCAGCCGGGCGGAGGGAGCTTGGGCCAGATGCTAAGTGGTCAGCGGCTGGAACCGACCGGGCGGGGATGCTGCCAGTTCCGACCAGTCGATTTCTTCCTCAAGGCGGTGGTAGGCTTCGTCGCCGATCGTTCCGTCGATGCGCAAACGCTCCAGCGCATCCCGCTGGCTCTTGATGGCGTAAAGACGCAATCTGTCATACTCGGTCGCCGCCTGGGCATCCTCCGGGTTTTCGGCGATGGCGCGCTGGGCGGCATATTGCTCTCGCACCGCCCCGGCCGCGCTCGATGTCTTGCCGCTGAGCACGTCCAGCGCCGCCTGCATGATGGCGACGCGCGCCTGCGCCACCTCCCGGTCGACCGTCCGGTCGAGGTCGAGATTGAGCAGAAGCAGCAACGGTTTCAGGCTGACGCCTTGCAGCACCAATGTGCCGAGCACGACCGTGAAAGCGGCGAGCACGATCGGATCACGGCCGGGAAAGTCGGCCGGCAAGGCGAAGGCTGCCGCAAGCGTCACCAGGCCGCGCATGCCGCACCAGCCGATGAGCACGCCGCCGCGGAATGTCGGTGCGTCCTTCCGCCTGTCCTCGTCGCCCAGACGTGCCAGCGCTCTGAGGATCGCGCCGCAGCCCAGCACCCAGACGAGCCGTGATACGATGACGACGGCCAGCACAGCCAGGGCAAAGACGAACGCCTCGCTTTGCCCTTGCTCGGCAAGTCGACCGACGATCGACCGCGCTTGCAGGCCCATCAGAACGAAGGCCAGCACGTTGAGCACGAACACCGCCGTCTCCCAGACCGAGTAGGAGCTGACACGATTCCTTGCCGGCATGCGGCGCGGCGATGTACGTGCGATCGTCATGGCATAGACGACGATCGTGATGATGGCAGAAAGCCCTATCCTGTCGGCCAGGATCCAGACGCCGAAGGTTGAGGCGAATTGCACCACGGTGCCGCTCGCCGGGTCGTCGATGCGGCCGAGTATGGCGAGAGACAACCGGCCGAGCACATAGCCTGCGGCAAGGCTGCCGACCGTCGACAGCAGGATCATTGGAACGGCACTGCTCAACAGGATGGAGCCGGCGGCTGCGGAAACCGACATCCTGTAGATCAGCAGCGCCGTGGCGTCGTTGAGCAGGCTCTCGCCTTCCAGGATGGCGGTGATGCGGTGCGGCACCTTGAACTGTCCGAGCACGGCCGCCGCCGCCACCGCATCGGGCGGCGCTACGATCGCGCCGAGCGCTATGGCCGCGGCAATGGGCAGGCCTGCCATCGTCCAGCCGACCAGCGCGACCGTCACGGTGGTGAAGATGACGGCGCCAAGCGCCAGCAGGATGAGCGAAACCTTGTAGCGGTTGAGATCGCGCAGCGACGTGTCATAGGCCGCGTCGAGCAGAACCGGCGCGATGAACAGAGCGAGCGCCAGCTCTGGGTCGATCTCGATGGTCGGGGCAAACGGCAGGAAGGCGATGCCGGCGCCGGCCAGCGCCAGCAATGACGGATAGGGAATCTGCAGACGCCGCGACAGCGCGGTCAGGGCGACCGCGATGAGAAGCAGGACAAGGGTGAGTTCAAAAAGCGCCATGCCTTATCGTAGCGGTGAAGCCGGGCGATTGGCACTGCAAAAACGGCGACGGCTTTGGCTGCTCGTGAATGGTGAATGGTGAATGGTGAATGGTTGCTTGCAGAGGAATTTCGGCGCGTAAAGCGCATTCTTACTATTCACTATTCACTATTCACCATTCACTCTTCTCCTAATGCAGCACCAGCATGTCGCCCGACGAGAACGAAATCTCGGCCTTTTCGCCGACGGCCGGCGGCGGTGTGGCCGGACTGTTGAACGTGTCGAGCGAGACCGTGCTGCCGCCGATGCCGACGCGAACCCGGATGACCGAGCCGAGGAAATGCACCTCGGCGATTTCGCCCGAAAGGCTGGAATCGCGGCCGGGGTGTCGGCCGAGCGAGATCGCCTCGGGCCGCAGCGCCAGCGACAGCGTGTCGCCGGATTTCGAGCCGTTGAGCTTGCCCTTGAGCGAGACCTCTTGCGAGTTGACGCGCACCTTGCCCGAAGCGGCGTCGGTGACCGTGCCTTCGAGCACGTTCAGCGTGCCGACGAAATTGGCGACGAATTTGGTTGCCGGCCGGTTGTAGATCTCGAACGGCGTGCCGACCTGCTCGGCCTTGCCGCCATACATGACGGCGATGCGGTCGGAGATCGACAGCGCCTCTTCCTGGTCGTGGGTGACGAAGATGGTGGTGATGCCGAGCTTCTTCTGGATCGAGCGGATTTCCTCGCGCAGTGACACGCGCACCTTGGCGTCGAGCGCCGACAGCGGCTCGTCGAGCAGCAGCAGTTTCGGCTTGGGCGCAATCGCCCGCGCCAGCGCGATGCGCTGCTGCTGACCGCCGGAGAGCTGATAGGGATAGCGGTCGCCCATCTGTGGCAGCTTGATGATGTCGAGCATCTCGGCAACGCGCCTGTCGGCATCGGCCTTCGGCATACCGGCGACCTTCAGCCCGAAGCCGATATTCTGCGCCACGGTGAGGTTCGGAAACAGCGCATAGGCCTGGAACACCATGCCGACATTGCGCTGGTTGGGCTTGAGCCGGGTGATGTCCTTGCCGGCCACGACGATCTTGCCGGCGGATGGCTCTTCGAAACCGGCGACCATGCGCAGCACCGTCGTCTTGCCGCAGCCCGACGGGCCAAGGAAGGAGACGAATTCGCCCGGCTCGACGTCGAGGTTGAAATCCTGCACCACGGTGATGGGGCCGAAGGATTTTCGCACATGCTGGATTGAGAGGAATGGCTCGGTCATGGCTTTTTCTTTCGGGTCAGTTCGGACGGTTCGCCGATCGCGGCGCGAAGCGCGACAGGATCTGGATCAGCGACATGCAGCCCCAGGTGATGGCGAAGGCGATGATGGCAAGCGCCGCCGGCTCGTAGGCGCGATTGGCGCCGACGTTCTGCAGATAGGGTCCGAAAGCAGGCCGGTTGAGCAGGCTGGCCATGGTAAATTCACCGATGACGATGGCGAAGGTCAGGAAGGCGCCCGACAGCACCGCGATCAGCACGTTCGGCAGGATGACCCGAGCGATGATCGTGCCCCAGCCGGCGCCGAGGATCTGCGCCGCCTCAGTCAGTGTCCGCACGTCGATGGTGCGAAGCCCGGTGTCGACGGCGCGATACATATAGGGCAGCGCCAGTGTCGCATAACCGATGACCAGCAAGGCATTGGCTCCTGTGTCGCTGGCCAGGAACGGCAGCGGTGAGTTCGACCCGTACATTCTGATGTAGCCGAAGACGATAACGATGGCCGGGATGACCAGCGGCAACAGCGTGATGAACTCGACGACGGGCCTTAGCTGCGGCAGCCGCAGACGAATCCAGTACGCCGCCGGCACCACCACCAGCACGCCAAGGATGATGGTGAAGATGGCGGCGACCACCGAATAGATGAAGGTCGCCTGGAAGCGGGGATCGCCGAGCACGACCTGATAGGCATCGAAGGAATACGCGCCGCGCCGCATGCGCATGGAGAATTCCACGGTCGCGATCAGCGGAATGAAGAAATAGGCCGCGCCCAGCGCGAAGACGATCCAGGCCCAGAATCTGCCGGACTTCATTTGAGCCACCTCTCAGAGCGCGTCCTGAACCAGATGTAGAAGACATTGGCCAGCCCAGTGATGACGATCATGCCGAAGGCGATGGCGTAGCCGAGATGGGCATTGTGCAGCACGTCACCGCGGATCTGCGCGTAGAGCAGGATAGGGACGATGTTAAGCGAGGAGCCGGTCAGAGCGTAAGCGGTGGCGATGGCACCGAAGGCGTTGGCGAACAAGAGGATGACGGTGCCGAGGAAACTTGGCCAGATCACCGGAATGACGACCATGCGCCAGAACTGCGCCTGGGTCGCGCCAAGCGTTGCCGCCGCTTCGCCCCATTCCTTCTTCAGCCCATCGATCGCCGGCACGATGATCACCACCATCAGCGGGATCTGGAAATAGACATAGGTCAGCGTCAGGCCCCAGAACGACAGGATGTTGAAACCATGGGCATAAATGTTGAAGCCGACCAAGACGTTGAGCAGCACCGTGGCGAGCCCGAGCCGGCCGAGCGTCGCGAGAAAGGCGAAGGCCAGCGGCACGCCGGCAAAATTGGAGGCCACGCCGGAAAAGGTCAGTGTCGCCGAGCGTATCCACTCCGGCAGCCCGCCGCGGACGATGGCGATGGCAATGGCAAGTCCCGCGAAAGCACCGATCAGCGACGAGGCGAGGCTGACCTTGATTGAGATCCAGTAGGCGGCAACGATCGACGGCTGCGCCAAGGCCGCTATGTTTTCGAAAGTGAATTCGCCGGCATCGTTCCGGAATGCGCCCAGCATCAGATAGAGCGTGGGCAGGATCAAGAACATGATGGCGAAGATGAAGAAAGGCGCAACGCCAAGCCATTGCGTCGGCAGCCTCATGCTGCGGGCGTCGGCAGGAGGCGCGGTCTTCCCGGCAACAGCGTGATCGGACAACGAGATATCGGTCATGCGCCGGCTACCGTCCTGGAGGTATGCCGGGCGGCGATCTAAGCCGCCCGGCTGATCTCAAGTCTTACTTGACGTTGGCGCCGACGACGGCATCCCAGTTCTTGGTGATGGCTTCCTTGGCCTTGCCCTGCTCGTCGAGCGTCGGGAACACCGCGGCTGCATAGGACTCGGCCGGCGGCAGCTTGGCCATCACGTCAGCCGGGAGCTTGCCATTCTTGGCGAGGTCGTTGAAGCGGATCGGGTGACAATAGCCCTTCAGCCAGCCGATCTGGCCTTCGTCGGAATAGAGATATTCCAGCCATAGCTTGGCAGCATTCGGGTGCGGCGCGTAGGCACTAATCGCCTGAACATAGACGCCGGCGACGACACCGGTCTTCGGCACGACGACGTCGACCGGCGGATTGCCCTTCAGCGTATCGCGGCCGGCAAGCGCGTTATAATCCCAGGTCACCAGGATTGGCGTCTGGCCTTGGGCAAGCGTCGCGGGCTTGCCGATGACCGGCACGAAATTGCCGGCGGCGTTGAGCTTCTTGAAGAAGTCGAGACCAGCCGTGCCGGCGGCTTCGCCGGCAGCCGCACCGCCGGAAAGGCCGGCGGCATAGACTGCCTGGATGGCCTGGTTCGAAGCACGCGGGTCACCGGCGAGCGCCACGGTATTGGCGAATTCCGGCTTCAGCAAGTCGGCCCAGTCGGCCGGCGCTTCCTTGACCAGGTCCTTGTTCACCAGAAACGAAAGCACGCCGTAATAGTCGCCGGTCCAAAAGCCTTCGGCATCCTTGGCGCTGTCCGGGATCGAGTCCCAGGTTGATACTTTATAAGCCTGGATCAGGCCATCCTTCTTTGCGGTCGGGCCGAAGCTCAGGCCGACGTCGATGACGTCGGGCGCTTGCGGGCCCTTGTTGTCCTTGTTGGCCTTGATCGCCTCGACCTCGTCGCCGGAGCCGGCATCCGGGTTGAGTTCGTTGATTGTGATTTCCGGATATTTCGCCTTGAAGCCGTCGATGACCGCGCCGTAGCCGCACCAGTCATGGGGCAGCGCGATGGTGGTGAGCTGGCCTTCAGCTTTGGCTGCGGCGACCAGTTCATCCATGGACTGGGCCGACGAGATGGCAGAGGTCGCCATCAGGGCGACGGCCGAAAGGGAAAGCAGTTTTCCCGTGAATTTGAACATGTGTTCTCTCCGTTGAACTGACGCCGTTGGACGCCTGCGATGCGGTATCGTTTTCGTGTGACAGCCAGATGAAAACTTTGTGAAAGCGATGCCCCGCAGTATGAAAAAGTAAACTCTTTTTAACCGGCTGTAGCAATCGCTTCGCGATTCTTTTTCCGGCTAACTAGTTTCGATCTTGCCTTTCATCTTTCCCCCTTTCCTTTGCCTCTTTCCCAAGTCGATTTCCGATGCGAAAATTGTCTCAGACGGTGCCGGCGATGGCGTTTTCGAGCAGCGTCAGCGCCGCCTTTTTGGTCAGCTTGACGGGGTTGCCGCCGGCGGTCGGGTCGACCACCGCCATGTCGGCAATCAGGCCCTTGCGCTTCTTGTCCATGTCGAGGCCCTTGATCAGGCCGGGCAGCGCGTGCGGCACCTTGAGCTCCTTGCGCAGCTTGACAACAGCCTTGGCAAAACCGTCGAAGCCGCCCTTGATGCCGCAATAGGCGGCGAGCCGGGCTATGCGCGGCTCGATCGCCTCTCGGTTGAAGGCCAGCACATAGGGCATGAACACGGCGTTGGTCATGCCATGGTGGGTGTCGTAGAGCGCGCCGATCGGATGCGACAGCGAATGAATCGCTCCAAGCCCTTTCTGGAAGGCGGCCGCTCCCATGGCAGCGGCGCTCATCATGTTGGCGCGGGCGACCAGATCCTTGCCGTTGGCATAGGCTTTCGGCAGGTTTTCGAAGACCAGCCTGATGCCTTCCACGGCGATGCCGTCGGCCATCGGGTGATAGCCCGGCGCGCAATAGGCTTCGAGGCAATGGGCAAGCGCATCCATGCCGGTGCCGGCTGTGATGAAGCCCGGCATGCCGACCGACAGCTCCGGATCGGCAATGACGATCGCCGGCAAAAGCTTTGGATGGAAGATGACCTTCTTGGTATGGGTCGCTTCATTGGTGATGACGCCGGCGCGGCCGACTTCCGAGCCGGTGCCGGCCGTGGTCGGCACGGCGATGATCGGCGCGATCGCATCGGCATCGGCGCGTGTCCACCAGTCGCCGACGTCCTCGAAATCCCAGACCGGCCGTGTCTGCCCGGCCTGGAAGGCGATGAGCTTGCCGAGATCGAGCGCCGAGCCGCCGCCAAAGGCAATGACGCCGTCATGCTTGCCCTTCTTGAACACGGCAATGCCGGCGGTCAGGTTGGAATCCACCGGGTTCGGCTTGACCTCGGAAAATACGCCATACGGCACCTTGGCGTCGTCGAGGATCTTCAGCGTCGAGGCCACCACCGGCAGTCTGGCCAGTCCCGGATCGGTGACGAACAGCGGCCGCTTGATGCCGGTCGCCGCCAGCACCTCCGGCAGCTCCTTGATGCGTCCGGCGCCGAAGCGGACGGTCGTCGGGTAATTCCATTTGGAAACGAGTTTTGTCATTTCGACCTTCTTGACTGCTTTCGTGCTCTTGGATGTCATTAGTTCACAAAGGTGTTGGCCACACGTTCCGACCGCATCATGTACGGAACCCAGATGACTGCGGCCCATATCGAGCGCGAAATTCCGCCCACGGTGTCTGCGTCGTACGCATCGGCCAATTCTGGAACGACGGTGGGAAAAGCCAGATGCACAGCCCATGGATCGAGAACGGCATATACCGGCATCGCGAATGCCCAAATCATGTACCAGCCGGGGAATATCTGCCAGCGCTTGAACATGAAGAACAATATTAGGGCCGGGGCCGTAAGGTTTAGTATGCCGGATATCACCAATTCGGCAAGAATCAGCACACCTTGGGACAAACTGTAGGCCTGCCAGTTCTGTAACATGCCGAGATAGTCGGAATTGTGCAGTTGTACCAACCCCAGTATCGGCGTGAGCATCAACCCGAGCATCGGCAGGACAAGCCATCCGCCGATACTCTCGGGACCCTCACGATCTGGCAGCGCCGATTGTTGTGTATCCGCCATTACTCCCCCTCAACAGCGATCGCATGCTTGTCGATCGCCACCTTAGATCACCTCGCGCAGATGGTATGATTTCGGCCTGGTCAGATTGTCGTAGCCGATGGCCGACAGTGCCGCGCCCTTGCCGGTGTCCTTGACGCCGGTCCAGACCAGCGCCGGGTCGAGATAGTCGCAGCGGTTCATGAACACGGTGCCGGTCTCGACGCGATCGCCGATCGCCGCCGCATGGCCGGTGTCGCGCGTCCAGATCGAGGCCGTCAGCCCATAGGGGCTGTCGTTCATCAGCGCGATCGCTTCCTCGTCGTTGCGCACCTTCATGATGCCGACGATCGGGCCAAAGCTTTCCTCGCGCATGACGCTCATCTGGTGGTCGACCTGGGTCAGCACTTCCGGCGCCAGATAGGGGGAACCTTGCCTGTCGTTGGCCACCTTCATATTGATGTGTGCCCTGGCGCCCTTGCGCAACGCCTCGGCCTTCTGCTCGCGGATCAGGTCGGCGAAGCGCGCCTGCGCCATCGGCCCCATGGTGGTCGCCTGGTCGAGCGGATTGCCGACGACGTAATTCCTGGTCTCGGCAATGAAGCCCTCGACGAATTCATCGTAGACCTTCTCGTGGACATAGACGCGTTCGATGCCGCAGCAGCACTGGCCGGAATTGTAGAAGGCGCCGTCGACCAGATTGGCAACGGCATGGTCCATCTTTGCGTCCGGCAGCACATAGGCCGGATCCTTGCCGCCGAGTTCGAGGCCGAGCGTCATGAAGGTGCCCGCCGCCGCCTTTTCGATGGCGCGGCCGCCGGCGACCGAGCCGGTGAAGTTGACATGGTCGATCTTGCCGGAGCCGAGCAGCCTTTCAGTCTGCGCGTGGTTCAGGACGAGGTTCTGGAACAGGCCCTTGGGCAGGCCGGCCTTATCAAACGCCTGCTGAAACCGTTCGCCGACCAACAATGTCTGTGTCGCATGCTTGAGGATGACGGCGCTGCCCGCCATCAGCGCCGGGACGATGGTGTTGACGGCGGTGAGATAGGGATAGTTCCACGGCGCGATCACCATGACCACGCCGAGTGGCACCTTCTTCACATAGCGGCGAAAGCCGTCCTTCGGATTGGAGGCCATGACCGGCTTCAGGGCCGCCTCGGCGATCTCGACCATGTAGCTGACGCGTTCCCTGACGCCGCCGAACTCGCCGCCATAGCGCACCGGCCGGCCCATCTGCCAGGCGATCTCCGGCACGATCTCGTCGGTCATGGCGACCAGCGCTTCCAGCATGGCAAGCATGTATTTGCCGCGCTCGACGACCGGCGTCTCAGCCCACTTCTCCTGCGCCGCCTTGGCACGTTCGACCGCGGCACCGATCGCCTGGTCGGTGGCAAGAGGCCGTTCGGCATAGATCGAACCGTCGACGGGGGATTTTATCTTCACGGTTTCCAAGGAGGTCTCCAAATCAACAAGGCACTGTTTTGACGAAGCCGGCCGCGCCATAGGCAAGGATTGCGCGATCGCGGGTGATGATCTCGAGGTCTTTCGAGCGCGCCGTGGCTATGATGATCCGATCCGTTGGATCGTTGTGAACGACGCCGGGCAGGAACGAAGACTCGACCAAAAGCTCACTGTCGATCCCCTCGACGCTCGCTGCCCCGGTCTGCACGAACCGTTCGAACCATGCGAGCGGTGACTTGATGAATGGCAACCGGCCCTTGGCTACAAGCATGCCGATTTCCCAGGCGGACATCACGGAAACGGCGATCACGCTGCCATTTTTGCGTGCGCTGGTCACCTTCTCGACCGCAGCCCTCGTGACCGGCTGCTCCGTTGACAGCCACAGCATGAAGCATGTGTCGAGCAGAACCCCCTCACTCGTCATAGACATTGCCCCAATCCGGATCGGCGGGCGCGGTATAGTCGACGTCCGGAAGCAGGGTGAGCGTCCCGGCCATGCATCCAAACAACGGATCGGCACCCCGAGGCGGCACGATGTACTCTTCCTTGTTGCCGTTCATGTCGTCCACGAAATCCACTTGCCCCTCCTTGAAACCAGACCGGCGATCAGGCTCCGGTGGCTTCGCCGCATCATTGGAACTTCCCAGGTGCACCAATATCTCGCTTTCCTGCCGGTCGAGAATTTCAGCAATCTTGCGTATCTCGTCGACCTGCATACGCCGCTCACCGTTCAGTGTCCGCGACAAGGCGCTGTAGTGTATGTTCATGCGGCCGGCCATGCTGCGTACCGTGAGCTTGCGCTCGTTCATTCGACTCATGAACCACGCCTTGTCGACATGGGCTCTACCTTTGGGCAAACGCTGCCTCCTGCGTGTTGCTGGTGCGATAACCGCAACAATATTGCGTAAAGCGCAACGCCGTCAATACCGCTCGAACCCCCTGTGCAGTTCCCAGTCCGTAATCCGGCGGTCGTACTCCAACTGTTCCCAGTGTGCCGTGTGGACGTAATGTTCCAGCACATCGTCGCCGAGCGCCTGCCTCAGCATTTTCGATTCCGCCAGCGTCGCGGTGGCGTCGCGCAATGTCTTTGGAATTTCAGGCAGCTGCGAGGCCTGGTAGGCATCACCGACGAAGGGCTTCTGCAGTTCAAGCTTTTCATCGATGCCGGCAAGCCCGGCCGCGATCAGCGCGGCGAAAGCCAGATAGGGGTTCAAATCGGCGCCGCCGATGCGGCATTCCATGCGGATGCCCTTGGTGCCCTCGCCGCAAAGACGGAAGCCGGCGGTGCGGTTGTCCTCGCTCCACATGATCTTGGTCGGCGCAAAGGTGCCGGCCTGGAAGCGCTTGTAGGAATTGATGTAGGGCGCCAGGAACCAGGTGAATTCCTTGGCATATTTGAGCTGGCCGGCCGCCCATTGCTGGCCGAGTGTCGACAGCGTCCACTCGGCATTTTTGTCGTAGAACAACGGCGTCTTGCCGTCGGCGCTCCACAGCGAATTATGGATGTGGCTGGAATTGCCGGCGAGCCCGTAATTGTACTTGGCCATGAACGAGATCGCCTTGCCTTCGGACTCGGCGATTTCCTTGGCGCCGTTCTTCAGGATGACGTGGCGGTCGGCCATGTCGAGCGCCTCGGCGTAGCGGACATTGATCTCTTCCTGGCCTGGCCCCCACTCGCCCTTCGAATTCTCGATCGGGATGCCGGCCGCCTCCATCTCGTTGCGCAGCCGGCGCATGACGCCTTCTTCCTTGGTGGTGATGCCGATCTGGTAGTCGCCGATGTAGGGCGATGCCGTCTCGAGGCCCTGCCAGTGCTTCTTGCGGGCGGAATCGTAGGTTTCGCTGAACAGATAGAATTCGAGCTCGGAAGCGAAATAGCCGATATAGCCGCGATCCTGCAGCCGCTTGACCTGCTTCTTCAGCATGGCGCGCGGCGAATGCGCCAGGTCGTCATGGGTATGGTGGTCGAGCACGTCGCAGATCACCAGCGCCGTCTTCTCCAGCCACGGAACGAGCCGCAGCGTCGCAAGGTCCGGCTTCATGACGAAATCGCCATAACCCTTCGACCAGCTCGCCGCCTTGTAGCCGGGCACCGGTTCCATATCGATGTCTGCCGCCAAGAGATAGTTGCAGCCATGCGTCTCGTCATGCGCGGAATCGACGAAATAACGGGCCAGGAACCGCTTTCCCGCGAGCCGGCCCTGCATATCGACGATGCAGGCCAGCACCGTGTCGACCTCGCCGCTGGAGACCGCTTGCTTCAACTGATCGAACGAGAAATTTCCGGCCATTCCTTTGGCACTCCAGCGCTTGTCGTTTCGGGCTTGTCACTTTGAAAAGGAAACGGAAATCCATGGCCGGCACGATGCCGGCCATGGTCATCAGAGAGCGTCAGGCGCCGGCTTCGCCGACGGCTATCTCGGCTGCCTTGATCGCCGCCTGGCGCTTTGCGATCTGGTCGCCGATGGGCGGACCCTGGAAGCGGCGGTTCTCGAAACCGAACCAAAGCACCGCGGTCAGCACAATGAAGCCCAGGGTGATATAGAGCACTTTGTCGTTCGGCGGCTGGATGGCGATGTAGAAGATGATCGCCATGCCGATGACCGACAGGATGCAAAACAGCTTGAACAGGCCGGCGCCGAGATTCCATGGGCCGGGGTTCGGCCATTTCTCCGTTCCGAAAGCCATCATGCCGAGCACGATCGGAATAATGAAGGACAGAAACAGGAACACCAATGTCGAATTGACGACGATGGTATAGATGTTCGTGCCGCCGACCGAGATGAACTGGGCAAGAAAGACATAGATGACCTCGAGCACAGCAGCCGTCCAAATCGCATTGACCGGCGTGCGCCAGGTCGGGCTGACCTTGGCTAGCGAGGCCGAGCCGACCGGCATGCCGCCGTCACGCGAAAAGGCGAAAAGCATGCGCGAGGCAGAGGTGACCGTTGCCAGACCGCAGAGGAACTGCGCGATCAGAATGCCCAGATAGAGCAGTGTCTTCAGCCACGCCGGCAAGATTGCGTCCATCGTGGCGAAGAACACGCCCCAGCCCTGCTTGGCGCCGGCCGCCAGATCCGGAATCGCCAGTACGATCGCGCACAGCATCACCCAGCCGATCAGCGACGACCAGAGTACGGACGAAACGATTGCCCGCGGAACCGAGTGGGCCGCCCTCAACGTTTCTTCCGAAGTATGCGCCGACGCGTCATAGCCAGTGATGGTGTAAACCGGCAGCAGCAGGCAGAGCAGGAAGAGATACGTCATGGAATCGGACTGCGGGAAAACACCGCCCCCCGCCTCGCCCGAATAGTTCGTGAACGTCCACAGCCGCGTGATGTCGATCGCTGGCGCAAACACCAGGCAAGCGACGATCAGCACGGCTGTCGTTGCCAGGATCAGGAAGCCGGAGGCGTCCGTCAGCATAGCCGTCAACCTGATGCCGAAATGATTGAGCAGCGCCTGCAACACCGTGATGAAGGCGACAAACCCGACGATCTCACCAGGCGTGCCGGTCATGCCGAAGGCTGCGCCGAAAGTGCCGACGAAAAAGAAAGCCGTGCCGATGTTGATCGCACCGAGCACGGTGATCAGGCCGAGCAGGTTGAGCCATGCGGTCAGCCAGCCAGTGAAACGGTTCCCCAGAATAGATGCCCAGTGATAGAGGCCGCCCGCGGTCGGAAATGCAGAGGCGATCTGGGCCATGGCGAGCGCGAAAAGTCCCGAAACCATGCAGCCGACGATCCAGCCGATACCAGCGCCCGCGCCACCAATGGACGATGTCGCTTGCGCGAAGGAATTGATGCCGCCTGAGAGAATGCAGATGATCGAGAACGAGATCGCGAAATTCGAGAAGCGGCTCATGCTTCGAGAAAGTTCCTGAGCATAGCCCATTCCATGGAGAACTTTCAGGTCCTCCTTCTTATCAACTTCACTGTAACCCGGTGCTACCATTTTGAAGTCCCCTTTTGGTTTCTTAGCTGGCCGATTGAACTGACTTTCCGACTGCGCTTGGTCTGGGGCCATTGGCCGCCTCGGGCTCCAGATTGAGAAAAATGCCGGTGAGCAGATCCGCCCATTTCCGCTGCCCGGCCGCGCCGGAGATCTCGTCGTTGCGGATTTCGATCATCGCGCAAGGCAGCCCGCGCGAGCGCGCATGGCGTTCCAGCGTGAAATAGACCCGGTCGGCCGGCGAATAGGGTTCGTTGACGCCGACGGTGACGCCGGCGAGCCGCTTCAGCGCCCCGATCAGCGGCGCCGCCAGCCGGCGGTCCTCGTCATGGATGATGCCGATGTGCCAGGGCCGGCTTTTGCCTTTGTAGAGCGGCGTGAAGGAATGGATCGAGACCAGCCTGGTCTCCCGCCCGGCCGCCAGGCGCTCGTCTACGATCGTTGCGATCCGCTCGTGAAACGGTCGCCACGCCAGCGCGATGCGCGCCTCCCGCTGGTCGGCCGAAAGTCCCTGGTTGGCCGGGACCACGGTTTTTTCGCTGGCGCTGACCGTCACTATCAGGTCCGGCGCGTCGAGCGGGCGGTTGCAGTCGATGACGAGCCGCGAGATGCAGGTCTCGACCAGCGTCGCATCGAGCGCCTCGGCCATGCGGCGCGCCACCGGCAAGGCGCCGGGATCCCAGGCGATGTGGCGGGAAAGATCCTCGGCGGCAAGGCCGAGCGTTCCGAATTCCGGTGGCAGGAAATTTGAGGCGTGGTCGCAGGTCAGCACGAAGGGGCTCGATCCGCCGGGGTTCGTCACCCTTACGGTTTCAGGCGATGCAAGGCTGGCGGGCCGTGCTGTCTCCATTGTCTGCTGTCCCCGGGGAGCGCTGTATCGTATGTTACGTATTTTGCCTCATTGCGTCCCTGCGGATGATTTCATACAGTTTGGCCGGCTTTGTCAAACGCGATTTCGATAATGCGCTAACGGCACGGCCAGGGTGGGGAAAAACATGGTTTCCAGCATTGCCGAACTGATCTCCGACCGCATCGGCACCATGCCGGCAGGCGAGCGGCGCGCAGCGCAAGCGCTGATCGCCAGCTATCCGCTGATCGGGCTGAAGACGGTCGCCGAATTCTCGGCTACGGCCGGCGTATCATCGCCCACGATCCTGCGTTTCGTCGCCCGGCTCGGCTTCCAGAACTATCCGGAATTCCAGTCGACGCTGCAAGACGAGCTGGCGGCGCAATTGCAGTCGCCGGCCTCGCGCACGCTCAATCCGCCATCGCCGGGCAGCAGCGCCGTGTCGCCGATGCTGGAGGCGACCCTCGACAACATGCGCGAGACCTTCCGGCATCTCTCGGACAAACAGCTTGCCGACATCGTCGCCAAGCTTGCCGACCGGCGCGGCAAGACATTCCTGATCGGTGGCCGCTTCACCGACCCGCTGGCGCGCTACATGGCCGCCCACCTCGCCATCATCCAGCCCAACGTTTTTCACCTCGGCGGGCAGGAAAGCGTCTGGCGCGACCGACTGATCGACATGGGTAAGCGCGACGTGCTGGTGATCTTCGACATCAGGCGCTACCAGGACAGCCTGGTCCGCTTTGCCGAGACGGCCAACCAGCGTGGCGTGCAGATCGTGCTGTTTACCGACCAGTGGCTGTCGCCGATCGCCCGCTTCGCCCGCCACGTCATCGCCGGGCGCACCGCCGTGCCTTCGGCCTGGGACTCATCCGCCGCCCTTTTCGTCGTTGCCGAAGCGCTGATTGGCGCCGTCACAAGGCAGCTCGAGGCCGACGGCGCCAAACGCATCCGCGAGCTGGAAAGCCTGCGGTAGAGCCCCTCCGGAAAGGGACGCGTTTCGCTTCGGTCTAGTCCTCTAAAAAACTGATCATCTGCAGGATCAGGATCAGCAAAAAGACGCCAAAGACAGTCGCAAAAACCGCTGCCAGCAGGACGGTGCGTTGTTTCTTACCCATGGCTTTCCCCCCGAAAGCATAGTCCCCGTCCACGAATACGAATGTCAGTCCCGCCCCACTGCTCGGCCACCTCCCAACTCCTCAAGACCCGCCTGCGGCTGGGGCGGAGGAGTAACGACGACTGGTTCACGCGCGAAATGAACAGCTTACCAAGGTGCTCGCTAACGGGCACGGCCGCATCATTCATCCGACCCATGTCACGGCCGAATGACCACCTTGCATTTCGGGCTTAACCATTCAGCCGCTAAAGCGTGCCCCACCCCAGCTACTTTACCCATGGCAAGCATGATCGAAGTTCGGCTAGCCTTGTCGACGCGAAGCCGCTTCCTGAACCAAAGCGCGGTGAACTGCACGGAGGAATTCGATGAGCTATCTGGACGAGCTGTTCTCAGTCGCCGGCAAGACGGCGCTGGTCACCGGCGCCGCGACCGGCATCGGCCGCATGGCGGCGACCGCTCTGGTCATGGCCGGCGCCGCGGTGATGATCGCCTCGCGCAAGAGCGAGGATTGCGTCAGGGTAGCGGGCGAGTTGAACGGCCTTGGCGCATCCGGCCGGGCGGAAGGTTTTGCCGGCGACGTCTCCAGCGAGGCCGGCATTGCGGCGCTTGTGGCCGAGGTCAGGGCGCGGACCGAGCGGCTGCATATCCTGGTCAACAATGCCGGCATCTCCTGGGGCGCGCCGCTGGAAAGCTTTCCCTACCATGCCTGGGCCAAGGTGTTCGGCGTCAACGTCACCTCGGTCTTCCACCTGACGCGCGAATTGCTGCCTCTGCTCGAGGCCGCGGCCAGCGACGCCGACCCGGCCCGGGTGATCAACCTCGGATCGGTGATGGGCACGCAGCCTTTAGCCGAAGATGCCTACTCCTACTCGGCCTCGAAGGCCGCGGTTCACCACCTGACGCGCATCCTGGCAATCGAGTTCGCCGCCCGCCGCATCACCGTCAACGCCTTTGCGCCTGGCCCTTTCCAGAGCCGGATGACGGCCTTCGCCACCGGCACCGAGGACCAGGCAAGACATATCGGCAACCACGTTCCGATCGGCCGCATCGGCGCACCGGATGACATTGCCGGCGCAACGCTCTATTTGTGCAGCCGGGCCGGCAGCTATGTCACCGGCGCCATCCTGCCGATCGATGGCGGGCAGTCGGTGCAACACGGGCTGACATTGTTCAAGGAATGAGACGCACGCCATCCGGCGAGTGAAATGCCGGGGGTGAAGATGGAGGACATCAGCGTGGAACCGATCAGTCTCGATGTGCTTCTGGCCAACGTCGGCAAGGAAGTCGGTGTGTCGCCATGGCGGGTCGTCACCCAGCGCATGATCGACCAGTTCGCCGACGCCACCGACGACCATCAGTTCATCCATTGCGATCCGGAACGCGCCAGCCGCGAAACGCCGTTCGGCGGCACCATCGCGCATGGCTTCCTGTCGCTTTCGCTGTTGTCGGCGATGACCTTCGAAACCATGCCGCCGCTGGAAAACAGCAAGATGGGCGTCAATCACGGCTTCGATTCGCTGCGCTTCCTGGCGCCGGTGAAGACCGGCTCGCGCATCCGCACCCGTTTCGTGCTGGCCGACGTCAAGGTCAGGCCGTCGGGGTGGGTGCAGACGGCGCACGACGTGACGATCGAGATCGAGGGCTCGAAAAAACCGGCGCTGACCGCGCGCTGGCTGACGCTGACGCTGATCGAACGCCAGCCGGAAGCGGTCTGACTCTCGTCAGGCGGAGAAGCCCAAATCTATCTGTGCCAAATCTATTTAGCTTCGGCCGCGACGTACTTCATGTGACGGCTGACCTGCAGCGCAATGTAGACGACCAGTGAACAACCGATCGGGAACACGATCTCGTTGAGGCCGGTTGCGATCGCCTGTGGCATTGCGAGAGCAGCGTCATTTGCCGCGGCCGTCTCGATGGTCAGCACCGTGATGCCGCCGCCGAATACCGCGCCTATCAGGGCGCCTGCCAGCGCGAAATGGAGCGGACGCGGTTCTTCCTTCGATGCCAGCGACGCCAGTGTCCAGCCGAGCAGCCCGTATTCGATCGCCCGCAGCACACCCAGGGTCGTGAGCGACAGGATGGCCGGCTTTGCCGCCGCGTCCAGCGCGCTGACCATAACCTTTTGCGTCCTTTGGCGATGCCCATCGCCAGTGGCGCCGAAATCGCACCGATCAGGCCACCGAGCGAGGCGCGCACCTTGGTGAGCGCCGTGCCGAGGCTGACGCCGGCACAGACCAAGAACCACCAGGTCACGCCTTGCGCCAGTTCGATCAGAACCTGCGTCGTCGCGGGGTAGGCACCTGCCGCAAATCTGACGGTCAGAATGAGAGCTTCCATGGCGAAGCCGAGCGCGATCGCCAGCCATACGACAGTCAAGCTTCTGCTTCGTGCCACCCTTGCCCGACGCCGTACAGCGTATATATGCTGCATCCAGCCATCAGTCATAAGGCAGTGGAAAGTTGCAGCTAAGCGTCCAGGAGCGCCGCGAAAAACAAAAGGCCGAACTGCGTTCCGAACTTGTCGACGCCGCGCACAAGCTTGTCCAGGAAGAAGGCTATGACGGCCTCACCATCCGCAAGCTCGCCAAGCGCGTTGGCTATGCGCCGATGTCGGTCTATTCCTATTTCGCCGACAAGCAGGACATCCTGTTCGCGCTGGCCGAGGATGCCTTCGAGACCTTGGCCAGGCGCATCGCAAATCATACGGCCGACGACCCGATCGAGGCGCTCAAGGCGGTGCTTGTCGAATACGCCGCCTTTGGGCTGGAAAATCCCAACGAATACCGCACCGTCTTCATGACCGAAAAAGTCAGGCCGCCAGCCGGAAAGACCTTCGCCGAAATGGAGAGCGGCAACCCGGCGATGAAAATGCTGATCGCGAGGGTCGAAGCCTGCGTTGCCGCCGGCAGGCTCAAAGGCGATCCACGCGCCATCGCCGCCATGCTGTGGGCGGTCGGCCACGGCGCCATCTCGCTGCTGATCACCTTCCCGTTCTACCCGTTCGGCGACCAGACGACGTTCATCACACGGATCGGCGACATCATGCTCGAAGCCATCGCCGCGCACGAGATTGCGCCGCTCACGCCGCCGGTCAACTGCTGAAGAGCGGCGCTCCTCCCGATCTGCAGGATCTTCTCCGACCGATCTGCGCTGCGGCGCCGAGCGTTCGGCAATTCTCCGTACGCGTACGATTTTGCTTGAACACCGGGAGGCCAGGGCGTATCTGTGCGCAATGCCGTACATGTACGAGAAATTCAATAGCTGAACCGGAGACCGACGATGAAGAAGGCAATCCTCACGCTCGCCGCCCTGCTGGCGCTCTCTGGCGCCGCATTTGCCGGCAGCAGTCAGCCAGCCAAGCAAGAAGCGGCCTGCGTCGACACCAAAACCGGTGCTAAGCTTGATTGCGCGCCAACCGGATCGCTTGAAAAGGCCGATGCCGCGGCCCACAAGGCCGGCAGCAAGGGCCCGAGGCTCGGCATCGGCATCGACCCGTGGATCGTGCCAAGCAGCTTCTGAGCCGATCGGGCGACAATACGCGGTGAGGAAACGAAAGGGCGGCAGCAATTTCCGGCCGCCCATCGTGCCGGCCTCAGCCCTGCTTTTTGTCACCCCGCGCAGATCACTTCTTGCGCTTCTGTCCCACCACGCTTTTGGGCTTGCCGGGTCTTGCCGGTGCGCCGGGAATGGCCGTTCCGGTGATCGACACCGGATCGCTGGCCGGGAATGTATCCTCGAGGCCTTCCTCGAGTTCCTCTTCGATATCCGTCCCAGTGCGCTGCTCGTCTTCGAAAGAGCGCACGGCCGGCGTCTTGACCGGCGACTTCGGCGCGGAGTTCGGCGGCATTTGCATTCTCCCTCGGCTCGCTGTCGCAGAACGGTCGGGCGCGGCGAACATGCCTATGCTGCCGCGTCGCGCGCTGCCTCCGACAGAAAAGTAAAGACATAATCGGAAAAGGAACGCCAGCATTCGACGCGGAACGCGTCGGCCGCCGTGCGCAACAGCACGATTTCGACCTTGCCGAGAATGGTACGCGACGCCGCCCCGACCGGAAAGGCGTCGAGCGACAGATCCTGCGGGCAGCCGGCATTGATCGTCGCCGCGGCAGCCGGACCGGTAACCGATATGGCGACGTTGCGGTGCGAGATGCCGACCGCCGAATGCAGTACGGAAATGCTTGCGCAGTCGGCGAGCGGATCTTTTCCGCTCTCGTCGATGACCAGCCATTCGTCCGGCCCGAGCCACAAGGCCGTGCGTCCGGCCTTTGCCGCCGAGGTTTTCGGCCTTTGCGGCAGAACGACGCCGAGCGCTTTCGAAAGTGCCGCAATCGAGGCTTCCGGCGCGCGCAGCGATATGCGCTCGGCCGGCGGCAGCACGGCAAGTGTAACGCCGGCGGCGGAAAGCGACTGGCCGGCGAGAGCCGGACGGCGTTCGACTGAGGGTCCGGCGGCGTCGGTTTTCAAAGCGGCCTTAGCCATTGAGGCGCTCCCCCTTCTCATCGAAGAACACCATGCCGGTGACCTCCACCTCGATCACCCCGTTCGGCATCGGCACATAGAGCGTCTCGCCCGTGCGATCGCGGCCGCCGGCGACCAGCCCCAGCGCGATCGAGCGGCCGCAATTTTGCGACCAATAGCTCGAGGTGACATGGCCAATCATCTTCATCGGGATTGCCTGCTTCGGGTCCGCGACGATCTGCGCGCCCTCCTCCAGCACCACCTTGGGATCCCTGGTCTTCAGGCCGACAAGCTGCTTGCGGCCCTTGGCGACCAGATCCGGCCGCGCCATGCCGCGAATGCCGACGAAGTCGGTCTTCTTCTTGCCGACCGCCCAGTCGAGCCCGGCGTCGTTCGGCGTCACCGTGCCGTCGGTATCCTGGCCGACGATGATGTAGCCCTTTTCAGCGCGCAGCACATGCATGGACTCGGTGCCGTAAGCACAGGCGCCATGCTTCTGGCCCTCGGCCCATAGCGCTTCCCAGACTGCCTCGCCGTAATCGGCCGGCACGTTGATCTCGAAGCCGCGCTCACCGCTGAACGACATGCGAAACAGCCTGGTCGGCACGCCGCAGATCCGGCCTTCGCGCACCGACATATGCGGCAGCGCCTCATCCGACATGTCGATGCCCTCGACCAGCGGCGCAATGATGTCGCGAGACTTCGGTCCCTGCACGGCAATCACCGCCCATTGCTCGGTGATCGAGGTCAGCCAGACGTTGAGATGCGGGAACTCGGTCTGGAGATAGTCTTCCATATGGTTCATGACGCGCGGCGCGCCGCCGGTCGTCGTCGTCACATGGAAACGGTCGGGTGCAAGCCTGCCGACGACACCGTCGTCATAGATGAAGCCGTCCTCGCGCAGCATGATGCCGTAACGGCAGCGGCCGGGCTCGAGCTTCTCCCATGGATTGGTGTAGAGCAGTTCCATGAATTTGGCCGCATCCGGCCCGACCACCTCGATCTTGCCCAGCGTCGAGGCGTCGAACAGGCCGGCCGTCTTGCGCACCGTGACGCATTCGCGGTCGACGGCCGCATGTATGTCCTCGCCCGGCTTCGGGAAATACCAGGCGCGCTTCCATTGGCCGACATCCTCGAACATCGCGCCTTGACGCTCTGCCCAGGGATGGATCGCCGTCTTGCGGGTCGGGTCGAACAGCGGACCCCGCGCGTGGCCGACGATCGAGCCGAATGTCACCGGCGTATAGGGCGCCCGGAACGTCGTCAGCCCGACCTGCGGGATCGGCTTGCCCAACGTCTCGGCGGCAATCGCCAGGCCGTGCATGTTGGAGGTCTTGCCCTGGTCGGTCGCCATGCCATTGGTGGTGAAGCGCTTGACGTGCTCGATCGAGCGCATGCCCTCATGCACTGCCTGGCGGATGTCCTTGGCGGTGACGTCGTTCTGGAAGTCGACAAAGGCCTTGACCGTCGTATCCGATCCGGCACCGGGTGCTGCACCCAGCATGCCGCGCGACCAGCTCTCGCCGGCGTCGACCTTCGGCTTGGTGCCCTTGGCCGGCCTGCTGCCGGCGTCCTTGGCCGCCTTGGCGCCGGCCGCGTAGGCCTCGTCGATCGTCGCCGACAGCCCGTCGGTGCCGTTGCAGGCGCCGACCGAGACGCAGTCCTGCGCATAAATTCCGGGCACGAAGCGCTTGCTCTCGTCATTGAAGGCAACTTTGCCGCGCGATTGCGAGAACAGATGCACCGACGGCGTCCAGCCGGCCGACATCAGGATTGCGTCAACCGGCATGGTGCGTTCGCCGCCGCCATTCTTCGGCTGCACAGTCATCGACGACACCCGCAATTTGCCGCCGGCGCGGATCACCGCGCGGCCGAAATTGACCTCGATGCCGAGCGCCCTCGCCTCGTCGATCGCCGGCCCGGTCGGGTTGTCGCGCAGGTCGACAATCGCCGCCACGTTGATGCCGGCCTTTTTCAGGTCGATCGCCGCCGCATAGGCGGAATCGTTCGCCGTATAGACGCCGATATTCCTGCCGACGGCGACGCCGTAATGGTTGAGATAGGTGCGCGCCGCCGACGCCAGCATGATGCCGGGCCGGTCGTTTTCGGCAAACACCATGTGGCGCTCGATGGCGCCGGTCGCCAGCACCACGCGGTTGGCGCGAACCTGCCACAGCCGCTCGCGCGGCAGGTCGCGGCCGGGATTCTGCAGATGGTCGCTGACGCGCTCGACCAGCCCGACGAAATTCTGCGCGTAATAGCCGAAGGCGGTGGTGCGCGGCAGCACGCGGACATTGTCCATCGTCCGGAGCTTGGCAACAGCGGACTGCGCCCAGGCAAAACCGTCCTGGCCTTCGATCCTGGCGCCGCTCTCGAAGCGCAGGCTGCCGCCGAATTCCGCCTGCTCGTCGGCAAGGATGACGCGCGCGCCGGTCTCGGCCGCGGCCAATGCCGCGGCGATGCCCGCGGCACCGCCGCCAAGCACCAGCACCTCGCAATGGGCGAAGCGCGCCGAATAGTGGTCGGGATCCGGCTGGTCAGGAGCGACGCCGAGACCGGCGGCGGCGCGGATCTTGGGCTCGTAGAGGTTTTTCCACGCGGCCTTCGGCCACATGAAGGTCTTGTAGTAGAAGCCGGCCGAAAGCATCGGCGAGGCAATACTGCTGACGGCACCGATGTCGAAAGCGAGCGACGGCCAGCAGTTCTGCGACTGTGCGGTCAATCCGTCATAGAGTTCCTGCACCGTGGCACGAACGTTCGGCGTCTTGCGTGCCGCGTCGCGCTTGATCTCGACCAGCGCGTTCGGCTCTTCGGCGCCGGCCGACAGAAAACCGCGCGGCCGGTGGTACTTGAACGAGCGGCCGACGAGATGGACGCCGTTTGCAAGCAGCGCCGAGGCCAACGTATCGCCCTCGATGCCGGTATAGGGGCGGCCGTCGAAGCTGAAGCCAGCTATCTTTGCCTGTTTGAGCCGCCCGGCGCCGGCAATGCGGAACGTGGCGCTCATTTGGCGGCTCCCGGCAGCTTGGTGGGCTTCGGTTCGCCGGCCTTGTAGGTCATCAGGAACCTGTCGCTGACGGTGTCGCGCACGGCATTGAAGAACCGCGCACAGCCATGCATGTGCCGCCAGCGCTCATAGATGATCCCCTTGGGATTGGAGCGGATGAAAAAGAACTTTTCAAAATCGTCGTCGCTCTCGCCGGCGATGTTTGGGGAACGCGCGATATGCGCCTCGCCGGCGTTGCGGAATTCGAGCTCCGGACGCTCTTCCTCGCAATAGGGGCAGCGGATGAGAAGCATGGTCGGTCCTACAGTTCGCCGTGGCCGACGCGAGCGCCGGCAGGTTGGTCGCAAAGCCTCTGGCCCATCGTCACGAAGGGCGCCACCAGCCGGATGCGCTCCTCGATGCTGGCTACCGGGCGGAAAAGGTCGCGATACGCCATATTGCCGACCGAAAGCGTCATCGGTTCGGTCGTCACGATGACGTAGCGCCGCTCGAATTTTTCGCCTTCCTCGAGATCGGCTGGCCGGTTCTCCATAAAGGTGACCACTCTCTGACCGGCGCTCCAGGCGCAGGCGAGTACACCCTCGTCGACGGAAAACGGCCAATCTGCTTCATTGCCGGCCCGGCTGATGGGCTGCAGGCGCACCTCCTCTGGCGTGGGGATATGGAACAGGCCTTGCTCGCCGGCGAGCATCAGCGGCATAGCGATGGCCATCTCGGTCATCATCAGTGCGCCACCGCTGCCGCCGCCGCCTCGTCGATGAGGCGGCCGGTGCGGAAGCGCTCGATGGTGAAGGGCGCGTTGATCGGGTGCGGATCGTCCCTGGCGATCGTATGGGCAAAGACATGGCCCGAACCCGGCGTCGCCTTGAAGCCGCCTGTGCCCCAGCCGCAATTGACATAGAGGCCGGGCACCGGCGTCTTGGCCAGGATCGGCGAACGGTCCGGCGTCACGTCGACGATGCCGCCCCATGAGCGCAGCATCTTCATACGGGTGAAGATCGGGAACATCTCGCAGATCGCGTCGAGTGTGTGCTGGAGGATGTGCAGGCCGCCGGTCTGCGAATAGGAGACATACTGGTCGGTGCCGGCGCCGATGACCAGCTCGCCCTTGTCGGACTGTGAGATATAGGCATGCACCGTGTTCGACATCACCACGCAAGGCACCACCGGCTTGACCGGCTCCGATACCAGCGCCTGTAGCGGATAGCTTTCCAGCGGCATGCGCACGCCGGCCATGTTCATGATCACCGACGAATGCCCGGCGGCAACCACGCCGACCTTCCTGGCGCCGATGAAGCCGCGCGTCGTCTCGACACCGGTTACCGCGCCGTTCGGCGCCCGCTTGACGCCGGTGACCTCGCAATTCTGGATGATGTGGACGCCACGCGCCGAGGCGCCGCGCGCATAGCCCCAGGCGACCGCATCGTGGCGCGCCGTGCCGCCGCGGCGCTGCAGGGAGGCGCCCATAACCGGGTAGCGTGCATCGCGCGAAATGTTGAGCGGCGGGCAGAATTCCTTGGCCTGCTCCGGCGTCAGCCATTCATTGTCGATGCCGTTCAGCCGGTTGGCGTGGACGTGCCGCTTCAGCACCTGGATGTCATGGATGTTGTGGGCGAGCATCATGACGCCGCGCGGCGAATACATGACGTTGTAGTTGAGCTCCTGGCTGAGCCCGTCCCACAGCTTCAGCGCATGGTCGTAGATGCCGGCGCTCTCGTCGTAGAGATAGTTCGAGCGGATGATGGTGGTGTTGCGCCCGGTATTGCCGCCGCCGAGCCAGCCTTTTTCCAATACCGCGACGTTGGTGATGCCGTGCACGGTGGCGAGATAATAGGCTGTGGCCAGGCCGTGGCCGCCGGCGCCGACGATGATGACGTCGTACTCCTTCTTCGGCTCCGGCGAGGACCACTGTTCCTCCCAGCCTCTATGACCGCGCATGGCCTCGCGGGCGATGGCGAATACCGAGTATTTCTTCAACGTCGCAGGCCTCGCAAATGGCGGCAGGGCAGATCAGCCAGCCCCGGCGCGCGAGCTTGTATCACTAGCGAAACCGTGCTGCCAGCCTTGCACTGTTTGCGACGGCGCTTGCCGTTTTGCGCCGTGGTGAAAAAGCCGCATCCGGGCAGGTTGATGCAATTGCCTTCCACCGCTATCCGTCGCCTGACGATCGGAGGATTATGGCGGTGGCTAACGTCTGGTGGAATCTGACATTGCGCTTCTTGCTGGAGCTCGCCGCTTTGCTCGGCCTCGGCATGGCGGGCTGGAGCCTCTCAGCGGGCATGTGGCGCTGGATCCTTGCCGTGGCATTGCCGTTCGTTGCCGCCGCGCTCTGGGGAATCTTCGCGGTGCCGAACGATCCGAGCCGCTCGGGGCGGGCGCCGGTTCCGGTGCCGGGCGGTTTGCGGCTGGTGCTCGAACTCGTCATCCTGTTCGGCGGCGCTGCCGGATTCCACCTGGCCGGCTACACGACGGCCGGCATGGCCGTCGCCCTGCTGATCGCCGTCAGCTACGCATTTTCGCTCGATCGGCTCGGCTGGCTGCTTAGGCAATAGTGGCCTTGCACCGTTTGCGACGGCGCTTGCCGTTTGCGCCGTGCTTTCACTGGTCGCTGTTCTGAGCTTCGCTTTTCGTTGGGTCAGCCGGAGCACGCTTTACGATGCACGGCCCGATTGCATAGATCGATCGCAAATAACCCTCACGGCAATCGGCCGCGATTTTGCGAACTTCCGCGTCGTTCGACTGCTCCGCCATGGCAACGAAGCGCTCGACGATCACCTCGCGTGGCCTGATCGCCACTGCCGCCGCAAAGCGCCGCAAAACCGCATCCGGATGTTCGAGTAACCGTGGCAGGTCCTTGGAACTCGGCATGACATAGTGACCATAGGCGTCGACCAGTGTCGTGAAAGCTGAGTCCAGACGAAGCGCGGCGGCATTTTCCACCGCAAGCCTTAGCTGCCAGCGCTGTGCAAGGCAGATGAATTGGACGACCCTCCACCGAACGCCGGCATGTTCGTCATCCAGCCGCAGCATCACGCGGCCGAGAATGGTGCCGTCCGCAGGCGTGGTGCACCCTAGAAGCGCCTCGATCGCGTCGCACCGGATGCCCGAAGATTCGCTGTCGAGCAGATCGGCTATTTCCGCGACAACGCAATTCATCTTGTAGCTTGTTTTGGGACTGGCTTCGGCCACCAAGAAAGCGGCGGCGGCTTGGGTATGAAGGTTGCCGGACGTCAGCAGCGGCCGGAGATTTTCTATCGGAAAGCCTTTGCCAAATTCCGATTGAAGGGCGGACGTCAACTCGCTGTCGCCCTCGAAGCCGGGGGCCAACAACCTGCTCATTATGTCTTGGGGGGTCATTGGAATGGGTGGCGCGTCCACCCGCGAGTTTTGGATGACGATCCGTAGCCTGGTGGCAAGCGGACGTCAAGAAGGGCTGTCGAGGGCAGCGCAGGTATCGGGTGGCTCGCGCCGCCCCGATTTGCGACCAAGCATCCCGATTGCCGGCCAGAGCCGGCGCGAAAAAAGGATGCAGAAAATGTTCGCACTCACCAACAAGGTCGCCATCGTCACCGGCGCCAGTTCCGGGATCGGCCGCGCCACGGCAAAACTCTTTGCCGAGCAAGGCGCCAGGCTCGTCGTCGCCGCCCGCCGCCGGGCGGAACTCGATGCGCTGGTTGCCGAAATCGAAGACGCCGAGGGCACCGCCATTGCGCTTGCCGGCGACGTCCGCGACGAAGCCTACGCGAAAGTCCTGGTCGACCTGGCGGTCGAGAAATTCGGCGGGCTCGACATCGCCTTCAACAATGCCGGCTCGGTCGGCAGGATGGGGCCGGTTTCTGAGCTGTCGCTGAAGGGCTGGCGCGAGACGCTCGATACCAATCTGACCAGCGCCTTTCTCGGCGCGAAATACCAGGTGCCGGCGATGGTCGAACGCGGCGGCGGGTCGTTGATCTTCACCTCGACCTTCGTCGGCCACACGCTCGGCATGCCCGGCATGACCAGCTATGCCGCGAGCAAGGCCGGACTGATCGGATTGACGCAGGTGCTGGCCGCCGAATTTGGCGCCAAGGGCGTCCGGGTCAACGCGCTGCTGCCGGGCGGCACCGACACGCCTTCGGCGACATTCAACACACCTGAATCGCGGGCGTTCGTCGAAAACCTGCATGCCTTGAAGCGCGTCGCCGAGCCAGAGGAGATCGCCCGCTCGGCGCTTTACCTGGCTTCCGATGCATCGAGCTTCACCACCGGCACGGCACTGTTCGCCGACGGCGGTGTCTCGATCACCCGCACGTGAAGCGTTTCGCGGTTGGCGTCGGCCCGCCAGCCGCAATGTCAGCCCGCCAGCCGCAATGCCGGAAAAACCGGTCTTGCTTTTCCCGGCGATTTGACGATTCCGTCTTCTCCTCGAAAACGGGTTGGAAACATGCTGCTGATCAGGACGTATATCGCTGCAAGCGCAATCGAAGGCGTCGGCGTGTTCGCCGCCGAGCCGATCCGGAAAGGGGCGCAGATCTGGCGGCTCGATCCGGACTTCGACCGGCTGATCCCGATGGAAAGATACGAGACGGCGCCGCCGCACCTCAAGGAATTGCTCGACAGATATGCCTATCCCAGTCCGGACCGGCCGGGCTTCATGGTCTATGAGGTCGACAATGGCCGCTTCATGAACCACGCCGACAAGCCGAACACCGACTTTTCGCAATATGGCGGGGCCACCGCGACCCGCGACATCGCCGCCGGCGAGGAGATAACCTGCGACTACGGCGAGTTCTTCGAGGGTTTCGAGCAGCTCCACCTGGCCACGGCATAGCCGCGCCTATCTGACCCAAGGCGAATTTTGTTCTTGCTTTGTGCCGGCAGCTATGCTACTAAATTGCGTATGGTGCTGATTCACCAGAGACCCGCCGCCGAGGCGGGTTTCTCGTTTCGGGATCGGCACCGCCTCTCAATCGGCTGTGGACAGCGCCCCTTGATTCTGCTATCAGCCGCCCCAATTCGTGGTGTAACGCGCCGCGGAGGCTTGCGGCTATGGCCGCTTGCCTGTTGATTTCAAACCGAAAGACAGGATTGCACGTGCAGGTACTCGTCCGCGACAACAATGTTGATCAGGCGCTTCGCGCGCTCAAGAAAAAGATGCAGCGCGAAGGCATCTTCCGCGAAATGAAGATGCGCGGACATTACGAAAAGCCCTCCGAGAAGCGCGCCCGTGAAAAGGCGGAAGCCGTGCGCCGTGCCCGCAAGCTGGCCCGCAAGCGCGCCCAGCGTGAAGGCCTGCTGCCGATGACGCCGCGTCCGGTCGCGGCCGGTGCTGCCGGTGCCGGTGCTCCGCGTCCGCCGCGGTTCTGACGTCAATTTTTCGTCCTTTTCCAAGGATATCCAAGGTGGCGCGATGCGGAATCGCCGCCACCTTTTTGTTGTGAGTTCGACCCGGTCCGAGAGGACCGGTTGGGAGAGATGCCGGTTCGGAGGGGGAACGGACCAGACGGCGCAGTAAGGACAGGGCAGACATGGACGCAATCACCGTAGAGCGCAGAACCGCGTGGCGCGGCCTCGCCCTGACGGCAGCCCTGCTTTCCGGGATGGCGCTTGCCAGCTGCCAGAGCGTTCCGACCGGCGAGTTCAACAACATCGACAAGGCGCAAGCCTCGACCGAGAACATCTCCTCACTGTCGGCGGTGATCCAGCGCAACCCCCAGGATCCGGAAGCCTACAATGTGCGCGGCTCGGCCTATGGCCGCGGCGGCCAGTACCAGGCGGCGCTCAAGGACTTCAACACCGCCATCCAGCTCAATCCGAATTTCTACCAGGCCTATTCCAACCGGGCGCTCATCCAGCGCTTCCTCGGTGATCAGGCAAGCGCGCTTGCCGACTACAACCGCTCGATCCAGATCAATTCCAACTATGACGCCGCCTATATCGGCCGCGGCAATCTCTACCGCAGGGCGGGCCGGGTCCAGGAAGCCTTCAACGATTTCCAGAAAGCCATCCAGCTCGACACGACCGATGCGCGCGCCTATCACAATCGCGGCCTGATCTATCAGAGTCAGGGCCAGCACGCCTTTGCCATCGAGGATTTCTCGACCGCCATTTCGCTGGCGCCGGATGCCTCCGAGCCTTACAACGGGCGCGGCCTCTCCTACCTTGCCATGAACGACGAGGACAATGCCTTCGCCGACTTCAACGTGGCCATCAAGCTCGACGGCAAGAATGCCGAGGCCTGGTCCAACCAGGCGTTGATCTACGAGCGGCGCGGCGACAAGGTCAGGGCCGCGAAATCCTACCGCGAGGCCGTGCACCTCAATCCGACCTACCAGCCGGCCAAGGACGGCCTGGCCCGCACCAGTGCCGGCTGAGCGGCCGGTTAATCGGGCCTCCGTTTCCGCACTCCGACAACCCTGCGTTTAGCTTCGCTTTGCTGGCGCCAAGTTTTCGGCGGAACGCTCGGCGTGCTCAGCCGTTTGTACAAGGCAATTTCGAAAGGACCCTGCCATGATCAAGAAACTCGCTTGTGCCGCTGCTCTCGCCACGACCGTCGTTGCCGCTCCCGCCAGCGCCAGCAGGCTCCAGCTCGGCGTGCTCGACTGCACCATCGACGGCGGCACGGCCTATCTCGTCACCTCCAACAAGGGTGTCTCCTGTGTCTTTCGTCCGCATCGTGGCGGCCCCTCTGAAGTCTATACAGGGGTGATTTCCAAGCTCGGCGTCGATGTCGGCCGGACGCATCAGGGCCAGCTGGTATGGGCGGTTCTGGCGGCGACCCGCAACCACGATGAAGGTGACCTTGCCGGCAGCTACTATGGCGTGAACGCCGAGGCCAGCGTGGTCACCGGTGGCGGCGCCAATCTCCTGGTCGGCGGCCTCGACAGCGCCTTTTCGCTGCAGCCGCTCAGTGTCCAGGCACAGACCGGCGTCAACCTGGCGGTCGCCGTCACTTCGCTGGACCTGATCCATTCGTTCAAATAGCGGCCTCTGGCAAATACGGCCCATGGCCTTTCATCATGCGCCGGGATAGGACGGTTCCGCGCCGCGTAGTCGCCGGCGCGTGGCAGCCTTTTGATTGGGCGCCGTGCGGCTTCGAAATTGACCGATGATCGCGCGGTGGCGCCAAACTCATTCTGCGCGCAGCGCTTCGATCGGCTGTAGGCTTGCGGCCTTGCGGGCGGGATAGTAGCCGAAAAAGACGCCTACAGCCGCGGCAAAGCCGATAGCCAGCAGGATGGCGCTGAGATCGATGATCACCGGCCATTGAGCGATAGACCCAACGGCGATTGCAGCAACAATCCCAATACCAGCACCTAGAATACCCCCGAGCAGGGCAAGCGTTGCTGCCTCAACGAGAAACTGGGCAAGGATATCTCGCCGTCGCGCGCCCACCGCAAGCCGCAGTCCGATCTCGCGGACCCGCTCCGTCACCGTCGCCAGCATGATGTTCATGATGCCGATCCCGCCCACGACCAGCGAAATTGAGGCCACCGCCGAAAGCAGCAGCGACACCACGCGTGTGGTCGAACCTTCGGCATTCGCAGCTTCGGCGAGGTTGCTCACCATGAAGCTGTCTTCCTGACCTGTCCGCAACCGGTGACGCTGCCACAGGAGTTGGCGGATCGCTGCCATCGTGCCCTCGGCCGAGGTCCAATCGGCGAACTTGACGGTGATGTTGTGTACGAAGGTCGGATTGGCACGGCTCGTGCCAATGAACTGACGTCGCGCCGTCCTCAGCGGCACAAGTGCCACATCGTCCTGATCATCGCCCCACACGCTCTGGCCCTTCCGCTCCAGCAGTCCGATCACCGTGAACGGCACGTCGCGGATGCGGATCGCGGCGCCTAGCGGATCGGCTTTTCCGAACAACTTCTCCCGCATCGTCGTTCCGAGGAGCACCACGTTGGCGACGCGGTTGTTGTCCTCCGGGGTCATCTCCTGCCCGGCAATAACCCTCCACTCGCGCGCTGAGAAATATTCCGGCGTCACGCCGCGAAGCACGCCTTGCCAATTGGCGGAGCCGATCGTGAACTGCTCGCGGGCGTAGAGGAGTGGCGCCGCCACCACGACGCCGGGGATTTCCATTCCGATCGCCGCCGCGTCCTCTTCACTCAGCCGCGGCGCGCCACCGGCCCCAAGCCGGACGCTGCCCATCTTCGCACTGCCCGGACTGACGCTGATGAGGTTGGCGCCGAGGCTGCGGATCTGCGCAGTGATCCGTTCGCGCGCACCAACCCCGATCGCGATCATCACCACGACAGCGGCCACACCGATGATGATGCCCAACATGGTGAGCGCGCTGCGCATATGATGGGAGCGTAATGATCGCAGGGCGGTTCTTGTGCTACCGGACATTGTTGTACGCCAGCGCTAGACGGCGAGTGTCATCCAAAGGTCGGACCTGCTGTATGACAGGGGTGTCTGACAGAACGCGGCCGTCTCGAAAGGCTACAATGCGATCCGTATGGGCAGCTATCTCAGCCTCATGGGTGACCAGCACAATGGTCAGGCCCTCTCCATTGAGTCGGCGGAAAATTGCCATGATCTCCAGCCCTGTCTGGCTGTCGAGCGCACCAGTGGGTTCATCGGCCAGTAAAAGTAAAGGCTCCGTCACCAGGGCGCGGGCAATGGCAACGCGCTGCTGTTGTCCGCCCGAGAGTTCGGCAGGAGTATGTCTGGCCCGATCGGCGAGCCCTACCTTGGCCAGCATCGCCAGCGCTGCGCGCCGCCGCTCACCAGCCCGCATGCGGCGATAGACAAGCGGCAGTTCCACATTTTCTAGTGCGCTGGCCCGCGGCAGCAGATTGAACGACTGAAACACGAAACCGATGTTCCTATTGCGGATCGCAGCGAGTTCATCGTGATGGAGTCCACCGACGTTTACCCCGTTCAGCCGATAGCGGCCTTCACTCGGACTGTCGAGGCAGCCCAGTATGTTCATGAAGGTAGACTTGCCCGATCCTGAAGATCCGATCACCGCGACGAATTCGCCTCGTTGAATCGTCATGGTCACCCCTTCGAGCGCCCACACCGGCTCTCCGCCAACACGGTAGCAATGGCGCAGCCGGTCGACGTCAATCAGAGCCATGGATACCTGACCTCACCACAACCGGAACTTGACCAGGACGGAAGACGCGTCATCGTCCCGACGCGGAGCAGTGGCAAGCCCCGTAATGACCTGCTGCCCCTCAGTCAGGTCGCCTGCCAGCACCTCTGTTGCACGACCGTCGGTGATTCCAAGCCGGAGCAAAACAAGCTTCGGCTCGCGGTCTGGCCCAAATACAAATACCTCGCCCGGGCTTCCCGCCTCTACGCCCGTTTTGGCAATGGCCGGCGCGGTCGATCGCGCCTCGTCCCCGGTATCACTCGGCGGCCGAAAACGCAGGGCCGCATTGGGCACTTTCAAGATCCCCTGTCGTTTAGCCATTACCACGCTCAGATTGGCGGTCATGCCGGGCAACAGCAGCTCATCGGAATTTTGCGTACCGACCACCACTATGTATGTGACGACGTTTTGAACGACCTGCGGTGCCTTGCGTATCTGTTTTACCGTGCCGGTGAAAATTCGGTCGGGATAGGCATCGGCAGTGAAAGTAACCGGCTGCCCGAGCGCAAAACGGCTAATGTCGGCTTCCACCACAGAAGCTTCCACCTGCATCTCAGTCAGGTCTTGAGCTATGGTGAACAGTATCGGGGTCTGCAGGCTAGCCGCCAGGGTCTGACCGCCACTGACGGCGCGATTGACCACCGTGCCGGTGACCGGCGCGCGTACATAGGTGCGGTCAAGATCAATTTGGGCCTGCTGAAGCACCGCTTCCTTCTGCTTCACCTGGGCAAGCGTGTTGGCGAGTTCCGCTTCTGCCATGTTGAGGGTCGCCTTGGCGGCTCGAACGACTGCCGATTGCGACAGTTCCTCGGCCTGGGCGGCAGTCGCCTGCGCCTTGGCAGAATTGTGCGCGGTATTCTCCCGCTCCCATTCACCCACCGCGATGATCTTCTGCTTAGCCAGGGAACGTTTGCGATTCACTTCCTGCGCCGCACCATCGAGCGCGATTTCGGCGCGTGTAGTCTGTGCGGCGGCAGAATCATATCTGGCCTCGGCGGTCTCCATCTCTGCCCTGGCCCGCTCGATCTGCGCCCGATGTACCGAAACCTGCGTTTGCGCCATCTCCCGTTCGGCAAGGGCTTGCGCTACTCTCGCTTCGTAAATCTCCGGCTCAACCCGGGCTATGACCTGGCCTTTGGTGACCTTGGAGTTGAAGTCGACATAGAGTTCCTTCACCCGACCCGAGAGCTGAGAACCGACTTCCACCATAACTAGCGCGTTCAGCGTGCCAGCCGCCTGCACCGTTGTGACGATATCGCCGCGCTCCACGGCTTGCGTGCGATAGGCGGGGGTATCGGGCCGGATCGAGGACGGCTCGAGGAGAGCTGAGAGCTGATTGAAGGCCGACAAAACCTGGCCGGAAGTCGCCGATGGTGTCGGTCCCATGGAACTCCCGGGCGTTACCGCCGCGCCGAGGATTACCGTAACGAACAAAACGCTGCGCATCATGTTCTGACCACCTCTGAGCCGGAAGGGAAAGGTAATCCCTTCCAGCTCTTTTATCTGCACTTGGCAGTGCCGCAGAGGAATTCTACAAACCTATAGAATAAACCCGTCAACAGCCAAATACATAGATGTTTATTCGAAATTTCGGATATTACTACTTACAGTGGCCGGGATTACCCTCGCAGGCCGTCTCGGTCTTGTTGCCAATGTTGCCTTGGCCTTCAGCCGTATCCTGCGTTGCCGTGCCGAATGCATTGCCATTCACATCCTTCGTGGTCTCATTGCACACGCAGTCCGGAGTGGCGCCGGTCTTCGTGCAAGACGCCACCGTGGATCCCCCGGCGGCGCAGAAGTCTTCGCACTGTGTCTGCGATACGCCGGGACAGGTCTGCGCTAGCGCTCCGCCTGTTCCGAGCAACAGTGTTCCGCCCCAGAAGGCGACAACCGCGGCCACCTTTAAACCACTATGTCTGATAATCATGTTCTCCTCCGATTTTGCCAGAGCTAGAGTGTGCTGCGCAGGCCATCTCTGGCACTGGTCGGCAGCATGAGGGCGCAACAAAGCCCTCGATTCGGCTCGATCGATTATGCTGTGGGGGATGCGGAAGTTATGAGGCCGCCAGCAACGGCTTTAAGCCGCCGGGCCTCCCAAGACTCTTTCGGGTGACAAGACTCTTTCGGATGAAGGGCCCTCTGCGGCGCACAGAATCGCCGCAATACTTGGCCTGCGCAAATCGGCAGCGCCCATTGTCGTGCTCCAGTACGACTGTAAGCGGGAATATTTCTTCTTGCTAATATATTAACCATATTTGCGGAAGCTGGCAACCAGTATCTGGGATATACGTCGGTTGAGGTGCTGCTAAATCGATTGGTAGAACGGCGTGAACATCGCAATCGGCGTCAACCAGTATCAGTTGCGCCGCAGAGCGGGTTGATCGTGGAGCCGAGATGCACGATCACCCTGGCTTCCCGCCTACATCATCATCTCAGCACACCGGAAACCGCTTGAACTCAACTGCGGTTGAGGTTTTACAAGCCGTCCCCGAAGCGCCGCGTGCCCATCTGGAGACGAAGAGCGCTCCAATATTTTAGACCAGCGTCTAGGGAAGCTCGGGGGACTGGATGACCAAAACAAGCACAAACGGGGTCGATTGGCGCGCGCTGTGGGCGAGCGGCGATCTGGCGCGCTTCTGCTTCATCAGCCTCGGCATTCTGCTGCACGCCACCAACGAAACCATGGTAGCAACGGTCATGCCGGCCATGGTCGGCGAACTTGCCGGCGTGCAACTGGTCGGCTGGTCGCTGGCGATCTACGAGCTCGGCGCCATCGTTGCCGGTGCGGCCGCCGGACGGCTGGTGAGCTATGTCGCGCTGCGTACCAACATGATGGTCGCCACAATGCTCTATGCCGCCGGCGCGCTGGTCTGCGCCACCGCGCCTTCGATGCCGCTGTTCCTCTGCGGCCGCCTGATCGAAGGGCTCGGTGGCGGCGCGCTGGTGTCGCTGGCCTTCGTCTCGGTCGAGCGGCTGTTTGCCCGCGCGATCTGGCCGCAGCTTTTCGGCGTCATGTCGGCGATCTGGGGTGTCGCCGCCTTCAGCGGGCCAGTGCTCGGCGCGGTCATGACCGAATTCTCGTCCTGGCGCTGGGCCTTCGGCGTCTTCACCCTGGGAGGCACGGCCATGGCGCTGGCAAGCTTCCTCGTGCTCGATACGCCTGAAGCAACGAGGCCGCAGGCGACGGGCGGCTCGGCGCCGCCCTTCCCCTTTGCGGCACTTGGCTGCCTCGCCGGCAGCGTCGTGCTGATTGCCACTGCCGGCGTCGACATCGCCCTGCTGCGCTCGTCGCTGCTGCTCACCCTCGGCCTGATCGGCCTGGCGCTGTTTATCTATATCGACGCACTGAAGCCGCGCTCGCGCCTGTTCCCGTCGCGGCTGTTCTCATGGCGCTCGTCGGTCGGCGCGGGCATGACCATGGTCGCGGCGTTTTCGGTGGCGACCTGCTCGTTCGCGGTCTACGGACCACTGCTTCTGACCAGCCTGCACGGCATTCCGATCCTGACCACCGGCTACATCATCGCCGCCGAATCGATCGCCTGGTCGATCCTGTCGATCCTCGTCGCCAATGCGCCACCGGAGCGCGAGCGGCTGATCATCGTCGGCGGGGCGCTGATGGTCGCCACGGGCGTCGCCGGTTTCGCCTATACGGTGCCGGCCGGCTCGATCCCGCTGATCCTGTTTTGTGCTTTGTTGCAAGGCGGCGGCTTCGGCATAGCCTGGCCGTTCGTCACGCGTGTCATCGTGGCATCGGCCAAGGAAGGCGAGCAGACGATCGCCTCGGCCGCCGTGCCGACCATGCAGCGCATCGGCTATGCCGTGGGTGCGGCACTGACCGGCATCGTCGCCAACGCCAGCGGCTTTTCCGAAGGCCTGAACCGCGAGGCCGCGGCGAACGTCGCCGCCTGGCTGTTCCTCGCCTTCATACCGCTCGGCATCCTGGGATGCCTCGCCGCCTTGCGGATTTCGGGGGCGACCGACACGAAGCCGGCGAAGCTGTCAATCTCCGTGGGGGAGATTGACTAGACAACGACCGTCTTCAGCCGGTCGGCGATTAGTGCCGCGAGCCGCGTCGCCACCTCGTCCTTGCTCATCTCCGGCCATTCCTCGACGCCGGCCTTCGAGACGATTCGCACCTTGTTGCGGTCGCCGCCCATCACGCCCGGAGAACCATCTTCATGCGAGACATCATTGGCGACGATAAGATCGGCACCCTTTTTTGCGAGCTTGGCCTCGGCATTCCTGACCAGATCCTGCGTCTCCGCGGCGAAACCGACCACCAGCATCGGCCGCTTTTTGTGATGCCCGACACCGGCAAGAATATCGGGATTTTCCACCATCTGCAGCGCCGGTGGCCCCTCGCCCGCCACCTTCTTGATCTTTTCCCCGGCCGAACTTTGTGTGCGCCAGTCGGCGACAGCCGCGACGAACACTGCCGCGTCGGCCGGCAGCAGCTGCTCGACCGCGTCCTTCATCTCGACGGCCGTTTCGACGTGCAGCGTGGCGACGCCGGCCGGATCGGCAATGCCGACCGGGCCGGAGACGAGACGCACGTCGGCGCCGAGCCTGGCCAGCGCCGCCGCGATGGCGTGCCCCTGCTTGCCCGACGAGCGGTTGGCGATGTAGCGGACAGGATCGATCGCTTCATGCGTCGGTCCGGAAGTGACGATGATCTTCCTGCCCGTCAGCGGCTTTGGCCGGCTGTCGAGCAGCGCCTCGATCGCGGCGACGATCTCCAGCGGCTCGGCCATGCGGCCCTCGCCCACCTCGTTGCTCTCGGCCATCTCGCCCTTCGCCGGGCCGACGAATGCGACGCCGTCCTTGCCCAGCATCGAGCGGTTGCGGCGGACCGCCGGATGCGCCCACATTTTCGGGTTCATCGCCGGCGCCATCAAAACTCGCTTGTCGGTGGCGATGAGCACGGTCGAGGCAAGGTCGTTGGCGTGGCCATTGGCGAGCTTTGCCATCAGGTCGGCGGTGGCCGGCGCCACGACCAAAAGGTCGGCTTCGCGCGACAGCCGGATGTGGCCGATGTCGTGCTCGTCCTGCCGATCGAACAATTCGGTGAAGACGTGGTCGGCCGACAGCGCCCCGGCCGACAGCGTAGTGACGAACTCCTGCGCCGCCGCGGTCATCACCACGCGCACCGAAGCACCGCGCTCGCGCAGCCGGCGGATCAGGTCGAGCGCCTTGTAGGCGGCGATGCCGCCGCCGATGATCAGCAGGATGCGCTTGCCGGAGAGGATGCCTCGCGGGCTGGAGACGGCGACCACCGGCGTTGCTGGACTCTGCGAACTCGTCAGTTCGCGCAGTGTTTTCTCGATCTGGTCGATGCGACCGGCCGAACCGAACTGACCTTCGACCGCTGCGCGGATCATCACCCGCGCTTGGTCTTCCATCGACCGGCCATTCTCCGCCGCCAGTCGGCGCAGCAGGTCCTTGACCTCGTCATCAAGGTTGCGGATCGTGATGCTGGCCATCTGATTGCACCTTGCCCGGAATTGCTGAGTGCAATGATAGCAATGCAATCACTTTGCAACAAGCGCTAGAATATACGCCAGGCGATATACACCAGCGTCAGCGCGATCACCCACAGCGCCAGCCGGCCGGAGCGGGTGTGGCGCGCCTCGGCTTTGCCGATCGCGTCCGCCGTCCCCTCGTCGAAGCGCAGGCCGTTTTCGGCCATCAGGTCGATCTCACGCGACAGCCGCTCGGTACGGGCGGCGAGGTCCGGTGCCTGACGGGCCAGCGCCAGCAGCGCGTTGGCACCGTCGCGCGCATCGGCCAGCAGGGCGCGCGGGCCGAGATTGCGGGCAATCCAGCCGCTGACCACCGGCTCCGACGTCTTCCACATGTTGAAGGCCGGGTCGAGGGTGCGGGCGACGCCTTCGACAACGACCATGGTCTTCTGCAGCAGCACCAGTTCGGACCGCGTCGCCATGTCGAAGAGGTCGGTCACCTCGAACAGCAGCGTCAACAGCTTGGCCATCGAGATGGTCTCGGCCGGCTGGCCGTGGATCGGTTCGCCGATCGCCCGGATCGCCTGGGCGAAAGCCGCGACATTGTGCTGGCGCGGCACGTAGCCGGCCTCGAAATGAACTTCGGCGACGCGCTGGTAATCGCGCGTGATGAAGCCGTAGAGGATTTCGGCGAGGAACCGGCGCTCCTTCCTGCCGAGCCGGCCGGCAATGCCGAGATCGACGGCGACGATGGTGCCGTCGGCTTCGATAAACAGGTTGCCCGGGTGCATGTCGGCGTGGAAGAAACCGTCACGCAGCGTATGGCGCAGAAACGACTGAACGAGGTTGGCGGCAATCGCCTTCAGGTCGTGGCCGGCGGCGGCTAGGCCGGCAATATCGTTCATCTTGATGCCGTCGACCCATTCCATGGTCAGCACGTCGCGACCGGTGCGCTCCCAGTCGACCGACGGCACACGGAAGCCGGGATCGTCCTTGGTATTCTCGCCGAGCTCCGAAAAAGCCGCCGCCTCCAGCCTCAGGTCCATTTCGATTTTGGTCGTCTGGGCCAGTGTCTCCGTCACCTCGACCGGCCGCAGCCGGCGCGACGACGGGATGTATTTTTCCTGCAGCCGGGCGGCGAGGAAATAGCTCTCGAGATCGCGAAAGAACCGGCGGCGCACGCCCGGCCGGATGACCTTTACTGCTACCCGGGTAATGACGCCGTCCTGCAGGGCTTCGGCGGTATGAACCTGGGCGATAGAGGCGGCGGCGACGGCCTCGCCAAAACTGACATAGAGCTCGTCGACCTTGCGTCCGAGCGAGGCCTCTATCGCGGCGACAGCCTCGGCCTTCGGAAACGTCTGCATCTTGTCCTGCAGCATGGCGAGATCAAACGCGATATCGTTTCCGACGACATCCGGCCGTGTCGCCAGGAACTGGCCGAGCTTGACGTAGGACGGGCCGAGCCGCACGACCGCCTTGGCCAGCCTGTCGCCGCGCTCATAGGCAAGCGCGCGACGGCGGGTGAACAGCCGGGCCATGCGCCAGCCGAATTTCGGCAAGCCGAAGAGCTCGTCACCGGGCAAAGCCGCGATGACACCCTCGCGGACCAGCACCCAGCCGGCCCGTACGAGCCTGAAACCAGCGCCGATGCTGCTCATGGCTGGCTTTGCCTCGCCGATTTCCTAGACCGGCGAAGAGCACATTGAGTACGAAAGATACGGGCCAGCCTCAAAGCTTCCAGCCCGAGTGGAGCGCGGCGATGCCGCCGGAATAATTGCGGAACGAGGCGCGCTCGAAGCCCGCGCGCGACATCATCGCCGCGAAATTCTGCTGATTGGGAAACTTGCGGATCGATTCGACCAGATAGGAATAGGGCTCGCCATCACCGGTCACCACCTTGCCGATCCGCGGAATGGCGTTGAACGACCATGCCTCATAGACCTTGTCGAGCAGCGGCATCTCGACCTCGGAGAATTCAAGGCAGAGAAAGCGCCCGCCAGGCTTCAGCACGCGATAGGCTTCGGCAAGCGCCACATCGATGCGCGGCACGTTGCGGATGCCGAAAGCGATGGTGTAGGCGTCGAAAGTGGCGTCGGCAAAAGGCAGTTCCTCGGCATTGGCTTCGACGAAATCGGTATTTGCCGACAGGCCTTTTTTCTCGGCCCGGTCGCGGCCGACGGCGAGCATCGAGCCGTTGATATCGAGAACCGTTGCATGAGCGTGCCTGCCGCTCGCCTCGACGATGCGGAAGGCGACATCGCCGGTGCCGCCGGCAACGTCGAGAACGCTCCAGCCCGGCCGCTTCGGTGGATTGAGCCAGGCGACCATGGCGTCCTTCCACAACCGATGCAACCCGGCCGACATCAGGTCGTTCATCAGGTCGTAGCGGTTCGCCACCTTGTGGAAAACGTCATTGACCAGGGACTGCTTGTCGCGTGGCCCTACCCGCCTGAAACCATAGGAGGTTTCCATGCCGCCCGCAGCCGTGGTTCTTTCAACCGACATCGTTTTGATCCGCCATAAAATCGGCGGGACCATAGCCGATCGATGGTGCGGGCGCTATTGTTTAAGGCGCGGTGTTCGGCCGCGCTTCGAAGCAGGTTCCGGAAAAGTGTCACACGGTTTTCCGACAGGAACCTGCGTCATAAGAAAAAGCCTGACGGGATAATTGAATGCCTTTGAAAGCAGAACTGCACTGCCACATCGAAGGGGCAGCGGCGCCTGAACTCGTCCTCCGCCAGGCTGAGAAATACGGCAAGGATGCCTCGCCCTACATCCAGGACGGCTCCTTCGTCTGGCACGACTTCACCTCTTTCCTCGCCGCCTACGACTTCTCGTCGGACCTGTTCCGCACCGAAGAAGACTATGCGCGGCTGGCCGACCATTACCTGACCAGCCTCGCCCGCGACGGCGCCATCTATTCCGAGGTTTTCACCTCGCCCGACCATGCCAGCAAGGCCGGGCTGTCGCCGAAGGCCTATACCGACGCGCTCGGCGAAGGCATGGCCCGCGCCAAGGCGAAGACCGGCATCGAAGGCCGCATGATCGTCACCGGCGTGCGCAATTTCGGTGTCGAATCGATCGAGCGGGCGGCGCGTTTCGCCGCCCGCTGCGGGCATCCGCTGGTCACCGGTTTCGGCGTCGCCGGCGACGAGCGGATAGGCGACCTGGAAGATTATGTCAGGGCCTTCGAGATCGCCCGCGAGGCCGGCCTCGGCATCACCGTCCATGCCGGCGAATTGATGGGCTGGGAGAGCGTCGAGGCGGCACTCGACCACATCCGCCCGTCTCGCATCGGCCATGGCGTGCGCGCCATCGAGAACCCCGAGCTTGTGCGGCGCATCGCCGACGAAGGCGTCGTGCTCGAATGCTGCCCCGGCTCCAACATCGCCCTGAAAATCTTTGACAGCTTCGCTGACCATCCCTTTCCCGCCTTGAAGGCGGCGGGCTGCAAGGTGACGCTCAACTCCGATGACCCGCCCTATTTCTGGACCTCGCTGAAACGCGAATACGACATCGCTGCCGAGCATTTTGCGATGGACGACAAGGCGCTCACCGCCGTCACCAGGACGGCCATCGAGGCAGCCTTCGTCGACAGGAAGACCAGGGCGGTGCTGCTGGGCAGGCTCGGCGCCAAGGGCAGGTGAATGGTGAATGGTGAACCCGGCGCTTCGGTTCGTCAACCGCGAGTTTTCCGCGCAACCAAGGACTCGCAAACCAGTTCACTATTCACTATTCACCATTCACCATCCACTATTCACCTGCGCAGTTGGAGAACACCATGAAGGGCGTTACCGTCGTCGACCATCCGCTTGTCCAGCACAAGCTGACCATCATGCGCAAGAAGGAAACTTCGACGGCCGGCTTCCGGCGGCTGCTGCGCGAGATCTCGCTGCTGCTCGGCTACGAGGTCACCCGCAACCTGGAACTGACGACGACTACGATCGAGACGCCGATCGAGACGATGGAGGCGCCGACGCTGGAGGGCAAAAAACTGGTCTTCGCCTCGGTGCTGCGCGCCGGCAACGGCTTGCTCGAAGGCCTGCTCGATCTGGTGCCGGCGGCGCGTGTCGCCCATATCGGCCTCTATCGCGACCATGAGACGCTGGAAGCGGTCGAGTATTTCTTCAAGGCGCCGGGCGACCTCGCCGACCGGCTGGTGATCGTCGTCGATCCGATGCTGGCGACCGCCAATTCGGCGATCGCGGCGATAGACAAGCTGAAAGGCCGCGGTGCCACCAACATCCGCTTCCTCTGCCTGTTGGCGGCACCAGAGGGCCTCGAGCGGTTTACCCAGGCGCATCCCGATGTTCCGGTCTTCACCGCTTCCATCGACCGCCAGCTCAACGAAAAGGGCTACATCATGCCGGGTCTCGGCGATGCCGGCGACCGCATGTACGGCACCAAATAGATCCGTTTACCGATTGTTTACGCAAACGGCTGGTTTCCGCACTCGTTAAAGCGGCAATCACCATGTCGGACTAAGGATCGGCAACCACAAAGGCCGGTCCATGCTGCGCAAGCTCCTCATCCTTGGCGTGTTTGCCGGAACGTCGGCATCGCTGCCGATCGTGTATCAGTCCAATTCACAGGTAATCGAGCGGCTGTTGAAATCCGCCATCGGTGCCAGGCCGGCCGACAGACAAACCGACCTGAATCTCGCCGCCGTCCCGGACAGGCCCACAACGCCGCAGCCGCTCGGCCGCAAGGTCGTCGTCACCGCGGACGCGCGCGGGCATTTCATGTCGGTGTTCAAGTTGAACGGCCGCCAGATCGACGGCATGATCGATACCGGTGCCACGCTCGTCGCCATCAACACCTCGACCGCGCGCAGGATCGGCATCTCGCTCAATTCGACGGACTTCAGCCATCAGGTCAACACCGCCAATGGGGCGATCAAGGCCGCCGTGGTGACGATTGATCGCCTGCAGATCGGCAGGATCACCGTCGAGGGCGTCGAGGCCGTCGTGCTCGACGACAGGGCGCTGCACACCAACCTGATCGGCATGAGCTTTCTGCAGCGGCTCGAAAAATACCAGGTCGAAGACGGCACGCTGCTGCTGGTTCAGTAGAACGTGATCCCGAACCGCAGGTCCGCGCCAGCGAAAAGTTTGGGGACCGGTCTTCGGACAAGATCGTGGTCCAAAGAAAGATAGAGCCCATCCGATACCGTCGGAATGGCTCTACCCGCGCGGCAGGATCCGCCGGATGACGGTTTTCTCCGTGGCCGGTTTGGAAGTGCCGATCGTATAGGCCGAAAGCACGGCGGCCGCGGCCGCTTCGGCATCCCCGGTATTGCGGGCATGGACCAGCGCCAGCGCTTCGCCGGTCCGCACTTCAGCGCCGACCGGCAACAGCCTGGTGATGCCGACGGCGTGATCGATCCTGTCGTCGGGCCGCGTCCGCCCGCCGCCAAGCCCGACTACGGCAAGCCCGATCTCGCGGGTCGCGATGCCGGTGACAAAGCCGTTCGCGCTCGCCTTGACCGCGAATTCCGTTGCCGCTTTCGGCAAATATTTTTCCGGATTGTCGACAAAGTCGACGGGACCACCCAGTGCCGCCACCATGCGCGCGAAGATGGAAGCGGCGCGGCCGCCGGCCAGCGTTTCGGCGGCGCGGCGCAGGCCGTCCTGGTTGGACGACACAAGGCCTGCCGATTGCAGCATCTCGGCGGCCAGCGCCAGCGTCACGTCCTCCAGCCGCCGGTCGCGAAAGCGGCCGGTGAGAAAATCGACGGCGTTGCGCACCTCGACCGCATTGCCGGCGGCGGACGCCAGCGGCTCGTTCATGCCGGTCACCAGCGCCGAGGCCTTAAGGCCGGCGCCATTGGCGATGTCGACCAGGCTGTTGGCCAGTGCGGTTGCGTCGCGCGATTTCTCCATGAAGGCGCCGTTGCCGACCTTGACGTCAAGCACCAGCGAATTGAGGCCGGCGGCCAGCTTCTTCGACAGGACCGAGGCGGTGATCAGCGGCACCGATTCGACCGTTCCCGTCACATCGCGGATCGCGTAGAGCCTGGCGTCGGCGGGTGCCAGATCGGCGGTCTGGCCGATGATGGCGCAGCCGGTTTCGAGCACGGTCTTGCGGAACCGCGCAACATCCGGCTGGCTGATATAGCCGGGGATCGCATCCATCTTGTCCAGTGTGCCCCCGGTATGGCCCAGACCCCTGCCGGAAATCATCGGCACATAGGCGCCGCAGGCAGCGACGATCGGCGCCAGCATCAAGGAGACATTGTCGCCGACGCCGCCCGTCGAATGCTTGTCGGTGACCGGGCCGGGCAGATCCGACCAGTCGAGCACATCGCCGGAATCGCGCATCGCCATAGTCAGCGCCACCGCCTCGTCGCGGCTCATGCCGTTGAAGAACACCGCCATGGCAAAGGCGCCGACCTGCGCGTCGGTGACTGTGCCGGCGGTCAGACCCTCGATGAAGAACGCTGTCTCCTCAGCCGAGAGCTTCTGGCCGTCGCGCTTGCGGCGGATGATTTCCTGGGGAAGCATCAGGCGTCGACCCTGTGCTCCGGAAGCCCGTCCTGAAAAACACGCTGCAGAATGGTCGCCAGCCGCGCGCCGCCGACCGGCGCCATGTCCTTGGTCTCCTGGTGCGACAGCTCGGCTCCGGTCATGCCGGCGGCAAGGTTGGTCACGACCGAACACGCGGCGACGCGCAGCCCAAGAAAGCGGGCGAGAATGACCTCCGGCACCGTCGACATGCCGACCGCGTTGGCGCCCATGACGCGCGCCATGCGGATCTCGGCGGGCGTCTCGAAGCATGGGCCGGAGAACCACATATAGACGCCCTTGTGCAGCGTGGTACCGGTGGCCTTCGCCGCCTGCTCGATGGCGGAGCGGAGACCGGCGTCGTAGGCTTCGGTCAGGCCGACGAAACGGCGGTCGCTCGGTTCGCCGATCAGCGGGTTGGAGCCCGAGAAATTGATGTGGTCGGTGATCAGCATCACAGAGCCCGGGCCCATCCCGGGATCGACCGAACCGGCGGCGTTGGTGAGGATCAGCCCGGAGATGCCGAGGCCGGCGAGCACCTCGAGTGCCGGCCGCATCGCCGCCGCGTTGCCGTGCTCGTAATAATGCGCCCGGCCGGACAGCATCAGCACCGGCGTGCCGGCAAAGAGCCCGGCCACCACCTCGCCGGCATGGCCGCTGACGCCGCTTCGGGGAAACCCCGGCAAGTCGGCGTAGGAGATGCGCACCGCATCCTCGACCTGGTCGACAAGCCCGCCAAGCCCTGACCCCAGCACCAAGGCGGTGGTCGGCGCCAGCCCGTCCAGCCTTTCGACGAGGTGATCGAGCGCTTCCTTCATTTCAGCACATCGCCTTCAAACCCGTATGGCAGCAACTCGCCCATGGTCACGGTCTCAACCACGCCGCTATCATCGCAGAGATAGAACTTCGTCTCCGGCCGGCAGAATTCCGCCAGCCGCTGCCGGCAGCCGCCGCAGGGCGAGCATTTTGCCACGCGTTCGGCGATCACGGCGATTTCAGTGATCTTGCCGCCGCCGCCCATGATGTAGTTGGCAAGTGCGGTGGTTTCGGCGCACCAGCCCTCCGGATAGGACGCGATCTCGACATTGGCGCCGGCAAAGACACGGCCGTCCTCGGTGCGCAACGCCGCGCCGACCGGAAATTTCGAATAGGGCGCATAGGCCTTGGCCATGGCGGCTTTCGCCGCTTCGAACAGATCATGAGCCATGATAGATCAGCGTTCCTTGACATAAGGCACGCCGCCGGCGCGCGGCGGGATTGCCTTGCCGATGAACCCGGCAAGCAGGATGACGGTCAGCACATAGGGCAGCGCCTGCATGAATTGCACCGGCACCTTGCCGATCAGCGGCAGCGGCGTGCCTTGCAGGCGGATCGACGCCGCGTCGAGGAAGCCGAACAGCAGGCAGGCGAACATGGCGTTGACCGGTTTCCATTTGGCGAAGATCAGCGCGGCCAGCGCGATATAGCCCTTGCCGGCGGTCATGTCCTTCACGAAGCCGCCATTCTGCACCATCGACAGATAGGCACCGGCAATGCCGGTGAGCACGCCGGTGCAGATCAGCGCCCGGTAGCGCAGCCAGGCGACCGATATGCCGGCGGTGTCGACCGCGGCCGGGTTCTCGCCGACGGCGCGCAGGCGCAAGCCGAAGCGGGTGCGAAACAGCACCCACCAGGTGAACGGCACGGCCAGGAAGGCGAGATAGACCAGCACGGAATGGCCGGAGATGAGTTCCGAATAGATCGGCCCGAGGATCGGCACGCTCCTGAACGCCTCCGCGCCCGGCCAGATGATTGCCTCGAACCGCTCGCCGGCGGCCAGCGCCGGCGTGCGCCCGCCTTGCTGGAACCAGGCCTGGCCGAGCATGATCGTCGATCCGGCGGCAATGAAATTGATCGCGACGCCGGAAACGATCTGGTTGCCGCGATGGGTGATCGAGGCAAAGCCGTGGATTAGCGCGAAGGCGACCGAAATGAGGATGGCCATGCCGAGGCCGAGATAGGCCGAGTGGAAGACCGAGGCGGCGGCCGCACCGGCGAAGGCGCCGGCAAGCATCTTGCCCTCGAGCCCGATGTCGAAGACGCCGGCCCGCTCCGAGTAGAGGCCGGCGAGACAGGCGAGCAGCAAGGGCACCGACAGGCGGATGGTCGAGTCCAGGACCTGTACGATGGCGTTGAAGAAATCCATCTTAGGCGCCCTTCCCCTTGACCGCTTCCATGCCGACCGATTTCGGGCTGAGCGAGGCGAACAACGCCTGGACGTAGGGCCGGAACATATGCTCGAGCGCGCCGGCGAACAGGATGACGAGGCCCTGGATGATAACGATCATGTCGCGGCTGATCGCCGGCATCTCGAAGGCGAGTTCGGCGCCGCCCTGGTAGAGCATGCCGAACAATATTGCCGCCATGACGATGCCGACCGGATGCAGGCGGCCCATCAGCGCCACCGCGATGCCGACGAAACCGGCGCCCGAAACGAATTCGAGTGCGACATTGTGCTGGTCGCCCATCGTCGGGTTGAGCGCCATCATGCCGGCTAGCGCGCCCGAGATCATCATCGCGATAATGATGATGCGGATCTCCGAAATGCCGGCATAGCGCGCCGCTTTCGGGCTGTGGCCATAGGTGCGCATCTCGTAGCCGAGCTTGGTGCGCCAGATCAGCACCCACACCAGGAAGGCCATGGCTAGCGCCAGCAGGGAACTGACGTTGAATGGCGCCGAACGGATTTTGGCGCCGAACAACTCGATGACCCAGTTGAGCTTCGGCAGTTGCGCGCCTTCGAGGAAGGTGCGGGTCTGCGGTGCCATCGAGGCGGGGGGCTTCAAGTACCCGACCAGCGCACGGACCATGACGCTGGCGGCGATGAAATTGAACATGATGGTGGTGATGACGATGTGCGAGCCGCGCTTGGCCTGCAGATAGGCCGGGATCAGCGCCCACAGCGCGCCCATCGCCGCGGCGGCGATAATGGCGATCGGGAAGGTCAGCCACCAAGGCAGCACGCTGTCGAAGGCCAGGCAAACAATGCCAATGCCGAGACCGGCGATATAGCCCTGGCCCTCGCCACCGATGTTGAACAGGCCGCAATGCGCCGCAACCGCCACCGAAAGCCCGCTGAAGATGAAGGTGGTGGCATAGAAAAGCGTGAACGCGATGCCTTGGCCGCGGCCGAAGGCACCCTCGACCAGGACGACGGCTGCGCGCAGTGGGTTCTCGCCAACCAATATGACGACGAAGCCGGCAACGACGAAGGCGACGAACAGGTTGATCAGCGGGATCAGGACGTAGTCGGCCCAGGCCGGCAGCTTGGCATAGGGAGTGCTCATTCCGCCGCCTCGCGCTGCTCGACGCCGGCCATCAGCAGGCCGAGCTCGCCCTCGGTCGCGTCGGGGCCGCGTTCGCCGACGATGCGGCCGGCAAACATCACCAGGATGCGGTCGGACAGCGAGCGTATCTCGTCGAGCTCGACCGAAACCACCAGCACCGCCTTGCCCTGGTCGCGCATGGCGATGAGGCGCTTGTGGATGAATTCGATGGCTCCGACATCGACGCCGCGCGTCGGCTGGCCGACGATCAACACGCCGGGATCTTGTTCCATTTCCCGCGCAAGCACGATCTTCTGCTGGTTGCCGCCGGAGAAATTGGCGGTCTTGAGGCGGCAGTCCGTCGGGCGGATATCATATTTGACGATCTTGTCCCGGGCATCGTTACGGATGGCGTCAATGTCAAGGAACGGCCCCTTCAGATAGCGCTCGTCGTCCTGGTAGCCGAGGATCGAATTCTCGTTCTCCTCGAAGGCCAGCACCAGCCCGACATGATGGCGGTCCTCCGGCACATGGGCAAGGCCGCGCTCGCGCAGCTCGCCAGGGTCGGCGGCGCCGGTGAGGTCGATCGGCTTGCCGTCGAGCATGACCGAGCCCGAAACGGCATGCCTGATGCCGGAAATCGCCTCGAGCAATTCGGACTGCCCGTTGCCGGCGACGCCGGCAATGCCGACGATCTCGCCGGCATGGACATCGAAAGAGACGTCGTCGACCATGGTGACGCCGCGGGAATCCTTCACCGTCAGGTTCTTGATCGCGAGCTTGACGCCGCCGGCCTTCGCCTCGCCCTTCTCGACGCGCAGCAGCACGCGCCGGCCGACCATCAGCTCGGCCAGTTCCTCGACCGTGGTCTTCTTGGTCTCCCTGGTCGCCACCATCGTGCCCTGGCGCATCACCGAGACGGTGTCGGTGATCGCCATGATCTCGCGCAGCTTATGGGTGATCAGCACGATCGTCTTGCCCTGCTCCTTCAGCTGCCTGAGGATGCGGAACAGGTGGTCGGCCTCGGCCGGCGTCAGCACGCCTGTCGGCTCGTCGAGGATCAGGATCTCGGCGCCGCGATAGAGCGCCTTGAGGATTTCGACGCGTTGCTGCAGGCCGACCGGCAACTCCTCGATGATGGCGTCCGGATCGACTTCGAGCCCGTATTCGCGCTCGAGCCGCTCCAGCTCGGAACGCGCCTTGGCGATGCTCTTCTTCAGCAGCGCATCGCTTTCGGCGCCGAGAATGACGTTTTCCAGCACCGAGAAATTGTCGACCAGCATGAAATGCTGATGCACCATGCCGATGCCGAGCGCGATCGCATCGTTCGGTGTCTTGATCGATGCCGGCTGCCCACCGACACGGATTTCGCCGGAATCGGCCTGGTAGAAACCATAGAGGATCGACATCAGCGTCGACTTGCCGGCGCCGTTTTCGCCGACTATGCCATGGATAGTGCCGCGCATAATCTCCAGATTGATGTCGCGGTTGGCGCGCACGGCGCCAAAGCTCTTGTCGATGCCGATCAGCTCGATTGCGGCTTGCGCCATGCAGCCTGTTCCCACTGTTATTTTTTTACCGCTTGGTCAAACGCCTAGCATGACGCCCAGTCTGTGCCAATTGGGTCCGTACCAATTGGCCGGAGCAGGGTTCACTCTCGACAAATCCCGCCATGCTTGTCAATTTCCAACGTGGCCGCACCCCTGCACAATCGCCTGATCGAGGATTTCACATGACCATGCCCGACGACCGGCTGACGACGCTGGAAATCCGCGCCGCCGAGCAGGAGAAGACCATCGAGGAACTGTCCGGCCAGATCGCCGAGCAGTGGAAGGTGATCGAGCGCATGCAGCGCAAGCTCGACGCGCTGGCCGAGCGCTTCCTGGCGCTGGAGGAACAGGCCGCACCCGACGTGCCGGTGACAAAGCCGCCGCACTGGTGAGGCGGGCCGACAAGACAAAACCGCCGGGCTTTCACCCGGCGGCTCGTCAGTTCAGCAGTACCAGTCGATCAATAACGGCAATCGATCAATACGGGCAGGCATTGTCCGACATGTAGTCGTGCACCTTGATGGTGCCGGCGATGATGTCGGCCTTGGCTTTTTCGACCGCCGCCTTCATTGCATCGTCGACAAGCGCCTTGTTGTTGTCGTCCATGGCGTAGTCGACGCCGCCTTCCTTGAGGCCGAGATCGTTAACGCCGGCCGTGAATTTGCCGTCCTTGGCATCCATGAAGGTGTTGTAGACGGCAACGTCGACGCGCTTGACCATGGAGGTCAGCACCTTGCCGGGCTGCAGGCCGTTCTGGTTGGAATCGACGCCGATGCCGAGCTTGCCGGCGTCGGCCGCTGCCTGCAGCACGCCGACACCGGTGCCGCCTGCCGCCGCGTAGACCACGTCGGCGCCCTGGTCGATCTGCGTCTTGGCGATCTCGCCGCCCTTGGCCGGATCGTTCCAGGCTGCCGGCGTATCGCCGGTCATGTTCTGGATGACGTCGGTGGCGCCGGCCGCCTTTGCGCCGCCGACATAGCCGCAGCCGAACCTGCGGATCAGCGGAATGTCCATGCCGCCGACGAAGCCGACCTTCTTGGTCTTGGAAGCCATCGCCGCCATCACGCCGACGAGGTAGGAGCCTTCCTGCTCCTTATAGACCAGCGAGCGGACATTGGGCTTGTCGACGACCATGTCGATGATGGCGAATTTGGTGTCGGGGAACTCGGTGGCGATCTTGTCAAGCGCGTCAGCCCACGAGAAGCCCGCCATGACGATGGGGTTGCGACCGTCCTCGGCGAAACGGCGCAGCGCCTGCTCGCGCTGGGTGGCGTTGCTGACCTCGAATTCCACATAGGGGATGCCGGTCTCGGTCTTGAACTTTTCAGCGCCGTTGAACGACGCCTCGTTGAACGATTTGTCGAACTTGCCGCCGAGATCATAGAGGATCGCGGGTTGAATGTCCGCGGCGAAGGCCGGAAGAACCATTGCAGCTGCGGCCATAAGGCCGAGAACGATACGTTTCATGTGATCCACACCCCTGTCGGTTATTTGTCCATTATGCACCGCATGCCGGCCCGGTTCTCCGGCAGGCATATGGCGTCGGGCAGGAGTGTCTTCCTCCCGCTTCGGGTCAATCTGGCACGGCCCGAAACAAAATTCACGTGGAATTTTGACCCTTTGGAAAAGCATGGCGCCGCATCGCGGCGCCACAGCATATTCCTTGCGTCAGGAGCATAAAATCAGGCGGAGACGGCGGCCGGAATGGCGCAGGAGACGCCGGTTCCCTGCAGGCCGCAATAGCCGTAGGGGTTCTTCGCCAGATATTGCTGGTGGTCTTCCTCGGCGAAGTAGAATTCCGGCGCCGGCGCGATCTCCGTGGTGATCTTGCCGCGTCCGGCGCCGCGCAGCGAACCCTCGTAGGCGTCGCGCGAGGCGATCGCAGCCTGGTGTTGAGCGTCGTTGAGCGTATAGATCGCCGAGCGGTAAGTGGTGCCGACATCATTGCCCTGGCGCATGCCTTGCGTCGGGTCGTGGCTTTCCCAGAACAGCTTCAAGAGCTCGGCATAAGACACGATCTTGGGGTCGTAGACGACGAGCACGACTTCGGCATGGCCGGTGAGCCCCGTGCAGGTTTCCTGATAGGTCGGGTTGGGCGTGACGCCGCCGGCATAGCCGGCCGCCGTGACCCAGACGCCCTTGACTTGCCAGAACAGGCGCTCGGCGCCCCAGAAGCAGCCCAGGCCGAACATCGCCGTTTCCATCCCTTCGGGATAAGGACCCTTGAGCGGCCTGTTCGAGACAAAGTGCTTCGATGCGGTCGGGATCGGCCGGTCGCGGCCGGGCAACGCCTCGGAGGGTTTCGGCAGGTTGAGCTTCTTGTTCAGCATGTCGCTGAGAAACATGTGTGGGTTCCTTTTCTTCTTGGTTGAGCCTCCCCGGTACGGAACACCGGGTCAGGCTGGAAATGTCAGGTTGCGGCGAACCGCCCGCTGGGGCGCTGCCGCCTGTAACCGATGGCATAAAGAATGAACGCCAGGACCGCGAACACGGCAAAGCCGGGCTGGCTGAGCACCCAGGCGATGGCACCGTCCCACAGCAGCGGGTTGATCTTATCGCGGACGAAGCTTTCGAAGGCGCTGCGCGTATCCGGCGAGACAGCGAGCCAGCTGGTGTTGAGCGGGGTCATCACCAGCGCCGAAGCCGCCACCGAGCGGGTCGCATCGAGCACGGCCATGATGACCGAAACCGAAAGCGCGACCATTGCAGCGAGACGAAAGACGAAGCGGAACATCCGGACCCTTCCTCCCCAGGAGTTTATCAGAATGTCGTGTCGGACTGTTAAATAGGACCTGCGCGCTTTATCCGCAATCGCGACACGTGAAGTTGAACCCGTGACCGCCGGTTCGCCGGAACCGGTGGTGCGCCGGACGGCAAGCACAACCTCCGCCGATCGTTTCGATAGGCTCCGAACGGGTGCCCCAGCGGCATGGGCTGAGCATCCGTATCCGGCAAAGCGAATAGACTGCCGTTATGTCTTGGCATTCGGCACCGGATCGACTAGATGAGCCCCGCGCCTGTTGCTTTGACGGCTCGGGTGCGGGGAAAGGGTATCCGCTGGTTGACGGCGCCCACGGCCGGAATTCCGGCCGGAATCCCACAGGAGAGGCATCTCCCCAACCCGCGCGGCGAAACCGGCCGCGGCGAAAATGCTAAAGGATGGAGAGGTGGCCGAGTGGTTGAAGGCGCACGCCTGGAAAGTGTGTTTACGGGAGACCGTAACGCGGGTTCGAATCCCGCTCTCTCCGCCACATTTTAACCACCCAATCTTCGCTCAACAACTTGAAATAATTAGCTTATTTGCCTCCTTCGGCCTGAGCGCCCGGTAACCATTTTCATTTTTCGCTCTGGTTTCTGCTATGGTTTCTGCTATGGTTTCATGGCGGCGACGGCTCCGCTAACGGCTTTTACGGGGCAAAGTGTGGGCAAACAGATCAAACTCAGGCGGCGCGGCAAGGGCGGCACGCTCTACATCGTCCGCGATGTTCCCGTGCGCTATCGCACCGTCGATTCCCGCAAAGAGGTCTGGATTTGCCTCAACACCGACTCCGAGACCTCGGCGCAACAGAAAGCACCCGGCGTCTGGGACAAACTTATCGCGGCATGGGAAGCCAAACTGGACGGTGACACCACAGACGCGGAGAAGGCTTTCGATGCCGCGCAACGGCTTGCCAAGGCGCGAGGCTATCGCTGGTTGACGGCCGATCGGGTTGCCAAGCTGCCACGGCATGAACTTCTGGATCGTGTCGAGGCCGCTACCAAGCCAAACGGTGCGCCTGACATGCTGGAGGCTGCGGCGTTGCTCGGCATGGCCAAAGAGCCGGCGATCACCGTTAGCCGTGCGCTGGAACTCTATTGGGAATACGCGGCCGAAAAGACTCGCGGGATGAGCGAAGATCAGGTCCGGCGATGGAAGAACCCACGCATGAAGGCCATCACCAATTTCATTGAGGTGGTCGGCAACAAGGCCATTGCCGAGATCACCCGCGACCACATGCTTGACTTCCGCGACTGGTGGAACAAGCGGATTGAGAAAGAGGACATGTCGCCGGGGAGCGCCAACAAGGACATCGGCTTTGTCGAAAGCACCTTGCGGCTTGTCGAGGAAAAGAAGCGCCTCGGCATTGTGTTCCCGTTCGGCAAGCTCACGTTCAAAGAGGATGATGACGAGGACACCAAACGCCCGTCATTCTCGGAAAAGTGGATAAAGGACAAGTTGCTTGCGGCGGGTGCGTTGGACGGGTTGAATGCAGAGGCGCGCGCCGTCGTGCATGTGATGGTGAACACTGGAGCCCGGCCCTCTGAGATCGTCGGCCTGCTCCCGCACCACATCCGCCTCGACGCGAATGTGCCGCACATCGAGATCAAGGCGGAAGGCAAGAAGACCAAGAATAAGGATTCCAAGCGGACCATCCCGCTCGTGGGGATCAGCTTAGAAGCCTTGCGGAACTTCCCGAACGGTTTTCCGACCTATCGGTTCCGGGACAAAATTTCGGATACCGTGAACAAGTTCCTTCGGGAGAACGGCTTGCTGGAGACACCCAAGCACTCGCTCTATAGCCTTCGTCATGCATTCGAGGATCGCATGCTTAGCGCCAAGATCGATGAGCGCATCCGCCGCGATTTGATGGGTCATAGCCTTGGTGGTCGGCAGCGCTACGGCGAAGGCGGCTCGCTGGAGCATGCCAGCGAGCTTTTAGCGGCTATCGCCTATTGAGCCTTCCGCGCTGCTGCAATCGCCCCCTCGCCTTCGTGATCGGTCGTCGATTACGTGCAGACAAAAAAGAGGCCGCATCGGCGTGAGACGATGCGGCCCCAAACAAGCTCCGGTGCGAGACGGAGCTTATCCGTTCTGATGAAATTCCTTCGCCCATATGCTGCCGCCGAGAACCCGAAAACGGGCCGTCTGGCCTTCGAGGACCAGGTGCCCGGCCATCTCGGCATCGACGGTTTCGGAAGAGCTAATCGCCACGAAGGCATCGCCTTCGAGCGCCGAGACTAGGACAGTGAAAAAACCATAGTCCCAATCCACACCAAGCGGCGTCATACCGTCTTCACTGACCCAGAACGCAGGTGCAAGCGCCTGCCGAAGACAATTGTGATCGGGACCGCTCGTCAGCCAAGATTCAGCACGTAGCAGCATGGTTTAGGCCCTCATCTCGGCGCGCCGCATTGAGCTAAGCATCTGTCGCTGGGTCTGTTGCTTCGACCGTTTGAAGGTATCGAAGTCGCGGATTCCGTTCAGATTGAACGTATTGTACTGGACGGGACGTTCGCGGCTGCGATCGTTCGACCGGTTATCGTTCCCAAGGTCCACTGGAATCTCCCGACCACGAGTGAGCGGGATCACGGCCTCGTTAGGGTGCAGCACCGCAGGCATGCCGCCCGAGGTGTTGGCCGTGCCTTCCGCATAGTGTGGTGCGTTCGACCAAACGCCGGCTGGCAGAGAGGCCCGCGTCAGTGGCGACGTGGAATAGCCGCCCTCTTCAAACAGGCCGCCGAGCATGCTGCCAATGCCCCCTCCGCCCATCATGGATTGGAGAAGCTGCATGATCATGCCACCGAACTGTCCGAGACCCGGAATAGCGGACGCCAGAGGGCCTAGCAGGCTGCTGATGCCCTGTCCGAAGCCGCCGACACCGGATGCGCCGGCTTGCGCCTGTGAGCCCGCCGTAGACGCCGCCATGCCGGCCTGCTGTATCGAGGTTCCGGCCTGCTGGAATTGCGGCGAGGCACTTCCTGCCAACGTGCCAGCCGTCTGGACCTGAACGCCTGTCATCGTAGAGGCCGTGGCGAGGTTCTGGTTAGCGGCGCGCATGGTATCGACGGCCGGAGCAGTTGCCGTAGCCGTCGTGCCGATTGTCTTCAATTTGGCGTTCAGAAAATCAATGCCTTGGGTCGTTGCGGGATCGATGCGTGGTGGAGACAACTGGGTCTCGCGACCCACACGGAAACCTTCGACCGCTTCCTGCTTTGCCATCAGTGCACGACGCTGTTCAGCCGTCATGTCGGACATGCGGGTCTGGGTGCTGACACGGGCAGCGGCGGCAAGCTGGTCAGTGTAATTGCGGGTGTTGTTTTCGGACGGCGGCGCATATTTAGCGACCGCAGCCTCCAGCGTCTTGTTCCTGTAGCCGGGCGAATTGAACAGAAGGTTCTCACGGGCAGCGCGGCCATGCTCCAGTGTGTCGAAGGCGGCGAACCGACCACCACCGGGCAGATAGCCGGGTTGTGATGCAGTGAACTTGCCGGCCTCGATATTGCCGGGGTTGTTGTTGCGCCAAGCAAACGTACCGTCGCGGCGGACGGTGCTGCCATCCGCCCGCATGAACGATGTCGTGTTGTTGCCGGCGGCAATGACCTTGGTGAACCCAGCCCCGATGGACTCGCCGGCACGTGCCAGATCACCATTGTTCGGTGTAATGCCCGGCGCGAAGCGTTCAGGATCGACGTAGCCAATGCGATTGGTCTTGGCTGTGGTGTTCGCGCCGATCGGGCCAGTTGCTGCCCATCCTGCCGGCAAGGCTCTGCCCGGCTCGATTGGAAAGCGATCGGTTGCCAGCGGCATGCGTGGGGCGACGCTGCTGCCAGGTATATCGGCCAAGGGTGCACGGGTGATCATGGACATAGGGCCAAGGCCGCCATCGACCGGTAGGCCATTGATGGATAGACCGGCCGTGTAGACGTTGGTCATGGCGGTTGAGATCGTGCTGCCGATGTTGGCGAGCTTCGCGAGAGCAGCGTCTGCCATGCTGCCGCCGTTGGTCTGACCATCCATGCCGAGCCCGGCAAACATGTCCTTGAGCAGGCTGTTGAGGCTGATCTGGACGAACGTCTTAAGGATCGAACGCGCCAGTCCTGCGAAGTCGGACTCCGCGCCGGTCACGAAATTGGTTAGCTCGTCGGACAGTCCACCAATGCCATCCTTGATCGCGTTCTGGATTGAGTCGTTGAAGTCGCCGACAGACGTGGTCCAGCGCTCGATGCCATTACCAATTTCTCCGGTCATACGACCGACACCACGGTAATAATCCTGCAAAGCGGCAAGGCCGGAAGCGCCGATGTCCTGACCTTTCTTAAGGAGGTCGTTGTAATCCCTCTGGGCATCGTTGAGGGCCTTCTGTTCGCCTGTCTTGGCGCGAAGGTTGGCGAGATCGTCGCCGTGGTCACGTGCAAGTGCTCCAGCCGGATTGCGGTCATCAAGAGTCTTGACAGCAAGCGCCTTTTTCCACGGTGCGGCATCAATGCCTTTCTTGGGAGCGATAGCGTCAAGGAGGACAAGCTGTTTCTGGTACTCGTCGTTAGCCTTGCCAACGGCGTTGACCTCATCCCAGACGGCTTGCTGGGCATCTGTGAGGGCAGAGAGCTTGGCGGCTGCATTGGTGGCTTCACGAGCCGCGTTGCGCTGCATGGCGTCAGAGTTCAGAAGATTGGCATCGTCTATTTGCTTGGCAAAATCATCCGCCTGCTTCATTGCCGTGGCAAACTGGTCGCCAAATGGGCCTTGCGCGCCCATTATGCTGGAGAAACCTGCCTCGCTTGCCGAGATCAGTTTCTTGGAGAAATCGGTTACGAAAGAGATCGCCTTATCGGTCCATGCGCCGTTGTTGGCGAACTGGTCCAATGCGGCCAAGGCTGCACCGATCGCCACCGGGATCAGCCAAAGGCGCTTCGTCAAGATTGCCACGCCGTCCGCGATGGCTCTGAACATACCACCCGAGGCAATCAAAAGCAGGCCTTTGCCGAGGAGGCTCAAGGATCGTGCGGTAAGGGTCAGGATTGGTAGAACCGCACCGACCGACATGCCGAGCACCTTGAGCGCCGCAGCCGCAGCCATTACGCCGGCGTATATTTTGAAGGCGTCGAAGAACTTCCGCACGGCATCTCGGTTATCGACAAGCACCTTGACGACGGCGCTGAGACCGCGCGCCAAGCTGCCCAATGCAGCGCCGAGGTCGGCCGCGAGACGCTTGGCATCATCCGAGCGGAAGACCTCGGAAAGCTGCTTCGCCATCGCTGCTAGGCCGGATGAGAAGCCGGAGTTGAACAGGATGCGCTGAAGGTCGGTCCACGAATTTTGCAGGCTCACGATCTGGGCGGCCGAACTGTTCATAGCCGCTGCCATGGAAGGCCCGAAACGAGATTTCAGCAGGTCGGACATCTTGATCAAGGAGTCCGACGTAACCTCGCCGGCCTCCAGCATCTTCGAAAGCTTGGCGACCGATACGTCCAAGGACTCGGCGAGGAGATTCATGGCTCCGGGAAGTGCTTCAGCCAATTGCTGGCGAAGCTCCTCGGAACTGATCTTGCCCTTCGACATCATCTGTTCGAGGGCAACAAAGCCGCGCTCTTGGGTTTCTGCGCCCACGCCCATGGCGGCAAAGGCGGTGCTGAATCCGGCAAAGATGCGTTCGGTGTCACCGACCGTCACGCCAGACAGCCGCGCTGCCACGGCGAATTTGCCGTAAGCCCCGGTGACAGCGTCCAGCGAGATCGGCATCGCGCCGGTCAGGTTCTGGAGGAATGACAACTGGTCTTGGACCTCGCCGGCCGACGAGGCCACGGCTCCTAGCGTCCGCTGGAGCGATGCAAAGGCAGTTCCCGAGTTGTAGACGGAGCGACCGAGCGCGATTGCGGAGACGCCAGCAAGCGCGCTGCGGAGCAGGTTGGCAACCGAACTGGAGGCCGTCATCTGCGACGTGAAGCCACGCAATGAATTCGTCGATTTTGAGAAATCGGGCATGCTCCCCCGACCCACGCGAAGGCTTAGACCATTGAGGCGCGATAGCGCTGCGGCGGCAGCATTGATGCGAGCGGGATTGGCTACGGCAAGCCCGGCGACAAGGGCGTTGAGGTTGCGAACGGCAGCGAGCGGAGGGCCTTTGAAACCCACCAGAGCAGCCTTGATCTGATTGAGTGACGTGACGAGCCGGCCGTCGATGCGGATACGGTTCAAGTTCGCCAAGGCAATCGGTACGGCCTTCATCGCATTAGCATTGAAGCGGAAGTTGGCGAGGGCCTTCTGGAGGGTCTGGAGATTGGTGACGAGCGCCTTTGAAACCTTGACCTTGTTCAGGGTTTCGAGCGCCTGTGCGGTCCCCCTGGCTGACTTGGCGAGGCTGCCCAAATTGGTGCGGCCGAGCTTGTCGAGAGACGCAAAGGCGCTCTTCGACACGGAGTCGAACTGCCGAAGGGCTTTGAGGGAATCCGAAACGGAGCGGGTGAAATGTGTGACGCCGGTTTGAGCCTTGCGGCTATCGACGCCAATCTGGATTTGAAAATCTGACATGGGACTCCCGTGCGCTGCGAGAGCGCGTGACGATTAGGTACTGTCGGGAGTGAGGCGCACCGCGCCGGAGGCTTATGGTTGAGGGCTCGGCCACCTTGCCGGGAGGGGGAACGGCAAGGTGGCCGGCTAACCCCGAAGTCTATGCCTAAGCTTCGGGGATCGGTTGATTAGATGCCCGGCAGGCGGCGAAGTGTCTGCTTCGGAACGGAGCCGGCCGGGCTCCTCAAAAACGGATAGCGCGCTTTCGAGGGATTTCGGTGCGGCGACTGGCGAAGGACCCGCACCAGTCGCCGCCGAGTAGGTCACGCTTGCGGGGTGTCAGGCGCGACACTCGTTTCGCTTATTTCTGCGGCTTGCCCCGCGTCAGCCATGGCTCCACCATGAGTGTGTCGGATTCCGAAGCACGTGCCGGGTTTACCTTGTAACGGGTCCAAGCCTCATACACGGCCAGTCGCATATCAGGATGCGCGTTTGCCCAGAGGGCTTGGCCGTCGAGCACTAGCGGGACACTGGTCTTAGGCTCTTCGACGGGTGCCTCGGCCGGCTCTTCGGCTTTGGGCTTGAGAGTGCCCAGCCATTCGATGTTCTTCTGGTCGGACTCGGTCATCTGCGACAACGGCCGGCCTCCGAGGTATTCCCGTTGTAGGGAATTGAATTCGATAACCGGCTCCGGGGCGTCAACGTGATCCTTCCGGTTATCGAACTCGAGTCGGATATTCGGGTCGGCGGCCGGAAGTGTCTTCTCGGTGAGTCCATGAAGCTGGAGCAGTTCGCCCTGTCGGCTATTCATTGGTGCGGTCCTTTTCGCTGTAGTTTCGTTCTGGCGAGCTTCTCTAGCGCGGCGCGCCGCAACCATTCGGTGCGATCGAGTCCATCAGCCTTTGCTGCGGTATCGACGCGATCGACCATTGACGCTCCTTCGCTGGTCCATTCGCTGTCGAGCGCACGTTGCAATGCGAGTCTCAACCAGTCGCCTTTGTCGGCATTGGCGCAGGCGGATTCGATAGCCCGGTGCATGGACTCTGATACAGCGATGACGATGCGCTGGAAGCCTTCTTGCGAGATGGTCATCGGCCCGCTTCCTGCTCGGCGAGATATTGGTTCACGGCCCTGCGTACTACGTCGCCTCGCGATACCCTTTCCAGCCGGCACTGCTGCGCTAGACGGTACACGAGGTCAGCGGGCATTATCACGCCGACTGTCTGGGTTACTTTGGTCATCAGCATGCCCCTTCATTGTCCGCGATCTCGGCTTCGATTGCCGCCGCGCGCGCTGCCTTGGCGTCTGCCGAGACCTTGTCCTGCAACAGCGCCAGAGCCTTGCGAAAAACATGAGCGCGACCAAGCCCGATGATTGCGGCTTGGCGGTTGACGAACTTCAACTGCGAATCCGTGATGGAGACTACAAATCTATTGTGGCTGACGCCTCGGCCGATTGTCATACGAGGGTCCCCACCTTGCCGCCGTGGGTAACGAAGTCCCTTTCGACAATTAGACGGAGCGCCGCCGTAAATGGCACCAAGTCTCTCAGGGCTAGAGCATCAATATAGTCAACCTGATGTTCAGGGAGCGTGATGCTTTTGCTGATGCTGCCCGAAGGGCGCATCGAATTCTTACTAGTAGTCATAGTGGTTCTCGTTAATTGGGGAATCGAGACGTAGCGGCTACCAGCCGAGAGGCGCATAGTACCACTATGGCCAAGGTCCCTGAGTATGGTGATGGTAACAGAGAACAATACGTTCTGTCAAGGAAAGCTTGACAGTGGCCCAAAGATAATGGGTGGTGCCTCGGATATATGGGAATGGTGGTGCGATTAACCAATCTGATCTCTGCATGACTCGGTCTGCACTCAACCTTTTATTGGCCAGTCTCTAGTGACATGCCGCTGGTCAGGGAGCGAGTTTTGAAAGGTCTTTTAAGTAATTAGGTTGAGTGCAGAGTGTTTGTGAGGGATGAGTGCAGTTGCATGCAGAACTAAACTCCGTGCAGAATCCGACTCTTTACCGGCGAACTCACTAGGCGGCCTCCGGTGGATTTGGGGATACGTACGGGTTGGTTCCATAAGGTCGCATTCTGAGAGGTTAACGACCTTGAATACAGCGCGAATAAAATGGAGCCCCCACCCCTACCTGTTTGGTCCGCGCCGGGCTCTCTGCACACATCTACCGAGGCACAAGCCAGACAGCAAAGGCCAGGACGTTAACCCCGGCCTCATGTCGTGGATGATGACGTGGAAGGCTACGCGGCCTTTGCGACGGCCTCGCCTGCCTGCTTCTCCATGATCTTCTGGACCGTGGCCTTGGAGAAGCCGATGTCCGCAGCGATCTGGCGGATGGACATCTTATCGGCCCTCAGAGCCGCTACACGAGCTTCTATATCGTCCGTGAGGCGCTTCGGCCTTCCGCCCGTCCTGCCAGCCGCCTTGGCCCGCGCGATGCCATCCATCTGGCGCTCACGACGAATCTCAGTCTCGAATTCGGCGATGCTGGCGAGAATGCCGAAGACCAGCTTGCCCGTCCGGCTGGTCGTGTCCAGCGACGGGTCGTCAAGCACCTTGAAGCCAACGCCGGTGCTCTCCGGGTTCTTCTTGTCCCGCTTCCCAGCAAGCTCTGCGACGATCCTGTGCAGGTGCAGCGTCGAGCGGGCCAAGCGGTCAAGCTTGGTGATGATCAGCGTGTCACCGTCCCGGAGGTAGCGCATGCACTCGGCAAGTTCCGGGCGCTCATCGTCCAAGCCGGACATCTTCTCCTTGTAAATCTTGGTCGCGCCAGCGGCCGTGAGGCGGTCCACCTGCGTCTGGTAGTCCTGCGACCGCGACGACACCCGGCAATATCCTACAATCTCACCCATGCTCGTACCCTTCTCTTTAAAACTGTTGTGGACAGACCGTAGTGTACGGCGAAGGGTACGTCAATCGAGAAGTGTCCATAAAGTAAACATTTGTGGACACTCAGAGGTGCGGATTTCTGGGGCTTTCAAGGACTGGCAGGTTTGCAGAATGCGAGGTCCCGCGATGGGCCGGCCGGCGTTTACCTTGAGGGGTAAGGTTAACGTTCGACGGGGTTGAGTGCAGACAATTCGATTCAAATTTTAACGATCGCAAATGTGGTATGCTAGCACCACATCAGGCACAAGATACACATATAACCATGGGGTTATGGATTAGGGCTGGCAGGCGGTCGGGCACATCAGATTCCGCGTCGAACTTTTTATGGCAATTTTTTATCGGGGCCGCTAGACCGCCATCAGTAGGTCTCAAAGAACGTATTTCGGGTTATGGTAGACATTCAGATACTTTGTCCGGCTTTAGCAGCTTGGATTGTCTAATTCCTTTGACGGTATCGACGGGGGTAATGATGGGGGAGCAGATACAATGGCTTGTCGCGGCAATGGTCGGCATAACGGTCGGATGGTTCTTGCGCGGCCGGATCGCCAAAGGTGACGGGCAAAACGCGCAAGCCGACAAGGCCGCGCTTCGACGAAACGTCAATGAAGCGGAAGAACGGTATCTCGAAGTCCTCAGACGAGAGATCAGCAACATCCTGCTGAACGTCGATCCCGACCTGATGGTCCGCACCTACGAGAAAGGTTGGCGTTACCAGGACGAGTTGGTCACAGCAGGCAGGGAAAGAACCTCGGCCGACCTCAAAGCGCTTACCTTGAAACATAAGTCCTTTTCCGAATTTGACCTGCTCGGCACCCGACATTTTGTTCCGTACAGCGACGCCAGATGGTCGGCATCAGATGATGAACTCGTGGAGCGATATCTCGAAATCTCAAAGATGATGCTGTTACCTCGGCTGCTGGACAGAGATCATTCGCCCTTCCGACTATTCACCGAAGAGGAATTTCAAATCCTGCGCAAGACGGAGCGGCGCTGCAAAGATCGGACCTTCAAAGACCATATTGTACAGGCCGTCGCCCGGTATTATGCGCTGCAAGGTGCCATCGACCGCTACGGCTCTAAAGAGGCCCGTGAACAGAGGAACTCACTAGACGACATCGATATAGAGGTTTTTCGGCTGCCCTATGACGGGGCAGAGAATGAACTTGGCATCATTTTCAAGAAAACAGGCGAGTACGGCGTATACGGCACATTCCATCACGACGATGCAAAGATTTCTGAATCATTCTACCGTTCAGACACGGTATTTCAGAAGCGGGACTACCTTGATGCCCGGTAGGCTTGAATTAAGCCTCTTCATTGCCCCACGACCGATCACCCCCCCATTTCTCGAGCGGATCGATGCCGTTGGCCTTCCAGTGATCGGTCGTGTGCCTCAGGAGTTCGTATGGGCCTCCCGTCCGGAACGCAAACGATGTGTCGATATCGGGAGTTCTGACCGACTCCCAAAGATGTCCAGTCAGAGCAGCGGCAGCAACGCTCGCCGCTTTGGAGCGGGCTTCCTCACCATCATCACCGAATGGGGCTATGAATAGTACTATCGAACTGATTAAGCTCTCGGCGGCATCAAAGGGCACGAAGCGAAGGTAATTTAGATCGATCTCGACTTGTGCTTGTCGATTTTCCGCGAATGCTTCTGGTCGAAAAATCCATTCATGTCCGCCGACAGTAACCTGCATCGTTCCCATCTTGCAGGCATTGTAATAAACTTGATATCGCCTTCCGACCTCGGGGCCCTCGATGCCCCTGACATCGGTGTCGTTCAGTTCCTCGATAGCCCACGCCTCCGCAACATGCTGGTTGAGCACAGCACCAAACCACCTGAAATCCTCGAAGAGAACCTCATGAGCGGCAGTAATGAACGATTGGACCGCGCCTCCATCGATCAGTGACTTCGGCGGCTCGTGCTGAGGCTTGTGGCGCTCGCCATCCTGGATAGCTACTTTGATGCCGCTGTAATCCTTATGAATCACACGTTCTTCTAGCGCGGCCACTCGCCTGTCAAAGTGAAAACTGACTATGACCAGCCCTATAGCCGTCACAGCCAGATAGATGGCTTGATCGGACATGCCGTAGGCGTGTTTTGCCGCATAGCCGATCAATCCCGCAGCAATAATTGCTGTCCAAAGCGCAGCCCGCTTGATCATGCCCTTCCCCCCGTCGCGGCTAGGCCTTGTGCCGGAAACCAATGATCCTGCGCACGGATTGTATAGCGTATGCGCTACGTATACGAGCCGTGCACTTAGGTGCATTTGCTACCTAATACCGCCTCGCCGTCGATGATGGCTTTGTCTGCCGGGTCATAAGCCGCTGCCAGCCGTAAACTGAAGCGGCACCTCGGCAAAAACCCCCTCCCAATCGTAGGATCGGGAAGGGAAACGGTGTTCGTCAGGCCTTCTTTATGAAGGGGATCAGTTCGAAAATATCGTTGTCCTCGTGATGACCAATCAAGCGCGCGGACTTGAAATCTGGCATGCCAAGGATTGCCACATCCGTATCGTTGTAAATTACGTCAGAGATTGCAGATGCAATGCGGTCGATCTCTGACGCCGACGCGAATACGATGAAGGACGAAGCCTCCACCCACCATTTTGTCGAAAGCTTCCGCACGGTGTCGGTGAGGTTTTTGTATCGTTCGTTGTAGGTTCCGTCGACTTGGAGCCGGAAACTCAACCAGTATGTAGCCATATCAAAAAGTCCTTGTGTGTGGCCACAGGACGGCTTGACGGATTCACCGGTAGGTTTAGTCTGGCGATCGTTCTCATGTGCCTAGCCGTCCTGTGGCTTGGTTGCATTGACGGCGGTGGTTCGGGAAGGAATCACCGCCGTTTGCATTCGAACGTAAAGAGAACGGGCTTAGCAAGCCCTAAACTTTGCGATACCCGCTTTTCACAGCAGCTTTTTGTTTCGCCTTGGTGATTTGCTACGAGGGTTTGGTCTCTCCACTCGACCGTCTGGTGGGTAAGGTCGTCACCATCGCACTTGGCTATCGCGGTCTGCTTCTGCACTCGACCTCACGGTGACAGAGGCGTGCGAATGCACACGGGTGGGACCAGCCGGTAGGCTTCCGGTGATCCCGGCTCGTGAACTTTCAATGTTGTGTTCAGATTCAGATTTACACTCAGTGCAGATAGAGCAGATAGAATGGGGTAAACTTAGCTATAGAGAGGGGTATATATATGACCCTTTAAAAGGGCACATCACCACCCACCCCACCGCTTGTGAGATAGGTGGTCATATATATACCCCCTAGCGGTAGCTACCTATGGTGCAATTCTATCCGCACTATCCGCACTGCGGTCATGTCACCCTCACGATCTTCCAGAGGTGCTTACCATCGCTGTCACGCTTGGTGAGCCGAACTTTGACCGTCTCCCCCTCGTGTTCGATCTTGCGCGGCTTACCCTTGAGATAGCCAAGCGTCTTGGCGAGAGACAGAAGCGATACGCTGCCGTTCTGGACGCAACCGGCGAGGTGTGCGAACCGTGCTTCATAGCGCGTGTATGAACTGGTGCCTCCCTCCAGTTCCTTGAACAAATGCGGTATCGTCGTTTCCATGACGAACTCGGTGGTGGACTCGGTGTCGAACTTGAACTCCTTCGCGAGCGTCTGGAGGATGCCGATCTCGTCGGACTGACTCTTCTTCGTGTTGGAGGTGAACGCGTCGAGCCCTTCGAGCCAGCCTGGGATGCCGGCCGCTTTCAGGATGCCACTCATGATGCTGACGAACTCTTCGAACGACTCGACGGTCTTCGCAGCCAGAGGACGACCCTGCTTAAACCACCACTGCACGATCGTAATCAGGTGCCCTAAGAACTCGGAACGATTCTTCAAAAGGTAATCGTCCAGTGCCTCCTTGACCTTGAAGTTCTTGTTGCCTCCCTCGTCGGCTTCTGTCGGATCGATACGGATGGGGAGAACCCGGCGAGCGTTCTCATCGGACCATGCAAGACCATTGCCGATGAACACGGCGGGGCAACGAAGCTCACCGTCGAACAGATCGACGCTATGCGTAGGCCGAAGGGAGACGCGCCCGGTCGCCAATGAGGCAATGAGGCTGCCGGCGATCACGCCATGCACGTTGTCGATAACGAGAACGGCAGGGCTACGCTTGAGCGCGCCAATCAACCTCTTGCCCAATTCATCGTCGGCATCACGACCACGCGGCCATTGAAGCTGATCCGGCGCGGTGCCCGCCAACAGGATGCTCGCACATTTTCCCAGAAGAGTGCCACCCGATGCGGCATCCGGCTTGTCGATTCCGAACAGCATCACATTCTTGGTAATTATCTCCCGGATCAGGGGCGTGATCAGGAGGGCGATATAGTGAGCGTATGACATCCGCGCGCCCGCGCCGCCGTCATCGTCGGCATATCCCATCCAGCGGAAATCGCCGAACACGCGCCAGAGCGCGGCGACAGCCTTCTCGACATCCGCCCATTCAACATCGTTGTAGTGCTTCTTGATCTTCGAGAGGTCGAGCCCATCAAGGTTGATGTAGCGCCCGGTCGGTGGATTGTAGCCGGTTTCCCGAAGCAGGTTTCCATCGCGATCGAACACCGGATGATTGCTGAACTGAGAGAGGGGAAGCAGAGGCAGGCGCGGATCGACGATCAACTGGTCACTCATCAAGTCAGACAGGAACGCTTCTGTCTGAGTGTTCGAGTCGATCATCTTGCATACGCACAGAAGCTCACTCGCCGCATTGCGCATGGTGGCGCGCGACAGGTCTTTGATCACACGCTTGCCGTTCGTATCCTTGCTGATGCGGACCTTATTGCCGCCGAAGTCGAACAAGGTATGAGCAGGCTTGATGCCAGCGGCTTCGTCGCCACGGTTCGCCCGGTCCAGTTCATGGAGCAGGTGGCGCAAGGACGCGACTTCGTGATCGTCGCTTGGCACCACGATCGGCCGCTTCTCATTGTGAAGTGACTTGAACCGTTTCTTGAACTGCTTGGCGGTCTTGGCCGGGTCGAAAGGCTTGTCGTCAACAATCGGCGATGCCTTCAACTCGATTGCCTTGAACAGTGACTCCAACTGCGCGGCCGGGATTTTCGCCTTCATCGCCAGCAGTTTGATGATCCGCACGCGGTCGAACTGCCCCATAGGGAGAAGCTGCTTGAGGATGGCGCTGATCTTGTCCGAGGCCATACCGACCACCGCCTTGTTGGCGAGGTCCATGGCTCTAGCAATGTCGGCCGTGGTCGCTGTGCCACCCTCGATTACCTCTTCCTCGGCCTCCTCTTGAGGGGGTTGCTCTTCTGCGGTCGTCTCTTCGCCTTCTTCCTCCTCATCGGCTCCGCTGATGTCGTAGGCCGGATCGGTCAGAACGTCGTCGGTGAACCAGCCGTCCACCATTGCCTTTTCAAGCATGGCCAAGCGATCGTGGCCGGCGCAGCTATCATGCGAACAACGGAACGTGAAGCTCTCGGCATCCATGCCGGCGTCTTGAATGAAGCAGCCGGGATCGTCAGGATCGCCGGCATTGCTGTGGTCGTCGTCGAACGGGCATTCGACCGTGTACTTGCCGGGACCGGTCTCGACACGGATGCGATCATCACAGTGATCCTTGAACACCGAACTGATCTGGAACCCATGTGCGCGTTCGGACGCCCACTTCTGGAGATGCAACCCCTTCTGTGGCGACAGGATTTGGCCACGGATTTTCCCGCCCATGATGCTGGCAGCTTGGTCGAACGGGTCGGAGGATACGGTGCCGGTTACGGTCACGCGTGGCAGGGAGCGCCAATCAAGCGCACGGCCGGCCGAGACGATAACACGGGCTGACGTGGAGCCCTTGGCCTTGGAAGGCAGGTAGAAGAGCCGGGAACAATCCCTCGCCGCGCGATCGACGCTGATGCCCAGCAGGGAGCCCATGCCGAGGATCATATCACCCCATGCACGGATGGCATCTTTCTGCGCGCCTTCCTGCTCAGCGATGACGTATGGTTGTTCAAGGATGAACAATAGACGGAACTTGTCGATCGGCCGGGTGGTGATGATCAACTGGATGCCGCTGGTCTCGTGCGACGTGTTCACGTTCGAGACTGAGGCGATCACGTCCTCGGTGTATTTGCCTTCGTTTGCCAAGAAAAGCTTGACAGTCTCGACAGACGCTTCGGTCGGGTGCCCATTGTCATCCGCCCACTTGAAGAACTTGTCCTTCTTGACCCCCAACGTCGTGGTGCCATGCGAGTGGGTGGTGTAGGCGACGAAGAACAGCCCCATAGTCTGGAGCTTTCGCATGGTGTCTTCCATGCTCGCGCCAGAATCCACGTCGAGCCCCATCATGTAGAGTTTCGTGACAGCCTGATTCAGGCGTCTGCCGTCCACGAGCACGCCCGGCACAAGGCACGCGCCGTCTTTAACGCCGACACGAATCTTCGACAGGTTGGAAACCAAAATGTCGCTGAAACTGAGTTCCGGCGACACTTTGAAAAACTTGTCTTCGCGCTTCTTGGCGGTCGAAACGAAGAGCTTCTTACGCCAGATTGCGTCGGAAATCTCTCCGTAGACCTCCGCATCGTTGATCATTTCCGTGGGTCCGGCATCGAGCGATCCGACACTGCCTACGAGCGCACTTTCTGCGCTCAACTCAGGCTCGTCCACCTCGGCAGGGAACAACCCATCCCTCACCACCGCAACCGTATATAGCCGGTCTCGCGCCTCGCTCTGGGCAACCTTGGGAACGATCTTGATCAGCAGATAATCGTCGTCCTCGCCCGGCTCCAAAGCCGCACAAAGCTCCTCGATCTCCTCGCCGTCCGAAAAGCAGTATGACAGGGCGACCTTGCCCTTAATTGTTGTCGATTTGGCGCTCGGCTCCAATGGCCGTGCGAGGAGATTGGCAAGCGCGGGATCGTCGGGATCGAAGTAAAGCGTGAAACCGACCAGCGGCTGGTCGGCGTTATCATTGGCAAGCCCCGCATTTGCGGGCTGGCGGAGGGGAACAACGTTGTTAGCAGGCATTAGATAAATCCTCATAATCGCAGACATACGTTCGCGTTGCCCGGAGCGCTCATGCGCTACAGGTCGCTAGGTCGAAGCCGCGATCTTGAGGAACTTGCTGTTTGTTCCAAGACAATCGCAGGCGGGAGCGCCGAAAATGCAGCCCCGCTGCGCTACTCTGGACGCTTGCTATCTGGTCCTGCTTGGTGCTGCCAAACTCCGAAGAGAAAGGCAGCACCGGATTGCATGGAACACAAACAGCCCCCCACACATAGTGGAGTGTTTTGAAACTAACAACGGATGAGTTAGAAACGCTCGTGCTTAACTGATTGAACACATTACAAAAAAGTTAGTTAGAAACGCTTGATAGCCGAACTCTGAGAGCGTTGCGGAGCGAGTTTGTCATTCTCTATGATTCTCTAAGACGTGCCTACTTCACTACGCTTGGCCTCACCAGCAAGGCGAAGGCCGACTTCGAGGGCAAAGCGCCACGCTAGAAGCTGAAGCAACATGGTGACTGCCGTCGATAGTTCACCCAAGACAGCGCCGAGAACTGTGCCTTTGTGGGCATCCATTCCAGGCACACCTAGAGTGTAGATGAATAAAACAGAAGCCACTATATCCAATATGAATTTCAGGCCAAATAGCAGCAAGGCAATTCTCCAAATAATACTGGAGATTCTGTCGAGATCGACTCGTTTTAAATTCCAAACATTTGAGGTGTTCAATCTGAGGACTCCCGTTATCGCCTCGTTTCCGAGAATACCATATAACAGTCATCAATATCGCCGTCGATCGCTTTCAGAATGCGAGGGTCGGCACGTCAACGGTGCTCACGAAAACGGCGGCGCGCACCCCCTACTGTAGGTGGTGGGCAATTCTTGCTCTGGTTTCTGCTCTGGTTTTGGCTCCGGCAAAACAGCTAAGTTATTGAAATCACTACACGTAGTTATGCAACTGGCGGCCGCTCTCTCCGCCAGTTGCCTCGCCAAATTGCTGAAATACCTAATAAATTTCATGGCTCGCAGTATTTGACCCACTTTTTGCCCCACATAATTGTGTGGATTAAAATGGCTGTCACAGGCTTTCTCTGGACGCTATCTCTAGCAAGAGCGCTTCATTGTGGAGCGAAGTTGAGCGCCTCTCCAACTATGTGAGTCTGGGGCCGGATGGTCCTGTCACTACGGGGACGACGGCGACGTTGGCGGGTGTGTGGAGAGGCTTTGATTTTGGCGGGCGTGTTGACCTGTCGCCCGATCCTGTGGGGAGCGAAAGATGGTGACGATACTGAAGTGGATTGCCATCGCTGTACTTGGGCTGCTGGCATTGATGCATGCGGCACTGACTGCTTCACTGATCTGGCACATGTTCCGCTACGATGTACCCGGAGCTTGGATTGGGGAGCCCGAATTAGTCAGGCAATACCTGATTCCGCTGGCTTCCATTTTTGGTCTCTTGATGCTGATGCGATACGCCAAGCCGACCGAAAGAAAGGCGTGCATCGCAGTTCTCGCTGCCGTTACTGTGTCCTTTGCGCTGTTTCTATTGTTGCATTTAACCGATCGATTGACGATCAAATAGAGGGGACACTTGGGGCCCGCGCAGCGATTTTTGGCTGTTCTGCATGCTGATTTTTGCCTCTGATAGTGCTTCGCGCGGGTAGAATTTTGCGTTCGCGGCCTGCAAATTTTGTCATCGAATCCGGTTTGCGCGCACGAAATTTGGGCTCTTCTTGCGGTAAGCTAGCGCGGTTTCTCGTGCATCGGCGAGCGAGATGATCGACGTGCCGCCCAATCCGATGTCTCTACGCCTGCCTTGGACGATGATCCGGAGGAGCCAACGCTTCGCTCCCGACGGGTCCACGACGAGGTAAAGGCCATTGCCATCGGCATATCGTCCCGGAGTCTTAGCCTGCCGCACCTCGATCGCGCTTAGCGCCTTGTCCGGGTGCTTTCCCGATTTTTGCATCGTCCGCCCAACTCACCCCACCCCACATTTTCACCCACATTGTATCGGCGATTTTGTTGGACGGCAATGAATGTCGTTGGACGAACTGAAAAATTAACGACTTGATTTCAAAGCGTTATTGGACGTCATTGGCCGCAGACGAACAGCCGACTGGCTGCCGCTCTCTCCGCCAGATAAATCTCACCGGTTCGCCAGCCTAAAGGGACGCTGGACGGCTACTGCCGCTGCGGTGCAGGTATCTTGGGGCAGGCAGAGGGGGCGCGAAGGCTACGGAGCGGCTTTCATCTTCGCCGCACCCTTACCTCAGATCAGCCTACAACCAATCGGCCCGCGCTTCACCAGAAGCACGGGCTTGGTCGACTCGGCGCCATCGCCGCCCCGTCTAGCGCGGGACCGCTTGTATTCCCGAGACCGAGCGCTCTGTTTCGGCGGAGAAAACCACGAAGGCAAAGATCAGCACGGCGACAGCGACAATCATTGAGCCGGTGGCGACGATCGGCTCGAGCGCCGGGTTTCCCTGCAGCATCAGGTAAAGAGCCGGCAGCATCACGACCAGGCCGAGATTGTAGACGCCGTAGTGGATCATGGCGCTCCTGCGGGCAGCCTTCGCCGGATTCAGCGCATAATAGCCGCCGAATATTGCACTGGTGACCCACCCCAGCAGGTTGATGTGCGCGTGAGCCGGAAACGCGCCGTGATCGCCTGAAATTGCCATCTGCAGGCCAGCTGCAATTCCCAGAATAAGAAAGATGATGGCTGTCTTGAAAAAGAGTTCCGAAACCTTAGGCATGTCATTCTCCCAAACCCGTTTTGCCGCCGCATCATGCTGTGGTTCCGGCGATCTTGCCAAGGGACCGTCGGGCCTGCGGAGCCATTTGTCGCCGGCCTGACAGCCCGTTGGCGGCCGGCCGCCGGGCCTGGCCGGTTGCGAGCCCAGCCAGCAAAAAATATGCACTCACGCTAATTTAATTGCAACATTACCGGGCAGGCTTCATGTCGTTCTCGCCAGGAAAGTGTCCTGCACGATGGTGGTACCATACGCGCCAAAGGTCTGCCCGTCAGTGTTGCAGCAAGGCCTCGCCGAACTTCTCCCACAGCTGTGCGCAATCTGTTGCTCTGAGGCTGGGGGTTCCGAGTGGGCCATATCTGATGACGGCGGCGTGAACATCATAGCCAACGATAGGTGCATTGGCGACAAAGTGGATAGCCTCGCCCAATCGGCGGGGGCCAATTGGCGCATCGGTTTTGTTGGTGATGTCGAAGACACCACGAATATCCGCTTCCTGATTCCTGGCTGCCAACGCAGCCGCCATTACCCTTTCTTGCATCATCGAAATCTCTCCTATCGGTCTAAGTCTAAGAACCGCGGCTTGTGCCGGTCCGGCAGCTGACAACCGGCAAATCGAAGTGCCTTTTGCAGCATCTCGATTGGCTCTTGCTGCGAGCCACTCCGCCCGCTCCCGCGGCAAGCCGATAAGGCAACTGCCAGCGAAATCCGCAGGCACGTCCACGGTCGCATCAAACACGGCCCACGTGCCAGTCGGCTCCTGAACGGGCAAAAACCTCATAACAGCGCCTGCTAATATACTATGCCGACTGTGAGGACGAGACTTTTTCCTGCATCAACTAAACGAATGAGAGCTGGTGTCGAAGTGCCGGGCGACGCTCGTCGAAAACAAATCGTCGGCGACATCGCCTGGATCGAAGGTGGGCCTGAGCAGCGATCCGGCCGCATTCGGGGCTCGCCGACAGGGACAAGCACAAGACGCAGCGCCGGCACGCCTCGTCAGATGTTACTTTCTGCCCTGCGGATAGATCGTCTCGCCGCGCTTCAGCATCTCCACGAACGCCGCGATCTTCTTCTTGCGTCCGGCTTCGGTTTTCATGTTGTGGATGCGGAAGGCGAGTGCGAAGCGGTTTTGCCCGCTGAGCTTTGCCAGCATCTCTTTCGCCTTGGGCTCGGCGTCTATTGCCGCCTGGAGGTCGTCGGGGATCTTCATCTCCTTGCCGCTCTTGTAGGCGAGCGCCCAGCGGCCGTCGGCCTTGGCCGCATCGACCTGCCTCAGCCCGTGCTCGGTCATCCGGCCCTCCTCGATCAGCCGGGCGACATTGTCGACATTGATCTGGCTCCAGGTGCTCTTCTTGCCGCGCGGGGTGTAGCGCTGCAGGTAGCTTTTGCCGTCCAAGGCCTTGCGCACCGCATCGATCCAGCCCCAGCACAACGCCACGTCGATGGCTTGCTTCGGAGTGATCGACGGCAGTCCCGAATCGAGCTTATGGATCTTGATCCAGACTTCGTCCTCACTGTCGTGATGCTCGCCAAGCCAGGCATGGAAGCTTTCGGCATCCCTGAACTCGCGCACCTTGGCGGGGTCGACCTTGACGGGCGCCATCAGCCGGTCCGCCCATGACGCGAGCGCGTAACGACGCCAAACCGCTTGCCGGCCGCGCGCGCGCTCATCTCAGCTCCGAGTCCGCAATCCGCAGGCCTGGTGATTCTCGCCGGCACGCATTCAGCCCGCACGATTGGGCGTGCCGAGGACATGGGATTTCGGCGGCAGCATGACGTTGTCGAATGTCTGCGTGAACATCGCCGCCGCAAAGAAAGCGACGGCGCGCAGGGTTTCGGTGCCGGTGTTGACGAGGTCGTGCCTGACCGGCGTCGGAAGTACCAGGACGCTGCCGGGCCCGACCGGGTGGGTGGTGCCGTCCTCAATGTGTAGCTCGCCGGTGCCGGCGATGATGTATTGCGTCTCTTCGGTGGCGTCGCTGTGCCAGCCGAGCCGCTTGCCGGGCTCGATCTCGTAGACAATGACCGAGGACTGGGTGGTGCCGTGCCCGCCGTAAACCGCGAAAGCGCCGGCCCATTTGACCGACGGATCGTCCTCTGCCCAAACCAGCGAACGTTCGAGCCTGTCGGATGCGACGACTGCTGTCATGGCTTCGTTCCTCTCAGCGAATTGCGAACACGAATCTAGATGATTTTTCTGGTCTGCGTCAGCAAAACTGGCTGCTGACCGTTCCCTCGCCCATTGCGCGTGACGATTTGTCGGGCCGCGATCCGACCTATTCTACTCTCGGGCCGGATCACTGAGCCGATTCCCCAATGCAACCAAGCCTTTACCTTTTAGCCAGTTTTAAGTTGCCCCTGCGTTGCGTTCGTGGTCCGGTACAACCAGGGCGCTCAATGCGGCATTCGGCAACGGTCGCCCCACCGACCGTCAAGGCAACACACCGTCGAGCCAACACAGGAGATAGCAATGGGCATTTTCGACAGTATCAAAGGTGCGATTTTCGGAAACGCGGTTGCGGCCGAAGCGCCGCCGGCGCAACCGTCTCCCGCGCCTGCTTCGAGCACGGCCACCCAGCCGACGGCGCCTACCCGATCCGCCCCGGCTGCAACCCCGGCTCCGGCCGCGCCGGCCGCGCCGTCCTCTGCCCCGGACATCGCTGCCATTCTCGACAAGGCGGTGGCCGCGAAGGGGCAGAAACTCAACTGGAAGAATTCGATCGTCGACCTGATGAAGGCTCTGAATATCGACAGCAGCCTCGGCGCCCGCAAGGAGCTTGCCCACGAGCTGAACTACACCGGCGATATGAACGACACTGTAACGATGAATCCGTGGCTGCACGACGCACTGATGAAAAAGCTGGCCGAGAATGGCGGCAAGCTTCCGAGCGACCTGGCCGCCTAGAGTCACAAGACAAGCAATTCCAGGAAAACGTGTGAACGGTTTTCCGTCCGGAATTGCGTCAAACAAAAAGACAGACCGGTTCGGCGTTTCCGTGAAACGACGAACCGTCCCGGTCCTGCCCGCACCGTGGTTCTTGCTGCGCTGGCTTCGGCCGCAACCGAGCAGACCACACTGCCAAGCATCAGACTGCCAGTAAATAAAATTGAGACCGATCCCGGCCGCCGGGATTGGGTCTATGGCGAAGTCGCATGGCACAAAAGCGCTGCCGCCTCGCGCCCGGATTGCCTCCCGCAAAACCGACGATTTCGGTCGCTGCCCACGCGCTGGTAGGACCACCATTTCGCTGGCGAAACGCGACGTTCGGCGTATCATTCTCCCGGGAGAGGGTTCATGGTGGGAGGAAGCCAATGAACGTGGTGCAGCGGGTGACCGTCGCCGACTTGACGGCCCAAGAGCTTGTTTCATCTGCGCTTTCACGGTTCGGTGCCGGCGACACCATATCGACGAGGGCGATGCTGGACATCGTTCGCAGGACGGCCCCGGCCTGCGGCAACAGTGACGACGATCTGGTCGAGCTTATCGTCATGACGGCCGTTGGTAGGACCATGGGCGTCGTGTTCGACCATCGCTCCCATTAGCAATCCGGAACGAATACCAGGCTGCGCCCAGGAGCAGTGGCGGGCGGTTGGCAGCGCCGCCAAAGAGGCCAGCCTGTTTGTGCGCGAAGGCCGGCCTGACGCCAAGCCCCTGCTTTGAGCAAACCGCCGCGCATGCCCGGTCATGCCCGAGGGCAGGCAACTGGGCGACACGCTCGAAGGAACTCGCTGAAATCTTGCCCGTTATGCTCTCGTCGAGATGAGGAGAGCTGCCATGGCCGACGACAAAACCAAGACCGACAGTCGCGACCGCTCACGAATGGCGGGCGGCGAAGACTACGAGGTACGTCACTTCGCCGAGGAAGCGGGCATCACCCCGGATCAGGCACGCACGCTGATCAAGCGCCACGGCACCGACCGCAAGGTGCTGAACGAAATCGCCGAAAGCATAAGAGCGTCGTAATGGCTGACAAGAAAACCGCAATGGCCGACCGCAAGACGCGCGATCCGGACGAAAAGGAGGCTCTGCGCCTGGCCGAAACCACCGACGTTTCGCCGAAGCAGGCGAAGGATCTGATGCGCAAGCACGGCAAGGACAGCCCGAAGGTCGAGAAGGAAGCCAAGAACTTCAAGGCCGAGGGCTGAGCCGCCGAGCCGGTTGGACGCGCGGCACAGGGTTGTGGCCGCAATCCTGCAGCTTATCGGTTTTCTAACAAATTCGGCCTATCCCTTCCGCTATCGCGGCTCAGGGATGCCATATGCGCGGGATATCTGGTGAGGCGAGGCCGTCGATAGACGACATACGGCATGTGAGGCTGATGTTTTGCCTGCTGGCGGCGGTCGTGATGGCGGCGGCGCTCCTCGCCTTTGCCACCTCCCTCCTGCAGGATCCCGATAGCTGGTGGCACATCAAGGTCGGCATGGATATGCTGGCAAGCCGCACATTCCCCACCGTCGACATCTATTCCTACACTTTTGCCGGCCAGCCATGGATCGCTAAGGAATGGCTTAGCCAGGTTCTCCTTGCAATTGCCTTTCAAGCCGGCGGCTGGAACGGCGTGGTGCTGCAGGCGACTGCAGTAATCGCGCTGACGGCTTTCTTGACCTCGTGGTATCTCAGCGCGTGGTTGAAGCCGACGCTGGCGATAGGACTGACGCTGGTTCTCGCGCTCTTGATCGGGCCAATCTATGTCGCCCGGCCGCACATCTTTACCTTGCCCATCATCGTCGTCTGGACCGCCGGTCTTTTCCAGGCCGCACGCAACGAGAAAGCACCGCCCTTGTGGCTGCTGACGCTGCTTTGCCTGTGGGCCAATCTCCATGCCACCTTCACCTTCGGTTTCGTCATCGCCGCCTTCGCCGGGCTCGATCTCGTCATGCGCACGCGCTTGTCGAACCCCCGGCTGCTGGCCAAGTGGATCGCTTTCGGGCTGCTTTGCCCGCTGGTCAGCCTGCTCAATCCCTATGGCGTCAAGGCCATACTCGCCACATTCACCGTGGCCTATGGCAATGAGGCGGTGCCTTACATTGCGGAGTGGCAACCCTTCGACGCCTCGCGGCACACCCTCCAGGAGGTGGTCCTGCTGGCGGCGTTTTTCGGGCTGCTCGTGTCGAGATTGCGCATTGGCTGGGCCAAGGCGCTGTTCCTTGTCTTTACGTTGCACGTCTATCTCACCCACATACGGTTCATGTATCTGTTCTTTCTTCTCGTGCCGGTGGTCCTTGCCGTCGAGGTCGCGCAACAATATCCAGTGCTTTCAGCCGAGAAATGGGCGGCGGAAAAGCGCGACGGACTTGAACAATTTTTCGCACGGCAATTTTCCAGGATTTGCGCTGGACTTGCCGTTTTGCTGGTTTTGGCGGCTGCCGCCTTCACGACCTATCCGGTCGCGCCGAGCCAGAAGACCTCGGCGAGGGACGCACTGGCCTTTGTCCAAACCCATAATCTGTCGGGCAATCTGCTGAACTCCTACGATTTCGGCGGTACGCTGATTTTCCATGGCATCAGGACGTTTATCGACGGCCGCGCGGATCAGCTCTTCCTGAATGGCTTTACGGAAACGGATGAGCAGACGGGGCACAGCCGGGGCAAGCCGATCCTGAAAGCCCAACTCGACAAATATACGATAGGCTGGGCATTGTTGACCGCCGACGACAGCCGCATTCCGTTCTTCGACGAACTGGGCTGGAAGCGGGCCTATGCGGACGATTACGCGGTGATCTACACCCGCGCGGACTGAGCCCCGGCAGCTTCGCGCGCCGGTGCGCACTTCCCCCCCTGAAGCTTCGGCCAGCGCCGAGGCGGCGAAATCCTTATGGGATTTTGATTTCTTTGCTCCGCGTCCCGTCTCGAACCTTTATGGCGCTTTGATCCATATTCACAGGAGCGGTGTATCCAGCCGCCGATATGATGCGGCGACGGGTTTGGATAGTTTGTTAAAGTAAACAAACAAATACAACATAAGGAAAACGCGCGGTGGACATAGTTGTTGTCGCGATTGGAATCGCGTTCTTTGCTCTATGCTTCGGCTACATCAAAGCTTGCGACAAGCTGTAAGTTTAGGGGATCGCAACATGCTTTTAGACTATATCCTCGGCGGCGCCGTGACCTTGTTTCTTCTCGCCTACTTGACATACGCCCTCGTTCGCCCGGAACGCTTCTGATCTCCGCTGGCAAGGAGCCAACCCCATGACAATCAACGGATGGCTGCAGATCCTCGTCTATTGCGGGATCGTCGTTCTGCTGGCCAAGCCGCTCGGCGGCTACATGCATCGCGTTTTCAGCGGCGAGCGCACATTCCTGTCGTCAATTCTGGCCCCGCTCGAGCGCGGGCTCTACCGCATATCAGGGACCAGCGAGCGCGAGGAGCAGCACTGGACCTCCTATGCGGCGGCCCTGCTGTTCTTTAACCTGGCCGGCTTCCTGGTGCTCTATTCGCTGCAACGGCTGCAAGGCGGCCTGCCCTACAATCCGGCCGGCATGACCGCCGTCGAACCTGGGCTGGCCTTCAACACCGCCGCCAGCTTCATGACCAACACCAACTGGCAGAACTACGGCGGCGAAAGCACGATGTCCTATCTCGTGCAGATGGCCGGCTTGACCGTGCAGAATTTTCTGTCGGCGGCGACTGGCGTCGCCATTGCGGTCGCATTGATCCGCGGCTTTGCCAGGGCCTCAGGCAAATCGATCGGCAATTTCTGGGTCGATATGACCCGCGGCACGCTCTACCTGCTTTTGCCCTTTTGCATCGTGTTGACTCTGGTCTATGTCTATCTCGGCATGCCGCAGACGCTCGCTGGCTACGTCAACGCGACGACGCTCGAAGGCGCCCAACAGACTATCGCGGTCGGGCCGGTCGCTTCCCAGGTTGCCATCAAGATGCTCGGCACCAATGGCGGCGGTTTCTTCAACGCCAATGCAGCGCATCCCTTCGAAAATCCCGATGCAATCTCCAACCTGATCCAGATGGTGACGATCTTCGCCCTCGGCGCGGCGTTGACCAATGTCTTCGGCCGCATGGTAGGCAACCAGCGCCAGGGCTGGGCAATTCTGTCGGCTATGGGCGTGCTGTTCATCGCCGGCGTTGCCGTCTGCTACTGGGCGGAAGCCGCCGGCAATCCGCTCGTCCATGCGCTGGGCGTCGACGGCGGCAACATGGAGGGCAAGGAGAGCCGCTTCGGCATCGCCCTGTCGGCAATGTTTGCCGTCATCACCACGGCCGCATCCTGCGGCGCGGTCAACGCCATGCATGACAGCTTCACCGCACTCGGCGGCATGATCCCCATCATCAACATGCAGCTCGGCGAGGTCATTGTCGGCGGCGTCGGCGCCGGCTTCTACGGTATCCTGATGTTCATCGTCATTGCCGTTTTCGTCGCCGGGCTGATGGTCGGACGCACGCCCGAATATCTCGGCAAGAAGATCGAGGCCAAGGAGGTCAAGATGGCTATGCTGGCCGTGCTCTGCCTGCCGCTTGCAATGCTGATCTTCACCGCTATCGCGGTGGTGCTGCCGACCGGCGTTGCTTCCATCGCCAATGCCGGCCCGCACGGCTTCTCCGAGGTTCTCTATGCCTACACCTCGGCCGCGGCGAACAATGGCTCCGCCTTTGGCGGCCTCAGCGGCAACACGCCCTGGTACAACGTAACGCTCGGCATCGGCATGCTGATGGGCCGGTTCCTGGTCATTATTCCGGCATTGGCGATTGCTGGCTCGCTGGTTGCGAAGAAGACCGTCCCTGCCTCCGCCGGCACCTTCCCGACCGACGGTCCGCTGTTCGTCGGGCTGCTGGCCGGTGTCATCCTGATCGTCGGCGGCCTGACCTTCTTCCCGGCCCTGGCGGTCGGACCGATCGTCGAGCACCTGGCGATGATTCACGGTCAGACATTCTGAAACGACGATGCCCTGGTTCGAGATCATACCTCGAAAGGTCCGGCATCGCCCCGAGCCGGAGGGGGAGAAAACGCCTCCTCCTTTCCCGACGCTGTCCACATTCCTCGCTATTGCGGCAGCCTTGATCATGATCTGGCTGCTGGCTTACGGGCCGCCGCACCTTCGTTCGGCACACGATCGACCGGTCAACAACATCGACACTGGAGCTACCAAATGAGCCCGTCGAAATCCGTGAGCATCATGGATACCCGCATTCTGTGGCCCGCTATCGGCGGTTCCTTCAGAAAACTGAACCCGCGCACCTTGATGCGAAACCCGGTAATGTTTGTCGTCGCCGTCGTCTCGGCGCTCACCACCGTGCTGTTCGTCAAGGATCTCGTTACCAGCGGCGGCGATCTTGGCTTCACGCTGCAGATCATCATCTGGCTGTGGTTCACCGTGCTCTTCGCCAATTTCGCCGAAGCGGTGGCCGAAGGCCGCGGCAAGGCGCAAGCTGACTCGCTGCGTCGGGCGCGAACCGAGACGCAGGCCAAGCTGTTGAACGGTGGCGACCGCAGCAAGTTCAAACTGGTGCCCGGCACCAGCCTGAAGGTCGGCGACATCGTGCTTGTCGAAGCCGGCGACATCATCCCCTCGGACGGCGAGGTGGTCGAAGGCGTGGCGTCGGTCAACGAGGCGGCCATCACCGGCGAATCCGCACCGGTCATCCGCGAATCCGGAGGCGATCGTTCGGCGGTGACCGGCGGCACGCAGGTCTGGTCCGACTGGATCCGCGTGCGCATCACCGCGGCTGCCGGTCATACGTTCCTCGACCGCATGATCTCGCTGGTCGAGGGCGCCGAGCGCCAGAAGACACCCAACGAGATCGCGCTCAACGTCCTGCTCGTCGGCATGACGCTGATCTTCGTGCTGGCGACGGCGACGATCCCGAGCTTCGCCTCGTATTCGGGCGGCTATATCTCGGTGACCGTGCTGGTCGCCCTGTTCGTTACCCTGATTCCGACCACAATTGGCGCCCTGCTGTCGGCTATCGGCATTGCCGGCATGGACCGCCTGGTGCGCTTCAACGTGCTCGCCATGTCGGGCCGCGCCGTCGAGGCGGCCGGCGATGTCGACACGCTGCTGCTCGACAAGACCGGAACCATCACGCTGGGCAACCGTCAGGCGACGGCATTTCGTCCGGTCAAGGGCGTCACCGAACAAGAACTGGCCGACGCGGCTCAGCTTGCCTCGCTTGCCGACGAAACGCCGGAAGGCCGCTCGATCGTCGTCCTGGCGAAGGAAAAATACGCCATCCGCGCCCGCGACATGGCAAGTCTGCATGCGACTTTCGTGCCCTTCACCGCGCAAACCCGCATGAGCGGTGTCGATCTGGAAGGCTCCTCGGTCCGCAAGGGCGCAGTCGATGCGGTACTTGCCCACGTCAACCTCTCGACCGTTGCCACAGGCAGTACGCGCCCCGGCAGCGACACCGTCCGCGACCTTCAGGCGATCGCCGACGAGATCGCCAAATCGGGTGGCACTCCACTCGCGGTAGAGCGCGACGGGCGCCTGCTCGGCGTCGTCCATCTGAAGGACATCGTCAAGGGCGGCATCGCAGAACGCTTTGCCGAATTGCGCCGCATAGGCATCCGCACGGTGATGATCACCGGCGATAATCCGATGACCGCGGCGGCGATCGCGGCGGAAGCCGGCGTCGACGACTTCCTTGCCCAGGCGACGCCCGAGGACAAGTTGAAGCTGATCCGCGACGAGCAGGCCAAAGGCAAACTGGTCGCGATGTGCGGCGATGGCACCAACGATGCGCCGGCCCTTGCGCAGGCCGATGTCGGCGTTGCCATGAACACCGGCACGGTCGCGGCGCGCGAGGCCGGCAACATGGTCGATCTCGACAGCGATCCGACCAAGCTGATCGAGATCGTCGAAATCGGCAAGGCGCTCCTGATGACGCGTGGCTCGCTGACCACCTTCTCCATCGCCAACGACGTGGCCAAGTATTTTGCCATCATCCCGGCAATATTCGCCGTCTTCTACATCGCCCCGGGCCAGACCGCCGGGCCGCTGCAATCGCTCAATGTCATGCATCTGGCGACGCCGCAGAGCGCTATCCTCTCGGCCATCATCTTCAACGCGCTGATCATCATTGCGCTGATCCCGCTGTCGCTGAGGGGCGTCAAATACCGCGCGGTCGGCGCCGGTGCGCTGCTCAGCCGCAATCTCATTGTCTATGGCCTTGGCGGCGTCGTAGTGCCCTTCGTCGGCATCAAGATGATCGACATGGCCATCACCGCTCTCGGTCTCGCCTAAGGAACCACGTCGATGCTCAATCAAATCAGGCCCGCGATCGTCATGATCGTCTTCTTCACCATTCTGACGGGTTTGGTCTATCCGATCGGCATGACCGGCATTGCCCAGGCGCTGTTTTCGCGCCAGGCCAATGGCAGCCTGATCGAGAAGGACGGCAAGCTCGTCGGTTCCGAGCTGATCGGCCAGGCTTTCGAAAGCGACCGCTACTTCCATGGCCGCCCGTCGGCTGCCGGCGACGGCTACAATGCCGCCGCCTCGGGCGGCTCGAATCTCGGCCCGACCAACCCGAAGCTCATCGACAGGATCAAGAGCGACGCCGAAAAGCTGAGAGCCGAAAACCCGAGCCAGCCGGTACCGATGAATCTGGTCACCACGTCCGGCAGCGGCCTCGATCCGCATATCAGCCCCGATGCGGCCTATTTTCAGGTTGCCAGGGTGGCCAAGGCCAGGGGCGTCGATGAATCCAGGATCAAATCGCTTGTCGACAGCCATGTCGAAGATCGCGAATTGGGATTCATCGGCGAGGCGGTGGTCAATGTGCTGGCCCTCAACCTTGCGCTGGACGATGCGATGAAACAGTGAAGGACCGGCGCCGGGATCGACACCGAAGCCGGCGCCGTTCATGATTGACCCTTATGCCAGACGACAGCCGCACCGCCGAAACCAGGCCCTCTCCCGACGCGCTGCTTGAGCACGCCGAGCGGGAGGAGCGCGGTCGCCTGAGGATATTTCTCGGCGCCGCCCCCGGTGTCGGCAAGACCTACGAGATGCTGATGTCGGGCCGCGCCAGGCTGGCCGACGGGGTCGACGTGGTGATCGGCATCGTCGAGACGCACGGCCGCAAGGAAACCCAGACGCTGGTCGAAGGCTACGAGGTCATTCCTCGCCTTGAGATCGATTACAAGGGGCGGATCCTTGAGGAGATGAATCTCGACGCCATCCTCGCCCGGCACCCGGCCCTAGTTCTGGTCGACGAACTCGCCCACACCAACGTCGCCGGCAGCCGTCACCCCAAGCGCTATCTCGACGTCCAGGAAATCCTGACGCACGGCATCGATGTCTACACGACGCTGAATATCCAGCACGTCGAGAGCCTGAACGATGTCGTGGCGCAGATCACCCGCGTCAGGGTGCGGGAAACTGTCCCCGACTCCATAATCGACCAGGCCGACGACATCGAGATCATCGACCTCACCCCCGACGATCTGATCAAGCGGCTTGAGGAAGGCAAGGTCTACATCCCCAGCACAGCCCAGCGCGCCATCGAGAACTATTTCTCGCCGGGCAATCTGACGGCGCTCCGGGAATTGGCGCTCCGCCGCACTGCCCAGCGGGTCGACGAGCAGTTGCTGACCCACATGCAGGCCCACGCGATACCCGGGCCTTGGGCGGCGGGGGAAAGGGTTCTCGTCTGCGTCGATGCGCGTCCGGGCGGGGCGGCCCGTGTACGCTATGCGCGGAGGTTGGCCGACCGGCTCCGCGCCCCTTGGACGGCGCTTCATGTCGATACCCCTCATTCAGCGGCCATGCCCGAGGAGGACAAGGATCGGCTGGCGACGCAGCTGCGCCTTGCCGAGCAGCTCGGTGCCGAGGTGACGACCATTCCGGGTCAGAACGTCGCGCAAGACATCGTTCGGCATGCGACGGCGAACAACTTCACCCATATCGTGATCGGCAGGCCGACCCGATCGCGCTGGCGGGAATTGATCGAAGGCTCGCTCACTTACGATCTCATCCGCAATGCCGGCGACATCAGCGTCCATGTCATTTCGGGAAACGAACGCAACGCCGAGGCGACGTCGAGGACCGTCAAGGCGGCGGACGAGCAGTGGCAGTTCGAGATCTGGCCCTATCTCAGGGCCACGGCCTATGTTGTTGGCTCGCTCGCCTTCGCCGTTCTTCTCGACCAGTTTCTCGACGTCCGCAATCTGGCGATCATCTTTCTCATTGGGGTCCTGACGTCGGCGGTGACCGGCGGTCTCTGGCCGGCTTTGTATGCCTGCCTCATCAGCGCCATTGCCTTCAACTATTTCTTCCTGGAACCACGCTACACGCTGACGATCGAGGATCCGGAGAGCATCGTTGCGCTGGCTGTCTTCCTGGTTGTTGCGGTCATTGCCAGCAATCTAACAGCGCGCGTGCAGCGTCAGGCGGTCGCTGCGCGCTCGCGGGCACGCGCCACAGAAGATATTTATCTCTTCTCAAAGAAGCTCGCCGGCGCTGGGACGCTTGATGACGTTCTCTGGGCGACTGCCTTCCAGATCGCCTCGATGCTGAAGCTGCGCGTGGTGCTGCTTCTGCCGGAGAACGGCACAATTGCGGTCAAAGCCGGCTACCCACCCGACGACACGCTGGCCGAGGCCGACATCGCAGCAGCCCGCTGGGCCTGGGAGCATAACCGCGCCGCCGGGCGCGGCGCCGACACGCTGCCCGGAGCAAAGCGCCTCTATCTGCCCTTGCGGACCGGACGCACGGCGGTGGGCGTTGTCGGCCTCGACAACGACAAGCAAGGTCCGCTGCTGACACCCGAGCAGCAGCGTCTGCTCGATGCGCTCGCCGACCAGGCGGCGGTCGCCATCGAGCGCATCCAGCTCGTCGCCGATGTTGACCGGGCCAAGCTCGCGGCCGAGGCAGACCGTCTGCGCTCGGCCTTGCTCACCTCCATTTCCCACGATTTGAAGACGCCGCTTGCCGCCATCATGGGCGCGGCCGGAACACTCAGGGACTTCGAGGCCGCACTTCCCGAGCAGGACCGGACGGAACTGCTGTCGACCGTGCTCGATGAAGCGGAGAGGCTTAACCGCTTCATTGCCAATCTGCTCGATATGACCAAGATCGAATCCGGCACGATGGAGCCGAACTATGCGTTTCACTATCTCGGCGACATTGTCGGTTCAGCTCTGTATCGGGCCCGCAAAATCGTCGGCGAGCATAAGACCGAGATCGACATTCCATCGGATCTGCCGATGTTGCGGGTCGACCCCGTTCTGTTCGAACAGGTGCTGTTCAACCTCCTCGACAATGCTGCAAAATACGCGCCGCCAGGTTCGACGATCCGCCTGCAAGCCTGGGCCGACAACGGCTTCGTCATCCTGCAGATCATGGATGAGGGACCAGGCATTCCGCCAGCGGATCTAGAGCGCGTTTTCGACACTTTCTACCGTGTGCGCAAGGGTGACCAGGTGCGTGCCGGCACGGGGCTCGGCCTGTCGATTTGCCGCGGCTTCATCGAAGCGATGGGCGGGACGCTCTCGGCGGCAAACAGGTCCGACCGCTCGGGGGCGGTTTTCACCATCAGGATGCAACTGGTGCCGGCGGAACTGCCCAACCTCGGCGAACCCGATGCGGGCCATCAAAATATGGACGATCTGGCATGACGAGCCTGGACGTCAGGATATTGGTGGTCGACGATGAACCGCCGATCCGGAAACTGCTTCGCGTCGGGCTTGGCAGCCAAGGCTATGCGATCAGCGAGGCGCCGAACGCCAGGGCGGCGATTGAACTCATCGAGACGGAAAAGCCGGACCTTGTCCTGCTCGATCTCGGCCTCCCCGGCATGAGCGGCCATGATTTGCTGCGCAAATGGCGGGATGATGGCCTGGACATTCCCGTGGTTATTCTTTCCAGCCGCACTGATGAGGCCGGCATCGTGTCCGCCCTCGAACTCGGCGCCGACGACTATGTCACCAAGCCGTTCGGTATGAACGAGCTTGTCGCACGCATCCGCGTAGCGCTTCGCCACAAGTTTCAGCAGCAGGGTGAGAGACCGGTGTTCCAAACCGGCGACCTCTCCGTCGATCTGGTGAAGCGCGTCGTCAAGGTCGAGGACAAGGAGATAAAGCTCTCGCCGAAGGAATACGACATTCTTCGCACCTTGGTGCAGCACGCCGGCAAGGTTCTCACCCACCAGTTCCTGCTGAAGCAGGTCTGGGGCGATTCCACCGACGTTCAATATCTCAGAGTCTATGTCCGGCAACTCAGGCTAAAGATTGAGAAGACGCCCGACCAGCCCCGCTATATCACGACCGAGACCGGCGTCGGATACCGGCTGCGCGAAGTCGATTGACGCGAGGAGCATCCGAAGCCGAAATGCCTCTTCCAATCCGCTTCAAATCAGCGGCGGCCATGGTGTCGTCGGACAAAAGCCCTATATTAAGGAAAGATCGGTTTTGTGCGGGAATGAATGGATGTCACGGCTTCGTCTATTGACGTTTTTAGGGTCGGCAATGCTGACCGCGGCGATGCTGTCGGGCGTAAATCCTGCTGCATCGGCACAGGTCGTCAGTCCCGCCGACCGCAACGTGTTGATCCAGCAAGACCAGTTGCAGATGTTGGAGAACAGGCTGCGGCGGCAGCAATACCAGCAGCAGCAACAGCAGTACCGTGCCCAGGATCGCCAAATCCCAACACCGCAACGGCAGGAGGTGCCGCAGATGAGGCCAACTTGCCAGTTGCTGCCGTCGGGGAGCGGCTTTGTCAGCACCTGCCGCTGACGACCGGCCCTTTCCATTTATTTAGCCGACTTATATATTGTGGAAACCGCTCCGCTTGCGCCCCATTGAAAGCGGCCGACTTTGCAACGCTGCCCTTGCCGTTTGGGCACCGCCTCGACTGGATTATCGAATGGCAGCCAGCAAGAAGAAGGTCGTACGCAAGGCAAGGGAGGGCGACCGGATTCGCCAGGTCGCGGCGATTCCGTTTCGGCTGAACGAGCATGGCGAAGTCGAGGTGATGCTGGTCACATCGCGAACGACAAGGCGCTTTATTGTGCCGAAGGGCTGGCCGATGAAGGGCAAGAGCGGCCGCAAGGCGGCCACCATCGAAGCACAGGAAGAAGCCGGCGTTCTCGGCAAGACACTGAAACAGCCGGCCGGCACCTATTGCTACTGGAAGCGGCTGGCGAACCGCTTCGTCCGTGTCGACGTCGTCGTCTATTTGCTGGAGGTAACCGAGGAACTTGCCGACTGGCAGGAATCCAAGAGGCGTCAGCGTGCGTGGCTGGCACCAGCCGACGCGGCGTTGCTCATCGACGAGCCGGATCTTTCGACGCTGGTGAGGAACATCAGGATTGCCGAGCTGGAGCATAATCCCAAAAAGCAGGGTCCGGCGTTCGGAAAAGATCCCGCTCAATAGAAGATGGAGGCCTGCCCCGACTGTGTCGGGATGGAATTGGTTCCAGCGCCCGCCGCCGCCGTCTCTTGAACCGATGCCTCACTGACTGCCATCGTCTTCCTCGGGCAGAGGCCGCGCCGGCGTGCCGGTATAGGCCCACAGCCATTCGCGCGGCAGCGGCCCCTTGTTGCGGTCGCTTTCCTGCGACTGTTCCCACGCATGTGCGAGGATGCCGACCGAGCGCGACAGCACGAAAAGGCCGCGCGTCAGCGGCGGCGGAAAGCCGAGCTCGCCGTAGATGACGGCCGTGGCGCCGTCGATATTGAGCGGGATTTTTTTGCCCTTGCGCCGCGCCACCTCGGCCTCGATCGCCTCGGCGATATCGGCGAAGCGCCCGCTGACGATGCCGCGCGCGGCAAAGTCGCGGGTTAGCTCGATGAGGCGGGGCGCCCGCGGGTCGACCGGATGGAAACGATGGCCGAGCCCGGGCACATAACCGTTTTCCCCGGCAAGGAAACGATCGAGCCGCGCCGACACGGCGTCCGCAAGCGGCATGCCGGCGTCCAGTTCGGCAGCGATGTCTCCGTAGAAGGAAAGCGCCTGTTCGCCGGCGCCGCCATGCACATCGCCAAGCACGTTGACGGCTGATGCCATGGCGCTGTTGATGCCGACGCCGCAGGTGATCGCCATACGGGCGATGGCGATCGACGGCGCCTGCGGCCCATGGTCGACGGCAGCACCCAGCGCGATGCCAAGCAGCGCCGCCTGCTCCTCGCTTGGCGTTTCGCCGCGCAGCATGAGCCAGATCATTGCCGGAAAGCTGACGCGACCGATCAGATCCTGGATTTCATAGCCGCGCAGCCGGATGACGCCGGGGCGCATCTCGATGATGCCGGTCTGCCACCATTCCTCGCCGCGCGCGCGACCAGTCTTGTTTTGCGTTCCGCTCATGCCTTCGCTCTTTTCTTGGCGCGTGGCGGCAGGTCGGCAAAAACCTCGTCCATATGCTCGCCCAGCCCCGGCGGCGGCCTGCTCGGCAAAGGTGCCTTGCCATCGACCATGAAGCCGCCGCGCACCACGGTCAGCGGCTTGTCCATTCCGGACACAGCCTGGAAGCGCGCCGTCATGCCGCGCTCGATCACCTGTTGCTCCTGCAGAACCTGCGGGATCGTCAGCACCCGGCCGGCCGGCACGCCGGCGCGATTGAACGTCTCCTCCCAGGCGGCGGCCGAGCCGCTCGCCAGGGCGTCCTCAATCAACGCCTTCAATGCGATGCGGTTCTGCTTGCGCGTTTCGCGCTCGGCAAAGCGGACATCCGCCGCCAACTCCGGCCGGCCGATCAACCGGCACAGTGTGACGAACTGCTCTTGCTTGTTGGCGGCGATGTTGAGCAAGCCGTCGCCGGTGCGAAACGCGCCAGACGGTGCGGCCGTCATGTTTTCATTGCCCATCGGCTGCGGCTCGACGTCCGCCGTCAGATAGTTCGACACCGGCCAGCCGAGCGCAGAAAGCGTGCATTCGAGCATCGACACGTCCAGGAACGCGCCCTCGCCTGTCGTCTTCTGCTTGACCAATGCGGCGGTAATGGCGAACGCTCCGACCAGCCCGCCAAGCGTATCGGCAACCGGATAGCCGACACGCAGCGGCGCCGTTTCCGGTGTACCGGTGATGCTCATGATGCCGGAAAGACCCTGGATGATCTGGTCGTAGGCTGGATTGTCGCGCATCGGCCCGGTCTGGCCGAAGCCCGATATCGCACAATAGACAAGGCTTGGCCGGACCTCCTTCAGCCTGGCATGGCCAAGCCCCAGCCGGTCCATTACGCCGGGGCGGAAATTCTCGACCAGCGCGTCGGCCGAAGCGACCAGATCGAGGAAGCGTTCGCGGTCGGCCTCCTGCTTGAGATCGAGCGCCACCGAGCGTTTGCCGGCATTCTGCGCCAGGAACGAAGCGCCCATGCCCGCCCGGTTGAGCTCCGGCGAGGCGCCGAGCTGGCGCGCCAGATCACCGCCTTGCGGCGTCTCGACCTTGATGACGTCGGCCCCGAGCAACGCCAGCTGGTAGGCGCAATAGGGGCCGGCCAGCACATTGGTCAGGTCAAGGATGCGGATGCCGGAAAGCAGGTCTGTCATGACGTCACGAACAGCTCAGGCATCGCCCGGCACGTGCTCCGGTCCACGCATGCGTCTGTGCTCGATGTAGGCCCAGATATGCGGTCCAACCAGCCCGATGAAGGCCAGCGTCAGCAGCGTCAGCGACAGCGGATGCTTGTAGAACACCGTCCAATCGCCATTCGAGATGGTCATCGCGCGGCGGAACTGCGTTTCGGCAAGCGGCCCGAGAATCATGCCGATGATGACGGGCGCGGTCGGGAAATCGAAACGCCGCATCAGGAAACCGGCGGCACCGAGCAGATAGAGGATGACGAGGTCGATCGGCGATTGCGAGATGCCGTAGGTGCCGACCGTGGCGAACACCAGGATGCCGGCATAGAGCTGCGGCGCCGGGATCTTCAGCAATCGCACCCAGAGCCCGATCAGCGGCAGGTTGAGGACGACGAGGATGACATTGGCGATGAACAGGCTGGCGATCAGCCCCCACACCAGGTCGGCCTGCGTCGTCAGCAGCAGCGGCCCCGGATTGATGCCGTAGCTCTGGAACGCCGACAGCATGATCGCGGCCGTCGCCGAGGTCGGCAGGCCGAGCGTCAGCATCGGCACCAGCACGCCGGCCGCGGATGCATTGTTGGCCGCTTCCGGCCCGGCAACGCCCTCGATGGCGCCGACCGTGCCGAACTCCTCCTTGTGTCTGGAGAGTTTCTTCTCGATCGCATAGGAGAGGAAGGTCGGGATTTCGGCGCCGCCGGCCGGCATGGCGCCGATCGGGAAGCCGATCAGGGCGCCGCGCAGCCATGGCCTCCACGAGCGCGACCATTCGGCCGCGGTCATGTAGAGCGACCCTTTCAACGGCACGATGTCGTCCTTGCCGGCATAGCGGCGCGAGGCCATGTAAAGCGTCTCGCCAACGGCGAACAGGCCAACGGCGACGACGATGACGTCGACGCCGTCGAGCAATTCGCTCATGCCGAAGGTGAAGCGCGGCTGCCCCGTCTGCAGGTCGACGCCAATCATGCCGACGACGAAGCCGACGAACAGGCTGGTCAGGCCGCGCACCGACGACGAGCCGAGCACCGCCGAAACCGTGATGAAGGCCAGCACCATCAGCGAGAAATATTCGGCCGGGCCGAAGGCCAGCGCGAATTTGACGACGATCGGCGCCAGGAAGGCAACGCCGATCGTGCCCAGCGTGCCGGCGACGAAGGAGCCGATCGCCGAGGTCGCCAGGGCCGCACCGCCACGGCCGGAGCGGGCCATCCGGTTGCCTTCCAGCGCGGTGACGATGGTGGCGCTTTCGCCAGGCGTGTTGAGCAGGATCGATGTCGTCGAGCCGCCATACATGGCGCCGTAGTAGATGCCGGCAAACAGGATGAAGGATGCCTCCGGCGCCACCTGATAGGTGATCGGCAACAGCAGCGCGATGGTCAGTGCCGGCCCGAGGCCGGGCAGCACGCCGATCGCAGTCCCCAGCGTGGTGCCGACCAGGCACCATATGAGATTGATCGGCGAGAAGGCGACCGAAAATCCGTGCGCGAGATGGCCGAGCGTTTCCATGGCGTCAGCCCCTCAGCATGGCAACGACCGAATCGACGATCGCGTTCAGCTGGTTTTCGATGAAGCCGGCGCCGATATTGACGCCAAGCGCCCTGGCAAAGCCGAAATAGGCGGCCAGCGCCAGGATCAGCCCGAGCAGCACGTCACGCAGCGGACGCCGGCTGCCGAAACCGTGGCAGATGAGAACGAACATGATGACAGATGCCGCGGTAAAGCCGAGCGGCTGGATCAGCACCAGGTTGGCGATCAGTCCGAGGGCGGCGATGCCCATCGCCTTCCAGTCGGTCGGCGTCTCCTTTTCGTCCTCCGGCTGCCAGCCGCCCCGCAAGGCGGCAATGATGAGCAGCAGCGACAGGATCACCATCCCGGTCATGGTGATGTAGGGAAAGACGGTCGGACCGACCTTGGAATAGAGCGGCGACACCGGGATTGCCAGCGTCTGCCAGGCAACCGCACCGGCACAGGCGAGGAGCCCGACGCCGATCAGCAGTTCGGGTACTGCAAGGCGCGGCGGCGCCGGCTGGTCGCTGGTGCTCATCATCGTCCTCCCAATGTCGGTCCCTTGGGGCCGGTTCTCCTTGGACCGGTCTCACTCGGCCGATCCCGGCGTAGTTTCACCTCCGGCGCCGCGTATGTCCATGCGGCTGGCGAAAGTCGGCAAGGGTTGGCGCAGGCTGCCGCCCCTTGCCGAGAGCATCACGCTAGGCCGAGGTCCTTGAGGATCGTCCCGATGCGGGCCGTGTCTTCTGCGACGAATTTCGCATAATCGTCACCGGTGAGCAGGATCTGCGTCCAGTTGCGGTTCTTGCATTCGGTGGCCCAGGCGTCGCTCTTGGCCATGGTCTCGATCAGCTTGATCATTGCTGCCTTGTCGGCGTCCGAGACGCCGGGCGGTGCGAAGACGCCGCGCCAGTTGAACAGCTCGACATCGATGCCGGCTTCCTTCATCGTCGGCGCATCGATTCCCTCCTGGCGTTTATCCGCGGAGATGGCCAGCAGCCGCAGCGCACCCGCCTTGACCTGTTCGGCGAACTCGCCATAGCCGGAGATGCCGGCTGCGACCTGGTTGCCGAGCAGCGCCGAGAGCGCCTCGCCGCCGCCGGCAAACGGCACATAGGAGAGATTGGTGGCCGGAACACCGACGGTCTTGGCGATGAGGCCGAACAAGATGTGGTCCGAGCCGCCAGCCGAACCGCCGGCGACCGGAACCTGCGTCGGGTCGGCTTTGAGGGCGGCAACAAAGTCGGCCGCAGTCTTGAATGGCGAGGCGGCCGGCACCACAAGCGCCTCGAACTCGCCGGTGAGGCGGGCGATTGGCGTGACCTCGGTAAGGTTGTTAGCCGCCTTGTTGGCGATGATCGCGCCGACCATGACCATGCCAGCCAACATCAGCGCATTGCCCTTGCCCTTCCACTGGTTGACGAATTGCGGCAGGCCGACAGTACCGCCGGCGCCGCCGACATTGGTGATCTGCGAGCCGGAGATCAGTTTTTCGCCGCGCAGCACCTGGTCCATGGCGCGCGCCGTCTGGTCCCAGCCGCCGCCCGGCGCCGCCGGCACGAAAATCTGCAGCTGCGGTGCGTCCTGCGCGAAGGCGGGGATAAAATGCGATGCCGCCAGTCCGGCAGCACCTGCTGCAGCGGTGCTCATCAAGAATCGGCGTCTGTTCAGCATGGGATTCCTCCAAATCGCGACACCTCCTCCGGTGCCTGCCAGAAACGTGGCCTGACTTCAGACCCGCTCGATAAAATTCATGCAGAGTTTGCGTCTTCCTGTCAAAGACAGAACACGCCGCATGCGGCACAATCGGCCTGTGCGATCTTCAGGCAGGCGAACTCGACGCCGGACGACGTGGCAGGCAGAGGCCAGACAGCGTCCGTCAGGGCTGCCGCTCCAGCAGGATGGTCGGCTTGCCTTGGTAGACGGTTCGCAGCACTTCGCCATAACCGCATTTTGCCGCGACGTTCAGCGAGCCGGTGTTTTCCGGATCGATGATGCAGACGGTCTTCGCGGCTGCAAATGCCTCATCGCCCCAGGCAAGCACCCGTGCGACGACTTCGCTGGCCAACCCGTGGCCATGCGCGCCCGCAACCAGAGCCCAGCCGGTCTCCGGAATGCCCTCGATCGAGGGCGTCATGTCGCGTTTCAGATCGTGAAAGCCGGCCTCGCCGATGAAGCGGCCGGTGGCCTTTTCCTCGATCGCCCAGAAGCCGTAGCCCAGAAGCGACCACAGGCCGGCGTGGCGTAGGAAGCGCATCCAGCTTTCCTCCCGCGTGCGCGGCTTGCCGCCGATAAAGCGGGTGACGACGGGATCGGCCCACATCGCGACGTAGGCGTCGAAATCGTCAAGCCGGTGCGGCCGCAGGACCGTGCGCGAGGTCTCAATCACTGGGGCGACAATTGTATGCGGACTGGCCATGGTCATGTCTCGGTTGTGTTGCCGGTGCCTAATGCAGGTCTTCCAAAAGTGGGGACAGCGACACGCTCGAGACGGGAAATCCAAATCCGTTGCGAAAAACAAGAGCCAAGGCTGTGTAGATCATCTTCCAGGCTGATGTGAATCCTGCCAGGCGGTGTTAGTTTTTCTCCAGTACTGGTTCAGGCGCGTTGGGTTTCGGCGCTGCCGTCCGACAGAGGGGAACAGCATGGACACCACCGACCTTGTGCTTGCCATTTTCCATCATCTGCTGGTGTTTTCGCTGGCAGGCATCATCGGCGCCGAGTTCGTCCTGATCCGCAGCGACTTGTCCGCCGCGACGCTGAAGCGGCTTGTCGGCATCGATCGCCACTACGGCATCATCGCCATGCTGATCATCGTCGCCGGCATCGGCCGCGTCATCTATGGTCTCAAGGGCTGGGAATTCTACGTCTACAACTGGATGTTCTGGGCAAAGATGGCCGCTTTCGCAATTGTCGGCCTGTTGTCGATTATCCCGACCGTCCGATTCCTGTCCTGGAACAGGCAGGCGAGCGCCAGTCCCGGCTTCCAGGTGCCTGCGGCGGAGCTAGCGTCCGTTCTCACCTATGTCCGCACCGAGGCATCGATCTTCCTATTGATCCCGGTGTTCGCGGCGGCGATGGCGCGCGGCTATGGCTACTAGCATAGGTTGGAGGAAGGGCATCGCACGGCCCATCCTTCCCACTCATTTGCGCGGATAGACGTGCAGTTTGCCGTTTGAGCCCGATTGTCATTTGTCGGGTTGCGCTAGTTATTGCTCCATCTACAGTCGGTTTTAGAGGAATCCGCGCAGCGGTTGGCAATCATATCCTGGGAGGAAACACGATGCGAAAATTCATCGCCGCGCTGGCTGTCGCTGCGGCCGCCATGCTTTACCCACCGGCCGCTGGCGCGCAGACCTACCCCGAACGCACCATCACCATTGTCGTGCCGTTTTCGGCCGGCGGCCCTACTGACACCGTCACGCGTCTTGTCGCGGAAGCCATGTCGAAGGACCTCGGCCAGCAGGTCATCGTCGAGAATGTCGGCGGCGCCGGCGGCACACTGGGCGCCGGCCGCGTCGCAAATGCCGAGCCTGACGGCTACACGCTGCTCCTCCATCACATCGGCATGGCGACAAGTGCTACGCTCTACAGAAAGCTCGCCTACGACACGCTGAACGCATTCGAATATGTCGGCCTCGTCACCGAGGTGCCGATGACCATCGTCGGCCGCAAGGACCTCGAGCCGACCGATCTGAAGGGGCTGGTCGACTACGCCAAGGCCAACAAGGACAGCATCACCGTTGCCAATGCCGGGATCGGTGCCGCCTCGCATCTGTGCGGCATGCTGTTTATGAGCGCCATCGGCACGCCGCTGGTCACCGTACCCTACAAGGGCACCGGCCCGGCCATGACCGATCTTCTCGGCGGCCAGGTCGACATCATGTGCGACCAGACGACCAATACCACCAAGCAGATCCAGGGCGGCACGATCAAGGCTTATGCCGTAACCTCGCCGCAACGGCTAGACGTGCTGCCGGACGTGCCGACGACGATAGAGGCCGGTCTTCCCCAGGTGCAGGTCGGCATCTGGCACGGCATCTATGCACCCAAGGGCACGCCGGCCGAGATCACCGAACGCCTGTCGAAATCTCTGCAGGTGGCGCTGAAGGACCAGAACGTCGTCGCCCGATTTGCCGAACTCGGCACCAAGCCGTCGCCCGAGGCCGATGCCACGCGGGCCGCGCTCAAGGCCAAGCTGGAAAGTGAGATTGCGCGCTGGAAGCCGATCATCGAAGCGGCCGGCCAGTACGCCGACTAAAGGTTTTCAACGGGGCGCCGCCAGCGCCCCGTTTTTACACCGGCATCGGCACGCCCGTGAGGCGGGCCGGGAGGACGCCATGAAACCTTTCGCAATCGACAGAACCAACGGCATATGCGCCGCGCTGTTGATCTTTATTGGCGCCTTTTTCGCGCTGGAGTCGCTGGGCCTCGAAATCGGCACCGCCTTTCGCATGGGGCCGGGCTATTTCCCCCTGGTTCTGGCGATCGTGCTCATTCTGCTCGGCGCCGTCATCCTAGTCGAGGCAGTGCGCTTCGAGAGTGAGCCGATCGGTTACATTGCGTGGCGCGGCATGCTGTTCATCCTGCCTGCTCCGATCTTCTTCGGCCTGACGGTGCGCGGCCTCGGCTTCATCCCGTCGATCTTCCTGACGGCGCTGATCGCATCTTTCGGTAGCGGCCGTATGAAGCCGCTGACTGCACTCGTGCTGTCAGCCGGCCTGACGCTGTTCGCATTCGTCGTCTTCAGCTACGCACTCGGCCTGCCGTTTCGGCGTTTCGGCCCGTGGTTGCCACTGTCGTTGTGAGGAGATGAAATGGAACTCCTCAACAACCTCGCACTCGGCTTTTCGACAGCCACATCTTTGGCAAACCTCGGTTTCTGCCTGATCGGCGTCCTTCTCGGCACGCTGATTGGCGTTCTGCCCGGCATCGGTGCCACCGCAACCATCGCCATGCTGTTGCCGATCACCTTCCAGATCGGCGACCCGGTTTCCTCTCTCATCATGCTCGCCGGTATCTATTACGGCGCGCAGTATGGCGGCTCGACCACCGCCATTCTCATCAACATGCCCGGCGAATCCTCGTCGGCCGTCACCGCAATCGACGGCTATCAGATGGCCAGGAACGGCCGCGCCGGAGCAGCCCTGGCGACCGCGGCGATAGGCTCGTTCTTTGCCGGCACGGTGTCGACCTTCCTCGTCGCCATCTTTGCCCCACCGCTGACGGCGATAGCGCTGAGATTCGGCGCGGCCGAGTATTTTTCGCTGATGATCGTCGGCCTGGTCTCGTCCGTCGCGCTCGCCCACGGCTCGATCGTCAAGGCGCTGGCTATGGTCGTGCTCGGCCTGCTGCTGGGACTTGTCGGCACCGATATCTACACCGGTACGCCCCGCTTCACACTCGGTATCCGCGAATATGCCGACGGGCTGAATTTCGTCGCAGTGGCGGTCGGTGTCTTCGGCGTCGCCGAGATACTGCGCAACCTCGAAAACGAGCATGAGCGTTCCGTGCTGATCCGAAAGATCTCCGGCCTTATGCCGACCCGCGAAGATTTTCGGCGCATGGCGGCTCCCATCGTGCGCGGAACGATCATCGGTTCGGCGCTCGGCATCCTGCCGGGAGGCGGCGCGATCCTTGCCGCCTTTGCCTCCTACACCGTCGAAAAACGTGTCTCGAAAAATCCCGGGGAATTCGGCAAGGGCGCCATCGAAGGCGTCGCCGGACCGGAATCGGCCAACAATGCCGGCGCCCAAACCTCCTTCATCCCGATGCTGACGCTCGGCATTCCGGCCAACCCGGTAATGGCGCTGATGATCGGCGCGATGATCATCCAGGGCATCGTGCCCGGCCCCAATGTCGCCATCGAACAGCCTGCACTGTTTTGGGGTATCATCACCTCGATGTGGATCGGCAATCTGATGCTGATCATCTTGAACCTGCCGCTGATCGGGCTTTGGGTGAAACTTCTTACCATCCCCTACTATGTGCTCTTCCCGATCATCATGGCGTTCTGCTCGATCGGCGTTTACAGCGTCAACACCAACGTCTACGACCTCTATGCCGTCGCCTTCTTCGGCTTGCTTGGCTACCTCCTGACCAAGCTGCGCTGCGAACCTGCGCCGCTGCTGCTCGGCTTCGTGCTCGGCCCGCTGCTCGAGGAAAACCTACGCCGCGCCATGATCCTCTCGCGCGGCGATCCGAGCACCTTCGTGACGCGGCCGATCAGCGCCAGCCTGCTCCTCATCGCGCTTGCCGTGCTCGTCATCGTGTTTCTCCCCGCGGTCAGGAAGAAGCGCGAGGAGGTGTTCGTCGAGGAGAGTTCCTGAATGTGGACGGCGCCACATACGAGGAACTTCAGAGTCACTTGCCGGGCACTGACTCAGTAGCCGCTTCTACTGGCCCGAGCGGCGCGATCTCGACCAGCGGTGCAGGCACGCTGGTCGTCTTTTCCTTGGCCTTGCAGATATCGGCGATGACGCAGGCCGGGCAATCCGGCTTGCGCGCCTTGCAGACATAGCGGCCGTGCAGGATCAGCCAATGATGCGCGTGCCGCATATATTCATCCGGAATGATCTTCAGGAAACCTTGCTCGACCTGTTCCGGCGTCTTGCCCGGCGCCAGGCCGAGCCTGTTACCGATGCGGAAGATGTGCGTGTCGACCGCCATCGTATGCTGGCCGAATGCCACGTTGAGCACGACGTTGGCGGTCTTGCGGCCGACACCCGGCAGCTCGACCAGTTGATCGCGATCCTCAGGCACCTCGCCGCCATGGTCGCGGATCAGCGCCTCCGACAGCGCGATGACGTTCTTGGCCTTGTTGCGCCATAGCCCGATGGTGCGGATATGGTCGCCGAGCTTGGCCTCGCCTAGCGCCAGCATCTTTTGCGGCGTGTCGGCGATTTTGAACAGCGCCCGCGTCGCCTTGTTGACGCCGGCGTCCGTCGCCTGAGCCGAAAGCACCACCGCCACCAACAGCGTGAAGGCGTTGATATGTTCGAGCTCGCCCCTCGGTTCCGGCCGCTGAACGGAAAAGCGCCGGAAAATCTCATGCACCTCGGCCGCGCTGTAAAGCGCCCGCGATCTCGCCGGCCGCGGACGCGGCTTGACGTTCGAGCCGTCGCGGCGGCCGGGCAACAGGTCTTTTTTTAGCGCAGAAGAGTTTTTGGGCTTGGGGCTTGTCATTGCCTTCCTATAATATTCCCCAATGAGCGACACAAACGCCTCATTTCAGGCCGACGAGCCATTTTTCCAGGCGCTGCTGACACCGCACCGGTCGCTGGGCAAGACCGGCTTTGCCATCCTGATGGGCGCCCTGCTGTTCGGCTGGCTGGTGACCGGAGCTTTTTTTCTGTCGCGCGGCGCCTGGCCGGTGTTCGGCTTCTTCGGCCTCGACGTGATCGCCGTCTACATCGCCTTCCGCGCCAATTATCGTGCCGCCCGGGCTCGCGAGGAGGTATCGGTGTCGCGCACCAGCCTCGACATCCGCAAGACTGCCCCGTCAGGCAAATCGGAAGCACACCGCTTCAATCCGTTCTGGGCGCGCTTTTCGATCGCCCGCCACGCCGAGATCGGCATCACCAGAATGGCGGTCGAGGCGCAAGGAAAAACCGTCTCGATCGGCGGCTTCCTCAACCCTGCCGACCGCGAAAGTTTTGCCACCGCATTTTCGCGCGCTCTGGCAGCCGCCAAGGCGCGCTGAGCCAGCGTTTCAGAACCGATAGCGCAACAGCCTGCCGATCTTGCGCAATGCTGGAATGTATTTCCAAAGGCGAACGAACAGTTTCGCGAACCAGCGCATGCGAGCGGCATGTTCCGGCTTATAGGCAGGGATGTCCTCGACGAACCGCAGCTTCGGAACGGCTCGCTCCAATTCATGCGGGTTCTCGATGCTCCAGTGGACCTCGGCGCCGGTGGCGCGGAAGGAGGAATTGAGGCGAATGATCTTCAGTCCCAGGCGACTATAGGCATCGAAAACCAGTTCGCCGCTCGAAAGATGTCCCACCAAACGAGAAAACAGTTGCTGCCCCTCCTCGGCACCCAGGTAGGGAGTCAGGCCTTCCGCCACGACTATGGCCGGGCGATCCCGAGGTACTTTGTTCAGCCATCCAGGTTCGGTGACCGACGAAGCGATCAGATGGTAGTGATCCCGCACTGGATAGAGCTTGCGCCTGAGATCGATGACTTCGGGATAGTCGACGTCGAACCAGTCCACGCCGGCTGGCGGGTCGATACGGAATATGCGCGTATCGAGCCCACACCCGAGATGCAGTACGATGGCGTCAGGATTTCGGGCGAGAAAGTCCTGAACGCAGACGTCCAGCGTCTTTGCCCTGATTGCTAGACCGATGCCGAGATTGTTGTCGACCTTGAGCCGTGAGAAATCATAATCGATGTTGCGCACCGCCTCGTCGGCAAAGTAGTCCCTGAGCAGCGAATTGGGCAGCCGGCTCTCCAGCGCCTTGCCGTAAAGTGTCAAAAGCAAAGTCTCCTTTGCCCCGGTCAAGTTTACTTTTTCACCAGCCACGACCGTCCTTCCCATTCAAAGCCGACTCTATCTGGGTACATGCTGCGGGAAAGCAAGTTTCGGGTGGTGATCGGCGCCGCGAAGGACGATATTCGCACTCAAGGAGATACTGCCATGAACGCCCAAATGCCTCTCAAAACGACAGCAATCCTTCAGAAAGACATCACGCCTGAAGGTGGAGACTACGAAATCGTCCGTCGTGCCATCGAAAAGATCAGCCTCGACTATCGCGACCAGCCTTCGTTGGAAGTGCTGGCCGAGGAGGTCGGCGAGACGCCGACCGGGCTGCAGAAGCTGTTCACCCGCTGGGCCGGCCTGTCGCCCAAGGCTTTTCTGCAGGCCGTCACCCTCGATCATGCGCGCAAGCTGCTCGATGCCGGCATGCCGCTGCTTGAAACCTCGTTCGAACTCGGCATGTCCGGCCCAGGCCGGCTGCACGATCTGTTCGTCACCCACGAAGCGATGTCGCCGGGCGATTACAAGACCCGCGGCGCAGGGCTCACCATCCGCTACGGCTATCATATCTCACCTTTCGGCATCGCGCTGATCATGGTGACGGACCGCGGCCTTGCCGGCCTCGCCTTCAACGATCCCGGCGGCGAGCGTGCGGCCTTTGCCGACATGTCCAGCCGCTGGCCGAATGCGACCTATGTCGAGGACATGGCGGCGACGGCGCCCTATGCCGCGCGCATCTTCGATCCGTCGCTGTGGAGCGCCGACCAGCCGCTGCGCGTCGTCATGATCGGCACAGACTTCCAGGTCCGTGTCTGGGAGGCCTTGCTGCGTATTCCGATGGGCCAGGCCTGCACCTATTCCTCGATCGCCGCGCGCATCGGCGCACCGAGCGCCAGCCGGGCTGTCGGTGCCGCGGTCGGTGCCAATCCGATGTCCTTCGTCGTGCCGTGCCACCGGGCTCTCGGCAAGTCCGGCGCACTCACCGGCTACCATTGGGGCCTGACCCGCAAACGCGCCATCCTCGGCTGGGAGGCGGGACAGGTCTCTTCTTGAATAGCCAACGAATGGAACGATTGGAGCGATGCAAGGACCGCTAGGGTGACAAGCAGCGATCTTACGGAGTAGCTTCCCGCGCAATTAGAGTGGTATGCGCTAGCGGGAGGCACTTCTTGATCGTCGTCATCGGCTCCATCAATCTCGATCTCATCGCCAGTGTCGACCGCTTGCCCGGTCCCGGCGAGACCGTGCGCGGCTCCGGTTTCGCTACTGCCCCCGGCGGCAAGGGCGCCAACCAGGCGCTGGCCGCCGCCCGCGCCGGCGCCAAGGTGCGCATGGTCGGCGCGGTCGGCAAGGACAGCTTCGCCAGCGACGCTCTCGCGCTGCTGCGCGACGGCAAGATCGACCTGTCCGGCGTCGGCGAGACCTTTGCCTCGACCGGTACCGCGTTGATCATGGTCGGCGCCGACGGCGAGAACGTGATCGCCGTTGTGCCGGGCGCCAATGATTCGGTCGTGCCGGGTGACCTTTCCAAGGCTTTCGTAAAAAACGGCGACGTCGTGCTGCTGCAACTGGAGATCCCGCTGCAGACCGTCGAGGCAGCACTCGACGCGGCAAGGACAGCCGCCGCGATGACCGTGCTCAACACCGCACCTTTCCATGGCGACGCGGCCGGCTTCCTCGGCAAGGCCGACTATCTCGTCGCCAACGAAACCGAGTTCGACCTCTATGGCGAGGCGCTGTCGTTGAATGGCCGCGACCGCCCGGCACGGATGCGCGACTATGCCGCGAGAACCGGCCGCACCATCGTCGTCACGCTTGGCTCGGACGGCGTTCTGGCGGCAACGCCGGACGATCTCCTGATGGTTCCGGCGCTGAAGATCACCCCGCTCGACACGGTCGGTGCCGGCGACACGTTCTGCGGCTATTTTGCAGCCGGGCTGGCAGCCGGCCTGCCGCTCGACCAGGCGCTTGCCCGCGCTGCCGCAGCCGGTTCGCTGGCCTGCCTGAAAGCCGGTGCACAGCCGGCCATCCCGCTGGCCAGGGACGTCGATGCCGCCCTGCAGAAATCTACAGGCTGAAGCCGGATGACAGCCATGCGCCCGACGACCAAGCATGCGGTGCCGCCCGCCGGCGACATCTGCCGCCTGTCTGCCGTGGCGCTTGCCGGGAAGATCAGGCGCCGGCAGCTTTCGGTGCGCGAAGTGGTCGCGGCATTCCTCGACAGGATCGAGGCGGTGAACCCGCTGGTCAACGCTATCGTTTCATTGCGTGAGCGTGCCGACATCCTGCGCGAGGCCGACAGCGCTGACGCCCATCTGGCGCGAGGAGGAGATACCGGATCGCTGTTCGGCCTGCCGATCGCGATTAAGGATCTTGCGCTGACAAACGGCCTGAGAACCACCTTCGGCTCGCCGATCTTCGCCGATTTTGTGCCTGAGGAAGACGACTTCTTCGTCGAGCGCGCCCGCAAGGCCGGCGCGATCATCATCGGCAAGACCAACGTTCCCGAATTCGGGCTCGGCTCCAACACCTACAACACCGTGTTCGGACAGACGCTCAACGCATTTGACCCGGCGCTGACCGCCGGCGGCTCGAGCGGCGGTGCGGCGGTCGCGCTGGCGCTCGACATGGTTCCCGTTGCCGATGGCAGCGATTTTGGCGGTTCCCTGCGCAATCCCGCTGCCTACAACAATGTCTATGGCTTCCGTCCATCGCAGGGATTGGTGCCGGCCGGCCCTGACCTTGATGTGTTTCTTGCGCAAATGGGCGTCGAAGGGCCGATGGGGCGTAACGTGCGTGACATGGCGTTGCTGCTCGACGTTCAGGCCGGCTATCATCCTCGCGCGCCGCTGTCGCATGATAAACCAGGCTCGTTCCTCGAAGGGCTGGAAGCACCGGCGGCCGGCGGGCGCATCGCCTGGCTCGGCGATCTTAACGGCCATCTGCCGGTTGAAGCAGGCATTCTACAGCTTTGCGAGGCAGCACTCGGCCGGTTCGCGGATGTATCCTTCGAGGCCGAGCCGCTGATGCCGGAATTCGACTTCGAAGCGCTGTGGCAAGCCTTTGTAACGCTTCGCCAGGCGAGCAGCGGTTGTGCACTCAAGGCGCATTACGACGATCTCCTGAAACGAAGTCTGCTGAAGCCGGAGGCCGTTTGGGAGGTGGAACATGCACTGCGCCTCACCGCGCCGCAGATCCACGCCGCCACGGTGAGGCGCTCGTCCTGGCATCGAATGCTGCTGTCGCTCTTCGAGCGTTTCGATCTCGTTGCGCTGCCAGCCGCACAGGTCTTTCCCTTCGATGTCGTCACCCACTGGCCAAGGGAAGTGGCCGGGCGTGCCATGGACAGCTATCATCGCTGGATGCAGGTCTCAGCGCTCGCCACGCTGGGCGGCTGCCCGGCGGTCAACGTACCGGCGGGCTTCGACGCCAGGGGCAGGCCAATGGGCATGCAATTGATCGGGCGACCGCGCGGTGACCTCTCCGTGCTGAGGGCGGCTGCCGCCTATGAGGCAACGCTGCCATGGCAGGCCGGCGCCTGCTGAAATCAACTCCGCATTGTCGGCGCCTCGCCGACTTGCACGCAACTCATCGCCATGCATTGATCGCGACAGCGCGCCGCACGAGCGGCATTCTGTGGAGGGAAAAAATGTCGCTGGAACTCTACGCCACCTACGTCGTCGCCTGCATCGTCATCATCCTGGTGCCGGGGCCGACGGTGACGCTGATCATCGCCAACAGCATCCGCCACGGCTCGCGCGCCGGTCTCGCCAATGTCGCCGGCACCCAGGCCGGGCTGGCCATCATGATCGCCATCGTCGGCATCGGATTGACTTCGCTGATCGCGGGCATGGGCCACTGGTTCGAGTGGGTCCGGCTGATCGGCGCCGCCTACCTGATCTGGATGGGCGTGCAGATGTTCCGCTCGAAAGGCAAGCTTAACGCCGACGGAACGGCAAAAAGGCCGCGTGGCGGCTTCTTCCTGCAGGGGCTGCTGGTGGCGATCAGCAATCCAAAGACGCTGGTGTTCTTCGGCGCCTTCTTTCCGCAGTTCATCGCTCCCGAAGGCAATTACGCACTACAGATCGGCGTCATGGGTCTCACCGCGATGATCTTCGCCGCAGTCTCGGATTCGACCTACGCGCTGGCCGCCGGCCGCGCAGGGCGTCTGCTGTCGGCCGGCCGCGTCAAGCTCTTGTCGAGGATCAGCGGCAGCTTCCTGGTCGGCGGCGGCCTGTGGCTGGCGTTTTCCAAGGCGAAGTAACGGCCGCGAGCCCGGCGACGCCAACAGCAACATCCTGGAATAGGAAGGCCGATTGAAAGTCGGCCTTCAGGCCACCACATGGATCAACAGTTGGGGATTCATGTCTATGCCGTGGACTTACGCGGATTTGAAAAGGAACGCGTTTGGCGTGATCCTGTCCATCGCTTTGTTCGCGGCGATGGTTCCGTCGGCTCTGAACAAATGGGCGAATGACGCAAGTCCGATCCGGTCGGTCGACCCGGTCGATGCAACGATCAAAAGTGGACAGGGTAAAGGGCGCAATATCCAATATCTGCTGGTCCTTGAGAACGGTTCGACGGTCCTCGTTTACGACGACCTCCCGCATCTGATCGGCTCGCGCGTCGGCATCGAGCGCGTCACGCGCGACAATGGCTTCGTCTTTTACCGGTTTGCAAATTGAACGACGATCGATCGATAAGCTGTTTTCAAAGGTGAAGCGAGTGACATGGCTTTTTCGGGGAATCGCTCTTGAACAAAGCCCCTATGCTACTCAACTCTAAGGTATGGGGCCGACAAATATTTCTCTTAGAACCCGCATTCTTTTGCTTCGGGAAGAGTTTCGCGACAGAGTTGTTGGCATCACAATCTTGTGCGCGCTCGCTCTCGCGATCGCTGTGCCGATTGTAACTAGGCAGAACAGTCCGATCACTGGCACACAACTCGTAGGAGGCACCGTCGAAGATGTTGCGACGATGCCTCTAAATCCGAAAGGTTCCGTCGGACATGGACTTTATTATAGATATGAAGTCCGCCTCCATGACGGCAACGCTCGGATATTTGTCGATGGTGAGGTGGAAACACCCCACATGATCGGATCGGAAGTATCGATCGAAGAACAGCAACGCCAGGACGGTACCACCACCTACCGCCTGCTCAACTACTGAGCAGCCCTAAAGCCGCCCCAGCCTTTCCAGCAACAGCGCGAAAAACGCATCATGGTCGATGTCGCGCATCACCATGGCGTTCTTCGGCCGCTTGGTCACCCCCCACCAGTCGATCACCGTCATGCCCATGGTGAGCTCCGAGGCGGTTTCCACGCTGACATTGCAATTGCGACCCTTGAACAGCTTCGGCTTCAGCAGATACGCGATCACGCAAGGATCGTGCAGCGGGCCGCCGTCGGTACCGTATTTCTCCTCGTCGAAACGTTCGAAGAATTCCAGCATGTCCGCGGTGGCCGTGCCGACCCTGGTGCCGAGCTTGCGGAAGGCCTTCGTGCGCTTGGCGGTGGTCAGCGCCTTGTGGGTGACGTCCAGCGGCATCATCACGATCGGAATGCCGGATTTGAACACGACATCGGCGGCATGCGGATCGACATAGATGTTGAACTCGGCGGTCGGCGTGACGTTGCCGCCCTCGAAGAAGCCGCCGCCCATCAGCACGATTTCCTTGATGCGCGGCGCGATTTTCGGCTCGCGGATCAGCGCCAACGCAATGTTGGTGAGCGGCCCGAGCGCGCAAAGCGTGATCGTGCCGCTCTCCTCCCTCATCAGTGTCTCGACTATGAAATCGACCGCATACTCTTCCTGCAGTTTCATCTTTGGTTCGGGCAGTTGCGGCCCGTTGAGGCCGGTCTTGCCATGCACTTCCTCGGCGGTGACCAGTTCGCGCGCCAGCGGCCGGATGGCGCCTGCATAGACCTTGACGTCCGGCCGGCCGGCCAGCTCGCAGATCTTGCGGGCGTTTTTTTCGGTAAGTTTCAGCGGCACGTTGCCGGCCACCGCGGTGATGCCGACGATCTCCAGCTCGGCGCTGCCGAGCGCCAGCAATATGGCGACGGCATCGTCCTGGCCGGGGTCAGTGTCGATGATGATCCTGCGGGATTGGGGCATTTCAATTCCTTGTTTTGGCAAGTCTTTTTGGGCGGGACGTGTGACGGCTTGAAGTCTGCCGGGCGGCGGACCATATCAAGACCATCGGGAAAAATGCCATCCGGGTTTTTCCACTTTATGTCGCTCTTGAGAGGACACTGTAACATGAGCCGAATGACGCCTTTTTCCAGCCCGCTTCTCCTCGGTTTCGATTCCATGGAAAAGACGCTGGAGCGGTTGGCAAAGTCCGGTGACAGCTATCCTCCCTACAACATCGAGCGCCTCAGCGGTGCCGACGGCAAAACCGAAAGGCTGCGTATCACGCTCGCCGTCGCCGGTTTCGCGGAAAGCGATCTCGATGTCACAACGGAGGAGAACCAGTTGGTCGTGCGCGGCCGTCAGAACGACGACACCGAGCGCGAATTCCTCCACCGCGGCATCGCCGCGCGCCAGTTCCAGCGCTGTTTCGTGCTGGCCGACGGCATGCGGGTGATTGCGGCGGAATTGAAGAACGGCCTTCTGTCGATCGATCTCGATCGGCCGGAATCTGAACGGCTGGTACGAAAAATAAACATATCGGTGAAAGACTGATTTTTGCCGATAGCTCTCATGCGGGATGGCCTTGAGCGGCGTCTCGCGGCAAGGAGGCTTGAAATGACCAGAACTAACGAGAATATCATCATGACCAGCGGCGAATTCGCCCATCTCGGCGAAGGTTCGGTCGCCTATCTCAGGAAAGTGTCGAGCGACGATCTGCGCGGCCGTTTCCCGGGCCTCGGCGAAATCGCGCCGGGTCTGGAACTGTGGGCCCTGTTTGCCGCTAATGGCCAGCCGATCCTGCTTTCGGACGCTCGCGACCGGGCACTGGCTGGCGCGCTGGAAAACGATCTCACCCCGGTCGCTATCCACTAACGTCGCTATCCACCAACATTGGCGCCATCGACTGACAAATACGGCGCAGCGATCTGGTTGGAAACGGACAGGGCCGCTCACGGCGGCCCTTCAATGGATTTAATCAAAACCTCAAGCGGCGTGCGAGGCCTGCGTGTCCGACAGCAGCGCATGGATGGCCACGGCGTCGCGCGTGCCCCTGATCTTGGCAACCGTGTCGGCGTCGCGCAGCACCCGCGCGATGCGCGACAGCGCCTTGAGGTGATCGGCGCCGGCACCTTCGGGAGCCAAAAGCAGAAACACCAGGTCGACCGGCTGATCATCGAGGGCCTCGAAGTCCACCGGTGTCTCCAGCCGGGCAAAAACGCCGGCAATCCGCTTCACCCCAGCCAGCTTGCCGTGCGGAATGGCGATGCCGTTGCCGACGCCGGTGGAGCCGAGCCGCTCGCGTTGCAGGATGGTGTCGAACACCTCTCGCTCCGGAATGCCGGAAATCGCCGCCGCCCTTTCGGACAGCAATTGCAGCAGCTGCTTTTTGGAGTTCGCCTTCAACGCCGGCATGATTGCCGGAACGCTGACGAGATCGCTCAGATCCATGCTTGAAATCCCTTGTTCGCCTGCCGTCGCCAGTCCCCACGCTCGCGTGCGGCTGGTCTTTACCCCTGCGCGACCTTGGCCGTGGACGGGTCGATCCAGCCGATATTCCCGTCCGGCCGGCGATAGACGATGTTGAGATGGTCATTTCCGGCATTGCGGAAGACCAGGACCGGGCTGTCCTTGGTGTCGAGTTCGATCACCGCTGACGCCACCGACATGGTCCGCAGCGTCATAGTCGATTCGGCGACGATGGCCGGCGCGAAATTCTCCGGTATGTCCTCCTCGTCGTCGGCAAGCGGCGCCATCACCGTATAGGCGACGTCGGTGAGCTCGCCGTTGCTATTGCCTGAATTGTGCGACTTCAGCCGGCGCTTGTAGCGCCTGAGGCGCGTTTCCAGACGGTCTGCCGCGGTATCGAAGGCAAGCGTTGGATCCTGGGCATCGCCGGTCGCCTGCAGCGAAGCACCGGAGTCCAGCCGGATCATGCAATCGGCCGTGTAGCGCGACCCCGATTTGACGACTACGATTTGCCCTGAAAAGCCCCGATCGAAATATTTCCCGATCACTTCCCCGACACGGTCGTTGATGCGCGTACGGAACGCATCGCCGATATCCATGTGTTTTCCCGATATGCGCAGTGTCATCTGAAAACTGACCTTCCTTGCTCAGGCTTCAAACTGTCCCGAGTTTATACTCGTGGTCCGCGCGCACAAGCTTTTGCGGCGTCACTTGCGCCGATTTTAGATCCGAACTTTCCGGTTGATCACAAGCCGCCTTCTTGGCCGTCCCGTGGCCTACGTCGTGACGGACCATCTCTCGTGCGGGCATCGGCCAACTCAAATCCACTCGCCAGCCCGTCTCATGCGGGCGGGCTTCTAGCCACTTCGTCGCCGCTTGTCAATGAAGGGCGAAAGCTGTGGAAATTCCGCCGGAGATCAACGGCCGGCGCTGGCCAAAGCGCGTTTTTCGCGCCGCCGCTGCACCGAAGAGGGTATGTTCATGCCTTCCCGGTATTTGGCCACCGTGCGCCTGGCGATGTCGACGCCGCTTTCCCGCAGCATGTCCACGATGGCATCGTCGGAAAGCACATCGATGGCTTTCTCCTCGTCGATCAGCTGCTTTATGCGGTCGCGCACCGCTTCCGACGAATGCGCATCGCCGCCACCTGACGAAGCGATCGAGGCGGTGAAGAAATAGCGCAGCTCGAACACACCGCGCGGCGTCAGCATGTATTTGTTTGCCGTGACCCGGCTGACCGTTGATTCGTGCATGCCGATGGCGTCCGCCACCGTGCGCAGGTTGAGCGGCTTCAGGTGCCGCACGCCGTGGACGAGAAAAGCGTCCTGCTGGCGCACGATCTCAGAGGCCACCTTGAGAATGGTCTTCGCCCGCTGGTCGAGGCTGCGCGTGAGCCAGTTGGCGTTCTGCAGGCATTCGGCAAGGAAATCCTTTTCCGCCTGGTTTTTCGCATGTGGCGTGACCTGGGCGAAATAGATGTGATCGACCAGCACGCGCGGCAGCGTCTCGGCATTGAGCTCGACCGTCCAGCTGCCGTCATTGGCTGCACGCACCTCGACGTCGGCCACGATCGCATCGCTGGCACCGCGCGAAAACGCCATTCCAGGCCGCGGGTCGAGCGCCCGGATCTCGGCCAGCATGTCGAGCAGATCCTCCTCGTCGACGCCGCAAATCCGCTTCAGCGTCTGGAAATCGCGCCGTGCCAGGAGTTCGAGATTGGCGATCAGCACCTTCATCGCCGGATCGAGCCGGTCGCGCACGGCCAGCTGCAGCAACAGGCATTCGGCGAGGTCGCGGGCGAATATGCCGGCGGGCTCAAATGTCTGGCAGACCGCCAGGACCGTTGCCACCGCCGTAGCGTCCGTGCCGAGGCGGGCGGCGATCTCGGCCATGTCGGCACGCATGTAGCCGGCCTCGTCGAGGCCGTCGGCAAGCTCGCCGGCGATCAGGCGCGCCGCCGGAGCGGCAAAGGCGAGCGCCACCTGCTCGCCGACATGGTCGCGCAGCGTGATGGCCGCCGCCGCCATATCCGCGACGTCGAAGCCGTCGGAGGAAGAGGTGGAACCGTTGCCGGACGCCGATTTCCATTGTGCCGTCAGGTCGGGCCCGAGCCGCTCGCTCGTACCAGGATCGTCAGGAAACAGGTTTTCCAGCGACGTATCGAGCTTTTCCGAGATCGCCTCGGCGCTCCACGCCGTTTCCGCCTCGAACCAGTCGCCGTCGGCAGCCGGTTCCGATGCGGCGTCGCCCTTCTGCGCCTGGTCGCTGGCGGCGTCCTCCTGCGGTTCGGCGCGTTCCAGCAGGGGATTGCGTTCGATCTCGTCGTCGATGAAGCGTTCCAGCTCGAGATGGGTGAACTGCAGCAGGCGGATCGACTGCATCAGCTGCGGCGTCATCACCAGCGACTGCGACTGTCGTAGCTGTAGTTTTGCCGCCAACGCCATGGTTCGGTTTCAAACGCTCCGTCTACGCACCCGCACTGCTGGAAGGAATTTTCCAGGCCAGCATAGAAACTGGCCCGGCTTTTGCTTGTCAAGGCGAGGAGCGGTAAAACTCGCCTGTCGGCGCGTTTTCAGGCAGAAAATTGAAGAAAAAGCTGCTGGACTACGCCGGAAATCCCGCTCGAGCCGGAATTTCGCACTTAGAGCGTAAATCCCTCGCCGAGATAAAGCCGCCGCACATCGGCATTTGCGACCACTTCGTCGGCTCGACCATGGGTCAGCACCTGGCCGGCATGGATGATGTAGGCGCGGTCGATCAGGCCAAGTGTCTCGCGGACATTGTGGTCGGTGATCAGAACGCCGATGCCACGTGCCGTCAAGTGGCGCACGAGCTGCTGGATGTCGGCGACGGCGATCGGATCGATGCCGGCGAAAGGTTCGTCGAGCAACATGTAGGCGGGGCGGGTTGCCAAGGCGCGGGCAATTTCGAGGCGTCGCCGCTCACCGCCGGAGAGCGACAGCGACGGAGCCTTGCGCAGATGGCTGATATGAAATTCCTCGAGCAATTCGTCGAGCAGGCGCTCACGCTCCTTGCGGCTCTTTTCGACCACTTCGAGCACGGCCCGGATGTTTTGCTCGACGTTCAGGCCGCGAAAAATCGACGCTTCCTGCGGCAGATAGCCGATGCCGAGACGGGCGCGGCGATACATCGGCATCGACGTGACGTCGAAGCCATCGATTTCGATGGTGCCTTCGTCGACCGGAACCAGGCCGGTCACCATGTAGAAACAGGTCGTCTTGCCGGCGCCGTTGGGGCCGAGCAGCCCAACCGCCTCGCCGGCGCGCACGCCTAGCGTCACGCCGCTGACGACTTTGCGGCCCTTGTAGCTTTTGGTCAGCCCCTTGGCGATCAAGGTTCCCTTGAACTTTGCCGCTTCGACGGTGACCCTGGCCGGTGCCGCAAGTTGGCTGGCGGCGCGCCCTGGAAGACGCGCCAGCAGCGACGATATGCCGGTCATCAGGGTTTCGCTGCTCCAGACTTCGCCGGCGGCGTGATCGACATCATGACGCGGCCGCCGCAGGCGTCGACCTGGGCAAGGCCGCTCTTCATCTGCACAGTGAGCTTGCAGCCGACAAGCACGTTGTCGCCTTGCGAGAGCACGACCTTGCTGCCCGAAAGCACCAGCACTTCGGTCTTCATGTCGAAAGTGCCGCGGTCGCCGGTGGCAACCTGATTGTCCGATTTGATGTAGACCTTATCGTCGACCTCGAGATGGTCGATGTTGGCGGATCCGGTCATTGCCGCGGCACCCGCCGGCTGGGCGCTTTTGGCGGCGCCTGCATCCCTGACGTAATAGACCGTCATTTTGCCGGCCTTGAGCACAGTTGGACCCTGGACGACGTTGACGTTGCCGGTGAAGACGGCAACGCTTTCCGCTTGGCGCACCTCGAGCTTGTCGCTTTCGATCTGGATCGGCTTGTCGCCCGACAGCCTGAGGCCGGACATTTGGCTGGTGGCCTTGGACTGCGCCAGCGACGGCGCCGTCCCCAAGGTCAGCCCCAAGGTTAGCAACGCCGAAATCGCGGCGAGGCGCCGTGCCGAACTACTGAACCGCATTGGTCTCTCCGCTCTTTGCCTCTGCCGCCTTCAAACTGGCGGGATCGATGTCGACGCGCACCTTGTTCTCGAAAACCAGGACCTTGCCATTGTCCTGGACCGACATCGAATCCGCCCTGATCCGCGACCCGCCGCGGCTGACATCGACGGGCTCGCTTGTCTTCATAGTGCCTTCGCCCATGTCGAGATAGACTGATTTGAATTTTGCCACCACACCATCCGTGGTCGACACGGTCACATCGCTGGTCAGGCTGAGCGTGTTGCCGTCGCGATCATAGGTGCCGTGCGTGGCATCGATGGCGGCCGTGTTGTCGGCCGCAATCGGCAGCTTGGCCTTGATGCCTTCCAGATCGATGATGCCTTGTTTGCTGACATCCTGTATGGCGCGCAGGGCTGTCATCGAATAGGGCAGGTTCTGTTTGGTGAAGCCGTTGAGCTTGGGGTTGGCCATCACCAGCTTGCCATCGGCAAAGGCGCCGCCGTCGGCCTGCACCTCGATTGCAGCGGGAGCCATGAGATAGGAATAGACCGGAAACGCGACCGCAATCACGGCAGCGACCAGCGGCACGGCCAGCTTGAGGATACGGACCAGGCGCGAATGACGCTGCGCAATGTCAAACGCGTCGACCCGCGCCCGGCCTGCGGCCTTGGGAGCCAACTCCGTCTCGGTGTTGGTCGGTTCGATTGGTCCCGCTAACATGACTGCTTCTTCTAAACCCCTGCCCGCCAGGCCGCCCTATAGGTGGGGTGCCGGCGCCCTCAAGCAAGCACAAGCCGAGGAAAACCGCAAAAATGTGACAGCCGCCTCTGTACAATGAAAATGGCCCCAGCGCAGCCTGTACCTCATACCAGATATGGGCGCACAGTGTTAGAGCCTGTAGAACGTGACAGGTTGAGGCTTGCCGCGAATGCCTAAGACGGCCTTTGCCGCAAGGCCGTCAGGAAACGGTAGCCGGGCGCGAATGGTTGCTTTAAAAGCATCTGCTCCCACCGACTACGAGGCTGACCATGGCATTGAGAGCCGACGACCTGATCGACCGCCGCCGCTTGCGCCGCAAGCTGACATTCTGGCGTGTCGCGGCGATTATCGTCGCCGCAGCCGGGCTGATCGCCTTTTCGGCGTGGATCTATGGTGACGACTTCACCGGCGCGGCTGTCGACCACATCGCCAAGGTCAAGATCGAAGGTACCATCACCGAAGACGAAGAACTGATCAAGCGGCTGGAGGCCATCCGTCAGTCGCCGCGCGTCAAGGCTGTGATCCTGTCGATCGATTCACCCGGCGGCACCACCGTCGGTGGCGAATCGATCTACGAGGCAGTGCGCAAGCTCGCTGCCGACAAGCCGGTGGTGGCCGAGGTCGGCACGCTCGCGGCTTCGGCGGGCTACATGATCGCCACCGCGGCCGACCATATTGTCGCACGCAAATCCTCGATCGTCGGCTCGATCGGCGTGCTGATCCAGTACCCGGACGTCAGCGGCCTCATGGACAAGCTCGGCGTCAAGCTGGAGGAGGTGAAATCCTCGCCCTTGAAGGCCTCGCCTTCTCCCTTCAAGCCGACCAATGAGGATGAGCGCGCCATGGTCCGCAAGCTCATCCTCGACAGCTACGACTGGTTCGTCGGCATCGTCGCCGAGCGCCGCAACATGACCAAGCCGGAGGCGCTGGCGCTCGCAGACGGGTCGATCTTCACCGGCCGGCAGGCGGTCACCAAAAGATTGATCGACGCGGTCGGCGGCGAGGCCGAAGCAATCGACTGGCTTGCAGGCAAGGGTGTCGATGCCAAGCTCAAGGTGGTGGAATGGAAGGACACGGAAAAACGTGGTGGTTTCCTGTTCTCCAAGGCGATGGCGCAGACCGTCGGTGCTGCGCTTGGCCTGGCCGGCCATGGCGGCGACGTGCTTCACGAAATTGGAGCGGACCGCTTGTTTCTTGACGGTCTCGTTTCCGTCTGGCACCCTTGAGGAACCGCTTGGGACGAGTGAAAAACCAAATAAAATCATTCTGATAATTTCGGCGGCACTGCTTTTACGGGGAGCCTTTTCATGATCAAATCCGAACTTGTGCAGATCATCGCCACGCGTAATCCGCATCTTTTCCTGCGCGACGTCGAAAACATTGTCAGCGCCATCTTCGATGAAATCACCGACGCGCTTGCCGAGGGCAACCGGGTCGAGTTGCGCGGCTTCGGCGCGTTTTCGGTGAAAAATCGCCCTGCCCGCACCGGGCGCAACCCGCGCACCGGCGAATCCGTAGAGGTCGAGGAGAAATGGGTACCGTTCTTCAAGACCGGCAAGGAATTGCGTGAAAGGCTGAACGGAGGCAAATAGGCGCGGCGCCCGCCACCGCTGGTGCATTTGCTTCCGAACGGAAAAACATGTTCAATCGCTTCATTCTCATCGTGGTTTTCGTGCCGCTGGCCGTCATCCTGATTGCGTTGGCCGTAGCCAACCGCGAACCGGTGGCCTTCACACTCGATCCGTTCAATCCCGGCAATCCGGCGCTGACGCTGACCGTGCCGCTCTTCATTTTCCTGTTCCTGGCGCTGGCCATCGGCATGATCGTCGGCAGCCTGGCGACCTGGATCAAGCAGGGCCGCTACCGCAAGCTGGCGCGCCAGCGCGGCGCCGAGGCCGAGAACCTGCGCCAGGCGGTCAGCCGCGCGCCCACCGCGTCGCAGGGCCCGGCCTTGCCGAAGCCGACGAACTGAGCCGCGGCTCGGGCCTGAAGCGCAGCTGGCCTAGTTCTCCACGGAGCCTTTCATGCTGACCATTTCCGCCGCCGAGGTCGACCGCGCGCTGACCTTTCCCGGGCTGGTCGAGACATTGCGCGCCGCTTTTCGCGACGGCGCCGTGCAGCCGGTCAGGCACCATCACACGGTCGAGCGGCCCGACGGCGCCGCCTCGACCCTGCTTTTGATGCCGGCCTGGACGGACTTCAACGCCGCCGGCACCTCGGCCGGTGGCCATATCGGCGTCAAGATCGTCACCGTGTCGCCCGACAACAATGCCGTCGGCAAGCCTGCGGTGATGGGTCTCTACCTGTTGCTCGACGGCGCCACCGGCGAGCCGCAGGCCTTGATCGACGGCCAGCGGCTGACGCAGTGGCGTACCGCCTGTGCCTCGGCGCTGGCCGCCTCCTATCTGGCCCGCAAGGACGCCTCGCGGCTGCTGGTGGTCGGTGCCGGTGCGCTGTCGCCATTCCTTGCAAGGGCGCATTCGGCGGTGCGTCCGATCAAGAACATCCGCATCTGGAACCGCACGCCGGCCAATGCCGAAAAGGTCGTGGCAAAATTGCGTGCCGAGGGTTTTGCGGCCGAAGCCGCAGGCGATCTCGACGCCGAACTCGGCCAGGCCGATATTGTGTCATCGGCGACCATCACCACCACGCCACTGATCAGGGGCGCCCTCTTGAAGCCCGGAACCCATGTCGATCTGGTCGGCGGCTTCACGCCGGCGATGCGCGAAAGCGACGACGACGCGATTGCACGCGCCCGCGTCTATGTCGATACCCGCGCCGGCGCCACCAAGGAAGCCGGTGACATCGTCCAGCCGCTGGCCTCCGGCGTGTTGAAGCCGGAAGCCATCGTCGCCGACCTTTATGAACTCACGCGCGGCCAGAAAAAAGGCCGGCAGAACGACGACGAGATCACGCTGTTCAAGTCGGTCGGCGCAGCCCTCGAGGACCTCGCCGCTGGCATTGCCGTGTATCGCGCAAGCGTAGGGCAGTAGGGCAGTAGGGCAGTAGGGCAGTAGGGCAGTAGGGCAGTAGGGCAGTAGGAAACTGTACTGATCGTGCGGCGCCGCGCCAGCTATATTTCCTGTCACATACTCCCCTACTGCCCTACTCCCCTACTGCCTTACTCCCTTTGCCAATAAACCCGCAGCCGGTGGCTGTCGGGATCAAGCGCGACGAAGGTGCGGCCGAAATCCATGTCGGTCGGCGTCTGCAGAATTTTCAGCCCGCGGCCGGCCCACTCGGCATGGGTGGCGTCGACGGCACCCGGCGTGTCCAGCGCAAAGACGATCTCGGCGCCACCGCCTGCTGCCGCGGCGGCCGGTTCCACGGTGTGACGCGACCAGAGGCCGAGCTTGAAGCCGTTGTCGAGCACGAACAGCACGAAGGTCGGCGAGGTCTCGACCGGCTGCCGCCCAAGCAGCGCGCTATAGAAGGCGCCGCTTTGCTCAGGCTTGTCGACATAGAGGATGACGAAATTCGGCGGTGTCATGAATTGCTCTCCAGATGGTTTCGACTGGAGGAGCATAGCGTATGCCACTGCCAGATTCTGGCAGCAGTCTCAACTGAGCAGCAGCCTTAGCTTGGCGTGTCGAGCGTCGCCCGCCATTCTTTGAGCAGCACCTGACGGCGGCGCGGATAGCGCATCTCGGTGGCATTGAGACCGGATATCCGGTCGGCGCGAAAGTGCCTGAAATCCTGGCGCATCTCGCACCAGGCCGCGACGACGCGCACCTTGTCGAAGAAGCCGAGTGCGAACGGCCAGACGGTGCGCTCGGAGGCAGCGCCGCCGGCGTCGCGATAGACAAAGCTCAGCTTGCGCTCCTCGCGGATGGCCTGCCGCACCACACCGAGATCGATGCCTTCGGTGACCTCGGTGCGCGACCCGACCAGCAGCGTCGAGGCATCGAGCTCTTCGCGCAAATCGTCCGGCAGCACCGCGGCGATCTTGGCCAGCGCGTCGGTGGCGGCGTTCGCAAGCCGCCAGTCCGGCTGCTTGGCCACCCAGCGCGAACCGAGCACGATCGCCTCGATCTCCTCATCGGTGAACATCAAGGGCGGCAGCATGAAACCGGGCCTGAGCACGTAACCCAACCCCGCCTCGCCCTCGATCGGCGCGCCCTGCCCCTGCAGCGTGGCGATATCGCGATAGAGCGTGCGGATCGACACACCCATTTCGCCCGCAAGGCTGCGGCCGCTGACCGGCCGGCGATGCCGGCGCAGGATCTGGATCAGGTCGAGCAGGCGTTCAGCACGGGACATGAATCATGACCTGGTTTCAATCACGATAGAGCCCCAGCACTTTCGGCGGCAAGCGACATGGTGGCGGACGGGAACGTCTGCGCCCTGACGCCGTTGTCCGGCCATTATGGATATACGCGGGTTCCTGTTGTTCTGGTCGGTTTTGACCGCCATCGTCGCTGCGCTCAGCCTCGGACCATCCTTCGCCCATGTGCTGGAATCGGTGCCGCGGCTGACCAGATGGCCGCCTTCGCTCTGGCGTGAAACCACTGTCTTCAACGCTCAGTTCCAATTCTTCGCGATTGTCGGCGCACCGCTGGACGTGGCCGCGATCGCCTGTCCGGGGCTTCTCGCCTGGATGCTGCGCAGCGACCGCCCGGCATTCTGGTGGATTTTGGCCGCCACCGTGCTTTATCTGATGGCCCTCGTGGCGTGGTTTACCCTGGTCAAACCGGCAAACGATGTCCTGGCCACCTGGGTGCCTGGACCGATCCCGGACAATTTCGAAAGTGTCCGGAGCAGCTGGGAAACCGGCCATATGGTCGTCACCGGCTTCAAGGCCGTTGGTTTCATAGCGCTCGCAGTCGGCCTGCTTTCGATCAGGCGCGGCTGATCCGGTTGCACACGTCGGCAGCCCTTTTGTTGCGCCGGTCAATGTGCTGTGGCAGAAGCGGCGAGCCGCCTTCCGGAGATGCGCCTTCTTGAAACCTTTTCGCGACAAACGCCGCGACAGCCGCCCGCCCGCGAAGGGCGGGGCGGAGCAGCCGCGGCGGCGCGACGCCGGCCTGACCGCCGGTTCGGAGCCTAAACTGCAGGACCGGTCCGAGCCGAAAGCCACGCCGCGCCCTCTATCCCGCCGCGATGGCGCGCTGCCTGCCGAACATCTGCCGCTGATCCTCGAGGTCGGCCCCAATCAGGACTACGCGCTGCTCGACAGCGGCGCCGGAGAAAAACTCGAGCAATACGGCCCCTACCGCATCGTTCGGCCGGAGGGCCAGGCGATCTGGCAAAAGGCTTTGCCGGCCAGGGACTGGGAGCGCGCCGACGCCATTTTCACCGGCGATACCGACGAGGAAGGCATCGGCCGCTGGCGTTTCCCCAAGACGCCGCTCGGCGAGACCTGGCCGATGAAGCATGACGGCATCGATTATCTCGGCCGCTTCACCTCGTTTCGCCATGTCGGCGTCTTTCCCGAGCAGGCCTCGCACTGGGACCACATGGCCGGACTGATCGCGGCGGCAAAACGGCCGGTGAAGGTGTTGAACCTGTTCGGTTACACCGGCCTTGCCTCCTTGGTGGCGGCGCGTGCCGGCGCCGAGGTCACCCACGTCGATGCTTCCAAGAAGGCGATCGGCTGGGCGCGCGAAAACCAAGAAATGGCGGGCTTGTCGCAAAAGCCGATCCGCTGGATCGTCGATGATGCCGTGAAATTCGCCGAACGCGAGGAGCGCCGCGGCAGCCGCTACGACATCATCCTGTTCGACCCGCCCGCCTATGGCCGCGGACCGAAGGGCGAGGTCTGGCAGCTGTTCGAGGATTTGCCGGCGCTGACCGATATCTGCCGCGCGATCCTGACGCCGAAGCCGCTCGCTGTTGTGCTGACCGCCTATTCGATCCGCGCCTCTTTTTTCGCCATCCATGCCGTGATGCGCGACACCTTCGCCGGCATGGGCGGCACGGTCGAGTCGGGTGAATTGATCATCCGCGAGAAATCTGCCGGTCGGGCGCTGTCGACCTCGCTGTTCTCACGCTGGGTGGCCTGAATGAGTGCGTACGAACGGCACGCGGGCGCGCCAGGGCAGGTGAAGGAAGTCACCAGCCTCGCCAACCCGCTGGTCAAGGACATCAAGGCGCTCGCGCTGAAGAAATTCCGTGACCAGCAGAATGCCTTCATGGCCGAAGGCCTGAAGCTGGTCATCGACGCGCTCGATCTCGGCTGGTCGATCAGGACATTGGTCTTCGCCAAGGCCGGACGTGGCAATACGGCGGTTGAAAAGATCGCGGCGCGCACGGTCGCCGCCGGCGGCACCGTCCTTGAAGTTTCGGAAAAAGTGCTGGTCGCCATCACCCGCCGCGACAATCCGCAAATGGTCGTCGGCGTGTTCTCGCAGAAATTCCTGCCGTTGAAGGACATCCGCGCCCGTGACGGCGACGTCTGGGTGGCGCTCGACCGCGTCCGCGACCCCGGCAATCTCGGCGCCGTCATCCGCACGGTCGACGCTGTCGGGGCCAGGGGCGTCATCTTGGTCGGCGAGACCACCGATCCCTTTTCGGTCGAAACGGTGCGCGCCACCATGGGCTCGATTTTCGCCGTGCCGGTCGCCAAGGCGTCGTCCGAAGCTTTTCTCGCCTGGCGAACGAGCTTTCCCGGCCTCGTCGCCGGCACCCATCTGAAGGGTGCGGTCGACTACCGCTCGGTCGATTTTTCAAAAGGCCCGGTGCTTTTGATGATGGGTAACGAGCAGCAAGGCCTGCCTGACGAGCTTGCCGCAAGCTGCGACAAACTGCTGCGGATACCGCAGGCCGGCCGCGCCGATTCGCTCAACCTTGCGGTGGCCACCGGCGTCATGCTGTTCGAGATCCGGCGCGGCGCGCTGAAGCTCGGCCCGGAGGATGCCCGATCGTGACGTCCCAAACCGTGAAACTGCAAACTATGAAGTCCTGGAGCCCCTACGCTTTTCTGGTTGTCGCCGCGATAGCGCTCGACCAGTGGCTGAAATATCTGGTCGAGACCGGCCTTGCCTTTCAGGAAAAGCTCGATCTCCTGCCTTTCCTGGCGCTGTACCGCACCTACAACACCGGCATCGCGTTTTCGCTGTTTTCGTCCTTCGGCGACACCGGCCTGGTGGTCGTCGCGGTTGTGGTGGTCGCTTTCGTGCTCTACCTTGCGGCCCGCACGCCGCCGGGCCACCTGCTTGCCCGCATCGGCTTCGCGCTGATCGTCGGCGGCGCGCTCGGCAATCTGATCGACCGCGCTATCTACGGTCATGTCATCGACTATATTCTGTTTCACACGCCGGTCTGGTCCTTCGCGATCTTCAACCTCGCCGATGCCTTCATTTCGGTCGGTGCCGTGCTGGTCGTCTTCGACGAACTCATTGGCTGGCGGCGCGGAGCGTCGAGCGATTGACCTCACTCGCCTGGCGCCGCACATTCTGATCTGCAAGCCCGAGGAGAAAAAATGCCCGAAACCTTCAAAGCCATCCTCGTTTCGCGTGACGCCGAGAAAAACCAGTCAGTCGCGGTGACCGAGCTTACCGAGGCAGACCTGATGGAGGGCGACGTCACTGTCGCGGTCGAGGCGACGACGGTGAACTACAAGGACGGTCTTGCAATTACCGGCAAGGCGCCGGTGATCCGCCGCTGGCCGCTGGTGCCGGGCATCGATTTCGCCGGCACCGTCATCTCGTCTTCCAATCCTGGCTGGCGCAAGGGTGACAAGGTCATATTGAACGGCTGGGGCGTCGGCGAGACGCATTTCGGCGCCTATGCCGGACGCGCCCGCGTCAAGGGCGACTGGCTGGTGCCGCTGCCGGACGGCATGAGCCCGCATGATGCGATGGCGGTCGGCACCGCCGGCTACACCGCCATGCTTTGCGTCATCGCGCTGGAGCGCCACGGCATCGTGCCCGATCGCGGCCCGGTGGTGGTGACCGGCGCTGCCGGTGGCGTCGGCTCGGTCGCGGTCTCGATCCTGTCCAGCCTCGGCTATCACGTCATCGCCTCGACCGGCCGCGCTGCCGAAAGCCCCTATCTGATCGACCTCGGCGCCGCGGAAGTGATTTCACGCGACGAGCTCACCCAGCCGGCAAAACCGCTCGCCAAGGAACGCTGGGCCGGCGGCGTCGATGCGGTCGGCAGTCACACGCTGGCCAACGTTCTGTCGATGACCTCCTATGGCGGCGCCGTCGCCGCTTGCGGCCTCGCCGGCGGCATGGACCTGCCGGCAAGCGTCGCCCCCTTCATCCTGCGCGGCGTCTCGCTGCTCGGCATCGATTCGGTGATGGCGCCGAAGGCGGTCCGCCTCGAGGCCTGGCGCCGCATCGGCGCCGATCTTGACCACGCAAAGCTTGCCAGCCTGTCGACGAGCATCGGCTTCGACGGCATCATCGGCGCCGCGCATGACATCGTCGAGGGTAAGATCCGCGGCCGCGTGGTGGTGGATATGTGAGCCCCCAAGGGATAAAAAAGAGCGCGACCGCTAAAATTCGAGCGATCAACCACAACCTTCGATAAGCTCTGTCTGGCAGGAGTTCCGTATGATTGCGGAACCCGGCATCAGAGAGGCGGAACCAGCCGAACGGGCCGACGGGACGGCCCCCGCGGCGCCAGGACGGCAGCTTGTCGCCGCGCCACCGCTGGCGCCGGAACTGCCGGCCTCCAACCGCGAAGGCCTGCCCTTCCTGACGCTCGTCGCCATCGTCGTGCTGGCAGGCTTTTCGCATCTGACCGGGGCGCCGATCTTCATCACCATCGGCCTTTTGGCGACAGCCATCGCCGGGCTCGCCATGCATCTGCGCAACAGGCGCACCGAGCGCCGCGCGGTGGCCGTGCTCGATGCCACGACCGCCCGCAGCCGCGCCGAAATCGAGACGCTGGCCGACCGCATGTGGGAGATGCAGGAGAGCGAGGAGCGCTTTCGCGGGCTGATCGATGCACTCGGCGATCTCGTCGTCCATCGTGACCGCGACGGCCACATTGTCTACGCCAACAAGGTTTTCGCCGACCTTGTCGAAACCGACCAGCGCGACCTTGCCGGCAAGACCCTGGCCGAACTAGGCATCGATGTCGGCATCGTCCCCGACGCCGCGTTTTCCGACCATGAATGCCTGAGTTCCACCGACGTCGCCATTCGCACGCCGGACGGCCCACGCTGGTTCTCTTGGATCGAGCTGTCGGTGCGCGACAAGGACAGCGGCGCCGTTTCGCATCGCGCCATCGCCCGCGACATCACCGCTCGCAAGCGCGCCGAATCCTCGCTGATCACCGCCCGCGAGCGGGCCGAATATGCGAGCCAGGCCAAATCGCGCTTCCTCGCCACCGTCAGCCACGAGATCCGCACGCCGATGAACGGCATCATGGGCATGGCCCGGCTTCTCGCCGACACCAGCCTTTCGCCCGAGCAGCGGACCTATGTCGGCGCCATCTCGACCTCGGCCAGCGCGCTGCTGGCGCTGATCGAGGACCTGCTCGATTACTCGAAGATCGAGGCCGGCCGCTTCGATCCCGAACCGCAGCCGATGTCGGTGCGTGAGATCGCCGACAACGTCATCGAACTCTTGGCGGCGCGGGCTTTTGCCAAGGATATCGGCCTCGGCTGCCATGTCGAACCCGACGTGCCGCAGCTGATCACCGCCGACCCCGGCAGGGTCAGGCAGGTGCTGCTCAATCTCATCGGCAACGCCGTCAAGTTCACCGACAGCGGCGGCGTCCTGGCAAGCATCGCCCGCGTCCGCACCGAAACCACCGACCGCATCCGCTTCACCATCGCTGATACCGGCCCCGGTCTGCGCGAGGAGGACATGGAGCGCATCTTCGAGGACTTCGAACAGGCTGACGGCACCTCGACCCGTGCGCATGGCGGTGCCGGCCTCGGTCTCGCCATTTCCAAGCGCCTGGTGACCGCCATGGGCGGCACTATCTCTGTGTCGAGCCGGCTTGGCCAGGGGTCCGAATTCGTCTTCGATATTCCCGCTATTTCCGCCGTCGAGGCGCCGCAGATCCGCCAGGACGCGCTGTCGGGCCGGCATGCGGTGATCGTGTCGAAGAACCTGGTCGAGGCCGGAGCCCTCGCCCGCACCATTCGCGCCAATGGCGGCACGGTCGATCTGGCCACCGCCGCCGCCCAGGCCACCGCTTTCGCCGAGGGCTGTGACGTGCTTCTGATCGATGCTGCCATGGAGCAAAGCGACGGCAGGCTGCTCAGGCGCCTGCGCCAGAGCGGATTTGCCGATTGCGAGGCAGTGACGCTGATCGCGCCGACCGACCGCGGCATGCTTGGCGAGTTCCGTGCCAACGGTTACGCCACCTTCCTGGCGAGGCCGGTGCGCGGCGAGACACTGCTGCGCGTGCTCTTGACCAGCCATGCACCGGTCATCGCCGAGCCGCAACTGCAAAGGCGCGGCGCGCAGGCGGGGCACGCCATTGGCGCCCGCCAGCAGGGCCTGTCGGTGCTGATCGCCGAGGACAACGACATCAACGCCATGCTGGCCCGCGCCACGCTGCTGAAGGCCGGGCATCGCGTGAAAGTGGTCGGCAACGGCAAGGCCGCCGTCGAGGCGGTCATCAGCACCGGCCACAAGCACCGTTACGACGTGGTGCTGATGGACTTGCATATGCCTGTCATGGACGGCCTGGACGCCATCGCCGCCATCCGCCGCCATGAGGAGGAGACCGCGGTGCCGCCGGTGCCGATCATGGTGCTGTCGGCCGACAGCCAGGAAAAGACCCGCCACGCCGTGCTCGCTCACGGTGCCAGCGGCTTCGTCACCAAGCCGCTCGACCCCGATGCCCTGGTTCATGCGGTCGAAGGGCAAGCGGCCGCCTGAGGCACAACATAGACGGTTGATAGATTACCCAGCCGACGAAGTATTGCCCGCAGAGCCGTATCACGGTACTGTCACAATCCTGTTGCACCTACACCGTATCCCCGTGCCAAGAGGGATGGCTCGAAGGAGAATCACTCGTGCATACAGTCATGCCGGAATGTGATGCTCGGCCGAACGCCAGCGGGCCTTTGCTCGTCGGCCGGAACGCCGATGCCGTCATAAAAGGCGCATCGCTCGGCCGCATCGGCAATCTCGAAGTGCGGCTCGCCCGCAACGAGGCCGAGATCGCTGCCGCGCAGGAAGTGCGCTACCGGGTGTTCTACGACGAGCTTGGTGCCAGGAAGGACCTGTTCCAGATGCAGGACCGCCGCGATGCCGATCGCTTCGATCCCCTCTGCGATCATCTGCTGGTCTTCGATACTTCGCTTTCCGGCCCCGAGCATCGCCGCATCGTCGGCACCTACCGCCTGCTGCGGCAGGAGATTGCCGCGGCCGCCGGCGGCTTCTATTCCGAAGGTGAATTCGAGCTGACCAAGCTGATCGCGCGGCATCCCGGCCAGCGCTTCCTCGAGCTCGGCCGCTCCTGCGTTCTGCCGGAATACCGCTCGAAGCGCACCATCGAGGCGCTGTGGCAAGGCATCTGGGCCTATATCAACCATTACGGCATTGGCGTGATGACCGGCTGCGCGTCGTTCCACGGCACCGTGCCGGCGGCACATGCGGAGGCGCTGACCTATCTTGCCCACCACTGCCGGACGAATTCATCCTGGGACGTGCGCGCCGTCGCCGGGCGCTATTGTTCCATGGATCTGATGCCGATCGAGGCCGTCAATACCAAGGCGGCGATCGCCGCGATGCCGCCGCTGGTCAAGGGCTATCTGCGCGTCGGCGCGCGCATCGGCGACGGTTGCGTCATTGATCGTGAATTCTCGACGGTCGACGTGTTCGTGGTTATGCCGGTCAAGGAGATCGGTGCCCGCTACGTCAATTATTATGGCGGAGAAGCGCAGCGGTTTGCGGCCTGAAGTAGTGAATAGTGAATAGTGAATAGAACATAGCACTGACTGCTGGAGCAGCAATTGGCTACTCACTACTCACCATTCACTACTAACCATTCACCATTCACGCATCTTTCTCAGCCTGCTCGTTGACCGGCCCCGGCTCCACCGGCGCTTCGCTTGCCACATGCTTGGGGCCGCCCTTGGCGACGCCGACCATGGCCGGCCGCAGAACACGCTCGCCGATCGAATAGCCGGGCTGCACGACCTGCACGACCGTATTTGCCGGTACGTCGGGATTGGGCACCTCGAACATGGCCTGGTGGAAATTCGGATCGAATTTCTCGCCCTCGGGCTCGAGCTTCTTCACGCCGTGGCGTTCCAGCGCCGACAGCATGGCGCGCTCGGTGATCTCGACGCCGTCGATCAGCGCCTTGAAGCCGGCATCGCCCGAAGCCTTGGCCTCCTCCGGGATGGCATCCAGCGCACGGCGCAGATTGTCTGACACCGAAAGCATGTCGCGGGCAAAATTGGCAACCGCATAGGCGCGCGCATCGTGGACGTCGCGGGCGGTGCGGCGACGCAAGTTCTCCATGTCGGCCGCGACGCGCAGCGCGCGATCCTTCAGCTCTTCGTTTTCCTTCAGAAGCCGCACAAGCGCTTCATAGTCGCCGTCGACGCCGCCTTCCCTTGGCTCCGCGGCAGCCTCGGTCTTCTCGGCTTCATCGGGCGCGCGTTCGTCTTTTGCCTGGTCGCTCATCGCCGTTTCCCGTCATTTTCGAATGGTGTGGATTTGCGCCCGATATCGAGGTTTAGCGGCCAAAAATCAAGGGGCAAGCGCTACTGCAGCCGCTGCCGCGGCTTGATGGCGGACGGCGCAGACCTTTCGATTTTAATTCAAACTTTACCGTACCCGACGGCTTTGCTTGCCAGCATACTACAATGCGGGAACCATTCCTCCCTTGGAAGAGTTTCGAAGCCGACACAGGATTTTGGATGATGCCCCGCAGGAATGGCGAAAAACGCGACGGGCTCGCCGCCGATATCCGGCGCCAGCTCGGCACCGAGGCGACCAAGCGCTTTCTGCGCACCTTGCCGGCCTTCCGCACGGAGTCCGATATTCCCGACCGTCTGAAGGAATTGCTCGACCGCCTGGACGGCGTCGAAGCCAAGGTGGTCGCAGGCGGGCGCCGTCGGTAGGCGCCGTTGCCGGCGACGCGCCTGGCGACTGCGGCCACCAATTCCTCGCCATCGCGCGACATTTACCCGCAGTAACTTTGCGTGATCGCCGCCTTGCGGCAGCGCCCTGCTCCGCCTATGTTTCATAATGAACATGATTTCCCCCGAAGCTGTGGCAAACAGCAAGCGCGCCTGGTTGAAAATCCTGTCGCGCTATAAAAAGCCCGACAGGCGTCGCAGCGCCGTCGAACTCGCCATCACCCTCATTCCTTTCGCCACGCTGTGGGGATTGTCTTCGGCCGCTTATGCCTATGGCCATTGGTGGGGTCTGGTCCTCATCCTTCCGGCCGCCGGCTTTCTGGTGCGGATCTTCATGATCCAGCACGATTGCGGCCACGGCTCCTTCTTTGCCAATCGCTATGCCGACGACTGGATCGGCCGCGTGCTTGGCGTGCTGACGCTGACGCCCTACGATTGCTGGCGCCGCGCCCACGCAACCCATCACGCCAGCGCCGGCAACCTCGACGAGCGCGGCACCGGCGACATCAAGACACTGACCGTCGCCGAATACCGGCAACTGTCATGGCGAGGCCGGCTCGCCTATCGCCTTTATCGCCATCCGCTGGTGATGTTCGGCCTTGGCCCGATATGGATCTTCATTTTCGAGCAGAGACTGCCCTTGGGCATGATGCGGGGCGGTTTCACCCCCTGGGTGTCGTCGATGTCGACCAACCTCGCGATCGCGGTCATCGCCGCGCTGCTCATCTGGTTCGTTGGCCCCGGCGCGTTTCTGGTCGTGCATTTGCCGATCGTCATCCTCGCCGGATCGGCCGGCATCTGGCTGTTTTATGTCCAGCATCAGTTCGAAGAGACGGAGTGGACAAAGGACTCCGAGTGGGAATTCCAGCACGCTGCCCTGCACGGTTCGTCCTATTACGACCTGCCGCCGGTGCTGAACTGGATCACCGGCAATATCGGCGTCCACCACGTGCACCACCTCTCGGCCAAGGTGCCATGCTACCGGCTTCCGGAAGTGCTGAGGGACTATCCGGAGCTGCGTGAGATCGGCCGCGTCACACTCCTCGACAGCCTGCGCTGCGTCAAGCTGGCGCTGTGGGACGAGAGCCGCAGCAAGCTGGTATCGTTCCGCGAAGCGCGGATGGCCGTGTAGACGCACCGCCGCATCTAAAGCGCGTCGCGCTCGACCGGCCTCATGCGACGCGCTTTAGGTTGTTGTTTACGCATGCCGTTATCGCAAAACCGCTGAACACTTTTGCGCGACATGCGTTAGGGGTGCGGCGGGCTCCACATTCCGAGCTTAAGCCGCCTGGCGCTGGTCGCGCATCAGGATCTCGCCTTGGCGGATCTCGGTGCCCAGCACTTTCAGGCATTCGCGCATGAACGCGGCAAGGCCCGGCCAGCCCTTGGCCGACACCAGATTGCCGTCGACATGGGCGCCGGTCGGCGTAACATCGATATAGATGCCGCCGGCCAGCGTGACTTCCGGCTCGCAATATTGCAGCGCCGCGACTTCGCGGCCGCGCACCACGCCGTCGACCGCGATCAGGATCTGCACGCCGTGGCAGATGGTGAAGATTGGTTTTCCCGTCTCATGGAAATGCCGCACCAGCGCCTGCACGCGCTTGTCGATGCGGATATATTCCGGCCCGCGCCCGCCCGCCGCATAGACGGCATCGTAGTCGGCCGGATTGACCTCAGAAAACGTCTTGTTGAGGATGTAGTCGTGGCCGAGCTTTTCCGTATAGGTCTGGTGGCCCTCGAAGTCGTGCAGCGAGGTCTTCAGGATATCGCCGGCCTTCTTGTCGGGGCAAACGACATGGACGGTGTGGCCCACCGCATGCATGGCCTGTTCAAAGACGAAAATCTCGTACTCCTCGCTGAACTCGCCAACGAGCATCAATATCTTCTTGCCAGCCATACTCGGTTCCTCCCTTGTGGCCACATTTATTCGGATCGCGAAATAATGGGCCTATCCTAAGGCGGAGACGCGCAAAATAAAAGGCTGAATCGGGAATGTGGTCCGACCAGATAGGGCTTCTGGTCCCCTGGAGCAGATCAGCCGGCGCGCACCCGCCGCCACGAATATTTCGGGCCTTTGGCCTCCGGCTTCACCGCCGGCTGGTAGGACAGCGGCAGTCCGCCGGTACGACCTTGCTCGAGCCGCTTCAGCAGCACCGGGTGCGAGATCTCGAATTCGTCGAAGCCGAGGCGCAGCATATGCGGCAGCTGATCAATCAGCACCTGCCCGGTGGCGCGCATAGCGCCTGCAAAATGATAACGGCTGCGCAGCAATTCGCCCTTGGAGAACGAGCGGCCGTCATTGAACGCCGGAAACGCCAGCGCCACCAGCGACAGCTGATCGAGCAGGCCTGCGATCTTTTCGAGCTGATCGCCGGGCTGCAGCAGCACACCGATGCGCTCCTTCGCCGACCGCCGCACCTCCGGATCGAGGCCGAGAAACGCCTGCAACGGCAGGATGAAACGGCCATTGCCGACCAGCGCCTCGGCGCTTTCGGCATGAACCCACTCGTCCTCGCGGAACCCATCCGGTGTCCATAGCCGCATGGCGTTTTCGGCTATCAAGTCGCTCATCAAGAAAATTCCCAAGTCCACAATATTCTCAAATTCAAAACACCCCAGGGTGTGTCGAGATTCAGTCAGGCCGAGCCGAAGCCGACGGCGGGCGCGAAGCGACCAAACTGGGTGGCTTCCGACAACCGGAGCGGAGCGTACTTTGGGTACGTGAGCGCCGGAAGCGCAGGAAGCCGCCGTTTGCAGGCCGGCTGAATATCAACATACCCTAAAGCGAGGCGTCGGTCAGCGACCTTTCCAGCCCCGACAAGTGGATGCCGCATTCGGTCTTGGCGTGCCCGGCCCAGCGGCCGCTGCGCGCGTCGTCGCCCGGTTGCACCGGCTGCGTGCATGGGAAACAGCCGATCGACAGATAGCCATAGGCGACCAGCGGGTTCTCACGCAGCGCATGCGCGCGCATGTAGCCGGCCTGGTCCGATGTCGTCCAGTGCGCCAGCGGATTGATGCGGATGCGCGAGCCGACCGCCTCGAACACCGGCAGCGCTGCCCGGGTCGCCGCCTGGAAGCGCTTGCGGCCGGTGAACCAGGCGCGGAACGGCTCGACGCCGCGCGCCAGCGGCTCGACCTTGCGGACGTCGCAGCAGGCGTCGGTGTCGGTCTCGTTCAGATTGCCGGTCGGGTCGATCCTTGCCAGCGCCGCATCGTCGGGCCTGATCACCCGGATATCGCTCAGCCCGAAATCGGCAACCAGCGCGTCACGATAGCCGAGCGTCTCCTCGAAATGCTTGCCGGTGTCGAGAAAGATCACCGGCAGCGTGCGGTCGATCTCGGCGATCATGTGCAGCAGCACCGCCGAATCCGCGCCGAAGGACGAGACGGCGGCGATTTCGCCGTGAAAGAACTCCCGGGCCGACCGCTCGATGATCTCCAGCGGCTTCAGATGGCCGTAGAGCGCGTCGAGACCCGCCGCTTGGGCGGCGATGCCGGCCTCGACGTCGACGATCCGGTCAAGCGGCCTTGGCTTCGCCAGCATAGAGCGCCTCCTTGAACGGCGCGGGACCGACACGGCGGTAGGCGTCGATGAATCTTTCGTTTCTGTCCAGCCGAAGCCCGAGATAGGTCTCGACGATCTGCTCGATGGCGTCGGTGATCTCTTCCGAACTGAAGCCGCGGCCGATGATCTCGCCGACCGAGGTGTTCTCGTCGGCCGAGCCGCCGAGCGTCACCTGGTAGAGCTCGGCGCCTTTCTTCTCGACCCCGAGGATGCCGATATGGCCGACATGGTGATGGCCGCAGGCATTGATGCAGCCGGAAATCTTCAGCTTCAATTCGCCAATCTCGCGCTGGCGCTCCAGTGAGGCGAAGCGCCGCGAGATTTCCTGCGCCACGGGAATCGAGCGCGCCGTTGCCAGCGCGCAATAATCGAGGCCGGGGCAGGAGATGATGTCGCTGATCAGGTTGGAATTGGCCGTCGCCAGCCCGATATCGACAAGCGCGTCATAGACCGCCTTGAGGTCGGCCCGCGCGACATGCGGCAGGATCAGGTTCTGCTCGTGGCTGACGCGCAGCTCGTCGAAGGAATATTTTTCGGCAATGTCGGCGACCGCTTCCATCTGGCTGTCGGAGGCATCGCCCGGCGTCTCGCCGATGCCCTTGAGCGAGATGGTCACCGCCGCGTAGTCGGGATGGCGATGGGTGACCACATTCTGGTCCAGCCATTCGGAAAAGCTCTTGGAGTCGAGGCGGGCAAGCTTGACCGCCTCATCGCCTTCCGGCCGGTCGACAAGCGCCGGCGGCGCGAAGTAGGCGTCGATGGCGCGGATGTCTTCTTCCGGCAGCCTCAGCTCGGCGTCCTTCAACTCCTGCCATTCGGCCTCGACCTGGCGGGTGATCTCCTCGACGCCGGTCTCATGGACCAGGATCTTGATGCGCGCCTTGAACTTGTTGTCGCGACGGCCGTAGAGGTTGTAAACGCGCAGGATCGCCGTGCAGTAGGACAACAGATCCGCTTCGGGCAGGAAGTCGCGGATCTTCTTGGCCACCATTGGCGTGCGGCCCTGGCCGCCGCCGACATAGACGGCGAAACCAAGCTCGCCGGCGGCGTTCTTCTTCAGGTGCAGGCCGATGTCGTGCGTCTGGATGGCGGCGCGGTCGCGCTCGGCGCCGGTCACCGCGATCTTGAATTTTCGCGGCAGGAACAAGAACTCCGGATGCACCGAGGACCATTGCCGCAGGATTTCGGCATAGGGGCGCGGATCGGCAACCTCGTCAGCGGCGGCGCCGGCGAAGTGGTCGGCGGTGACGTTGCGGATGCAGTTGCCGCTGGTCTGGATGGCGTGCATCTCGACGCTTGCCAGATCGGCCAGGATCGCCGGGATGTCCGACAGCGCCGGCCAGTTGAACTGGATGTTCTGGCGCGTCGTGAAATGGCCGTAACCCTTGTCGTATTTGCGGGCGATGTGGCCAAGCATACGCAGCTGCTTGCTGTTCAGCGTGCCGTAGGGCACCGCGATGCGCAGCATATAGGCATGCAGTTGCAGATAGACGCCGTTCATCAGCCGCAGCGGCCGGAACTGGTCCTCGGTGATCTCGCCGGCAAGGCGCCGAGCGACCTGGTCGCTGAACTCGGCGACGCGGGCCTTGACGAAATCGTGGTCAAACTCATCGTAACGGTACATATTCAGGTCTTTCCGGGCGCGTCCGCCCGTTATTTTCTTCGTTCGAGCATGATCGGGATCATGCTTGGGTCATCTATGCCGCGCGTGCGGCTTGCGGACGGGCCTGCTTGCCCAGGTCGTTGCGGGTGGTCGGGCCGGCGGCACGGATCTTTTCACGCAGCCGGACCGCTTCGACCGTGCCGTTGGCCACGGTCACGTCTATCAGGTTGACGTCGACCACTTCGTTGTTGGCGGAGGCCTTGGCGCCGATCGCCTCCAGCCGGTCCTCGGCCGCCTTGTCATGGGCGATGTCGGCATGGTCGATAGTCTCGGCCCAGCCGCCATTGGCGTACCAGACGGCTATGCCGTCGGCGAGGCGGTTCGCGGTCAGGACTTTCATTGGTTCACTCCTTGCGCGGCAGCACGGGCCACGCTTTCCTGCCTGTGTGCCGCCAGTGGCTCGGACCGTTCGAAATTGGCGCCGGCGACCGCGTCGCCGATGATGGTCATCACCGGGCCGCTGAGGTCGGCACGCGCCTCCAGCGATGGCAGGTCGGCGAGCGTGCCGTGGAAACGGCGGCGGTTGGCAAGGCTGGCATTCTCGACCACGGCGACGGCCGTATCCGGCGACAGGCCGGCTTCGATCAGCCGGCCGGCGACCTCTGCAGCGACCGAGCGGCCCATATAGACGGCGACCGTCGCGCCGGAAATGGCGAGCTTTGCCCAATCTGGCAGCGAATTTCCCTTGAGGTCGTGGCCGGTGGTGAACACCATCGACGACGACACGCCGCGCAGCGTCAGCGGCAGTTCGAAATCGGCGGCGGCGGCGAAGGCCGCGGTGACGCCCGGAACCACTTCGTAGGCGACGCCGGCATCGCGAAGTGCCGCCATCTCCTCGCCGGCCCGGCCGAACACCAGCGGGTCGCCGGACTTCAGCCGCACGACCCGCTTGCCGGCGCGGCCAAGCTCGACCAGCAGCGCATTGATCTCGGCCTGGCTCTTGGAATGGCAGCCCTTGCGCTTGCCGACCGGCAGGCGCTCGGCGTCGCGACGGCCCATGGCGACGATCGCCTCCGGCACCAGCGCGTCATGGACGATCACGTCGGCTTCCATCAGCAGGCGATGGGCGCGCAGCGTCAAAAGGTCCTCGGCGCCCGGACCGGCGCCGACAAGCGCGATATGGCCCGATGCCGGTTCTTTCGAAAGCAGCAGGCCGACGGCCGCATCATGCGCCTGCGAAAGCTCGCCGGCCTCGACAGCGCGGGCCGGTGCACCGCCAAAGAAATCGCTCCAGAAGCGGCGGCGGGCATTGCCCTTCGGCAGCAGTCTTTCGGCGGTGTCGCGAAACGATGCGGCGAGAGTTGCGAGCGGACCGAGCGAGGGCGACAGCATGCGGTCGATGCGGCTGCGCAGCATCTGCGCCAGCACCGGGCCGGCACCTTCCGTGCCGATGGCAATGGCGACCGGCGCGCGGTTGACCAGTGCCGGCGTGAAGAAATCGCATAGCTCCGGCCGGTCGACGGCATTGACCGGAATGCCCAGCCGGCGCGCATCCCCGGCAACGCGGCGATCGAGCGCCTCGTCGCCGCTGGCGGCAAACACCATCACCGCACCATTGAGATGTGCTGCATCATAGGCCTCGGCGATGTGGGCGGCCCCCGTCTCGGCGATAAAGGCCAGCAGCTCCGGGCTTGTTTCATCGCTGACGATGCGCAGCACAGCGCTCGACTGCGCGAGCAGCCGCGCCTTGGCCAGCGCTTCCTCTGCGCCGCCGACGATGGCTATGGCTTCGCCCTCGACCCGCATGAAGACGGGAAAGGCATTGAGCTTGGGCGTGGCTTGCGGCATGACGAGCGGAATCCTGGAACCGTTTGTCAGTTCTACGCGGGGGCGCGAAAAACCAGAAGGCACCCACTCGCGCATCGCTTCGTAGCAGGCAATCTCTTTTCTGCAAGCATGAAGGCCAAGAGAAAAATATTCCACATTCAAATGCGGAGCAGATTGAAGCTGCTGTTGCAGCCCTTGATCCGCTGCCTTTCTAGCGGCCGGAGGAGCTAACCACAAAACAGATTTTTCTAAATTCTATCAATTTAGTAGATTAAGCCGCCGGATGCCGACCGAGCCATCAAAGGCAGCCCGGCGCTCTCGCCGGCCCTTGTCGGAATACCGGGTCCGAGTGCCGGAACATTCCCGCCTCGGCACGCGTTTGCTCTATGGACCCAGGCCCGGTCACACCCCTGCGGCAAAGGCCCGGCGATGGGCTCGAAAAATCAAAAAAGGAGCGCCCCATGAGCAACGTCAGACTGAAACGCGGACTGTGGATCGTGGTGGCAGATGGCGAAAAGGCGCTGTTTCTCGAGAACCGTGGAGACGTCCAATATCCCGACCTTCAGGTCGTGCACGAGATGGAGCAGGAAAATCCGGCAACCCGAGAACAGGGCACCGACCGCCCCGGCCGCTACAGCGACGGCCCTTCCGTCCACCGCAGTGCGGTCGAGGACACCGACTGGCACCGTCTCGGCAAGGAGCGTTTTGCCGAAGAGATTGCCGACAGGCTCTACAAGCTCGCGCATCGCGGCAGCTTCAAGGAGATCGTGCTGATCGCGCCGCCGCCGGTGCTGGGCGACATGCGCAGGAAACTGCACAAGGAGGTCACCGACAAGATAACGGCCGAAATTCCAAAGACGCTGACCAACCACAGCATACCCGATATCGAGAACCTGCTGCAGGCGACCTGATCGGGCATCGGCGGCGTCAACCGCCGCCAGACTTGAACACGCCGCCCGCGATGCTGACAAATCCTGCCGGCTCGCTCGCCTGGAAAGCCTTCTACACGTGCTGGCCGCCATTGATGTGTATTTCCGAGCCGGTCACGTAGGACGCCTGCTGCGAGCACAGGAAGAAGATGATGTCGGCGACTTCCGCCGTGGTGCCCAGCCTTCTCAGCGGAATGGTCTCGACGATTTTTTCGGTGCCCGGCGACAGGATCGCGGTGTCGATCTCGCCCGGCGCAATCGCATTGACGCGAATGCCGTGCGGGCCGAAATCATGCGCCATCTCGCGGGTCAGCGAGCCGAGTGCCGCCTTCGACGTCGCATAGGCGGTACCGGCGAAAGGATGCACGCGGGTGCCGGCGATCGAGGTGACGTTGACGATCGAGCCCTTGGCCGACGCCAGCTCCTTGAACAGGCCCCGCGCCAGCATGATCGGGGCGAAGAAATTGACCTGGAAGACGTCGCGCCAGACATGCATCGGCGTGTCGATCGAGTTCATGCGGCTGTTGCCGTCCTTGAGCTTCGGCGAGATGCCGGCATTGTTGACCAGCGCATGCAACTGCCCGCCATGCGCCTCCAGCCGGTGGCGGATTTCCGAGATTGCGATGCCGACATCCTCCTGGTCGGCGAGGTCGACCTTGATGTGGTCTTCAGGTCCGGCCGGCCACGGGCAGTCCTCGGCAAAGGCCTGGCGCGAGCAGGTGATGACGCGCCAACCTTCGCGTGAAAAGCGCTTGACAGTGGCATGGCCGATGCCACGGCTGGCGCCGGTCAGCACAATGGTCTTTCTGGTGTCGGTCTCTGCCATTCGCGGTCTCCAAACGGGAGATGTAGCGGAACGCGGCAGCGGTGGCGAGGGGGCCTGTTGTTCAGCCGCCTGTCAGGATGTCCAGGATCGACGTCTGCCGCTTCTTGACCGGGCCGCCGACATTGCCGGGCGGCACCGGGTGCTTGATCGATCCGGTGGTGCCGTCGACGCCCGGCATGGCCAGGCCGCCGGCATCGACCGTCTCGGCAGGACGCACGGGACGCGAAGCCGACTGGGTAGCTGCCGCAGGCGGCGCCGATTGGCCGACGGAAGCGACCGGCGCCGGCGGCGCCGTGTCGGACGGTATGTCGTCCGGGACGATGGTGTCGGGCGGCGTCGACTTCCAGGTTCCAGGCAGCGGCCGCACCGGCACGCCCTCATGCGCGGCGACCATGAATTCGTGCCAGGCCTGCGCCGGCAGTGCGCCGCCGGTGACCTTCTTCATCGCGCTGCCGTCATCATTGCCGAACCAGACGCCGGTGGTCAGATTGGCGGTATAGCCGATGAACCAGGCGTCGCGCGAGTTCTGGCTGGTGCCGGTCTTGCCGGCCGCCGGCCAGGCGAACGCCGCCTTCCTGGCTGTGCCGATCTCGACCGTGCCGGTCATCATCGAGTTCATCATGCCGACGACATCGGGATTGACGACCCGCGGCGCACCGCCGCCATTGTTTTCGTAGAGCACCTTGCCGTCGCTCGTCGTGACGCGGCGGATGAAATGGATGTCGGGCTTATAACCGCCATTGGCGAAGGGGACATAGGCCGAGGTCAGTTCCAGCGGCGTCACTTCCGAGGTGCCCAGCGCGATCGAGGTGTTGGCCGTCAGCTCGGACTGGATGCCCATGCGGTGCGCCGCCTCGACCACCGCATTCGGCCCGACTTCCATGGTCAGCTGCGCGGCAACCGAGTTCAGCGATTTTGCCAGCGCCGTCGCCAGCGTCACCTTGCCGAAATATTTGCCGCCGTAATTGTCGGGCGTCCAGTTGCCGATCTTGATCGGCGCGTCGTTGCGCACGCTGTCCGGCGTACGGCCGGATTCCAGCGCCGCCATATAGACGAACGGCTTGAACGCCGAGCCCGGCTGCCGGCGCGCTTCCGAGGCGCGGTCGAACTGGCTGGTCGAATAGTCGTAACCGCCGACCATCGCGCGCACCGCGCCGGAATTGTCGATCGACACCAGCGCGCCCTGGCTGACATTGAGTTTTTTGCCGCTCTGGTCGATCAGCCGGCGGATCGATTGCTCGGCGAGCTTCTGCAGCGTCAGATCGACGGTCGTGTCGACGACGATATCGCGGCGCACGTCGCCGATCAGGTCGGGCAGTTCTTCCATGATCGTATCGGCGACATAGTTTTCCGAGCCGGTCCAGTAGGACGGCGAACGCGTCGCCGGCGCGCTCATCGCCGTTGTCATCTCCTTGGCGCTGATCTTGCCCTCGTCGCGCATCGCGGCGAGCACCAGCTGCGAGCGCTGCTCGGCCGCCTTCGGGTCGCGCGCCGGCGACAGCCGCGACGGCGCCTTGAGCAGGCCGGCGAGAAGTGCCGCCTCCGACAGCGTGACGTCACGCGCGCTCTTGCCGAAATAGCGGCGCGAGGCCGCTTCGACGCCATAGGCGCCCGAGCCGAAATAAACCCGGTTGAGGTACATTTCGAGGATCTGGTCTTTCGTATGCTTGTGCTCCAGCCACAGCGCCAAAAGCACTTCCTGCACCTTGCGTTCCAGCGTGCGGTCCGGCGTCAGGAACAGGTTCTTGGCCAGCTGCTGGGTCAGCGTCGAGCCGCCTTGTGAGAAATGCCCGCCCAGAACATTGGTCACCATGGCCCGGGAAAGGCCGATCGGATCGATGCCGAAATGTGAATAGAAGCGGCGGTCTTCAATGGCGATAACGGCCTCGGGAATATAGGGCGACATTTCGTGCAGGCCGACGGCCTCGCCGCCGCTCATGCCGCGATTGCCAAGCAGCTGGCCGTCGACCGAGACGATCTTGATGTTGGGGGCGCGGTCGGGAATGGCCCAGGTGGTGGCCGCCGGCATTTTCGCGCCGTAATAGACGACGATGCCGGCAGTGGCGATACCGCCCCAGATGGCCAGCACGAAGCACCAGTAGAACAGCCGGGCAAGCACGCCGAACACGCCGCGCCGGCCTTTGCCGCGCCCGCCGCGCGGCGGCTTGGCCTTGGACGATTTGCGCTTTGCAGCGGCTTTTCGGTTGCTCGGCACGACGCGGTCCTCCTCGCTCACTGAAAAACCGGCCGAGGATCTCGCCCCCGGCGATGCCTCGAAGCTGGGCTCGATGCGGCTGTCTTTCCGGTTCGCCATGCGCTGTGCTGTCTTCCCCATGCCTATGGCGTTGGGGTTGAAGACTAGATGCGGCGGTTTAAAGGCGGGTTAAGTCGGGAGAAATCGAAATAAACTGTATTCAGTCGCTTGCCGAACGGCTGCGGCCCGCGACAGCGCCAAAGCCGGAAATGAAAAACCCGCCTCGGCGGGCGGGTCGTTGGAGCCAATGAGCACCATAGCGAAATTAGTAGCATAGCTGCCGGCACAAAGCAAGAACAAAATATGCTTTGCCTCAGAATAATCACTTCAGTTCGACCGTTGCGACAACCCTCAGTCGTCGGCATCCGGATCGTTGGAGGCCGGGCGCCAGCTGATCGGTTCGATCTTCCTTTGCGTATGGCCGTCAGTATAGGCCCACCAGCCGGCATCGCTTTCGTCCCAGTCGCCGCCGGCCGCCTTCAGCCGGTCGAGCGAACGGTATTGCGCGATGCTCTCGTTCATCACGCCGTCGCTGTCCTGCCAGTAGACGGTGACCTTGGAGCCGTCCCTTGGTGCCGTCTCGATTGGTTTTCGCGCAGCCATTTCAGTTCCTCCCGGCCGACGGCGTTAGAGTGCCAGAGGGCCATCAGCTGTGGGCGAAGATGTCCTCTTCATCCCAGCCCATCAGGTCGAGTTTCGCACGCGTCGGCAGGAAGCGGAAGCAGGCATCGGCCTCCCTGGTCCGGTTGTCGCGCGCCAGCCGCGCGCTCAGTACGTCGCGCAGCCGGTGCAGGTAGAGCACGTCGGAGGCGGCATATTCGAGCTGCTCGGGCGACAGCGTCTCGGCGGCCCAGTCCGAGGATTGCTGCGCCTTCGACAGGCCGATCCCGAGAAGCTCGAAGCAGATGTCCTTCAGCCCGTGCCGGTCGGTGTAGGTGCGCGTCAGCCGCGACGCGATCTTGGTGCAGAACACCGGCTCCGGCATGACGCCGAAGGCGTTGTAGAGCACGGCGAGATCGAAGCGGCCGTAATGGAACAGCTTGGTGATGCTGCGGTTCTTGAGCAGGCTGACGAGGTTCGGCGCCTTCTTCTGGCCGGGCGCGATCTGGATGACGTCGGCCGAGCCGTCGCCCGGCGAGATCTGCACGACGCAGAGCCGGTCGCGATGCGGGTTCAGCCCCAGCGTCTCGGTGTCGATGGCGACCGCCCCGACATCGTAATGCAGCAGGCCGGGCAGATCGTTTTTGTGGAAACGTATGTCGCTCATCGTCTTCTCCGGTCGCGGCCCCGTGCAGCGATGCGCGACGGACCGTGCCCGTCCTTGCCGCGATCCGGCGAAAAATCAACAAAAACTTGAGTCTGGCGCAATTTCAGCGTGTCAGCGCCTCGAGAATGCGCGCCCAGGAGCGCTGGCCCTTGTGGAAGGAGCTCATCTCGTACTTCTCGTTCGGCGAGTGGATGCGGTCGTCGTCAAGACCGAAACCGACCAGCAGCGATTCCATGCCGAGATAGGTCTGGAAATCGCCGACCACCGGGATCGAGCCGCCGCTGCCGGTCACCACCGCTGGCTTCGGCCATTCGTCGGACAGCGCCTGCTTGGCCTTGGCGAGGAAGGGCGAGTCGTAGGAAAGCTGGATTGCCGGCGAGCCGCCATGCGGATGAAATTCGACCGAGCAGTCCGCTGGCACGCGCTGCCTGGCAAATGCCTGGAAGGCGGCGCGGATTTTTTCCGGATCCTGTTTGTGGACGAGGCGGAAGGAGACTTTTGCCGAGGCTTGCGCGGCGATCACCGTCTTGAAGCCCTTGCCGGTATAGCCGCCGATAATGCCGTTGAACTCGGCCGTCGGTCGCGCCCAGGTCAGTTCGAGCACCGAGCGGCCCTTCTCGCCGGACGGGATCGACAGGCCAATCGGACCGAGGAAGGTCTCGGCCGTCTCGCCGAGCGACAGCCACGACTGCAATATCTGCGACGGCGTTTCCTCGACGCCGTCATAAAAACCTGGAATGGTGACGTGACCATCCGCATCGTGGATGTCGGCCAGGATCTTTGCCAGGATGCGGATCGGATTGGCGGCCGCACCGCCATAGAGCCCGGAATGCAGGTCGCGGTCGGCGGCAGTCACCGTGATCTCCTCGCCGACCAGCCCGCGCAGCGAGACGCAGATCGACGGCGTATCGCGGTCCCACATGCCGGTGTCGCAGACCAGCGCGAAATCGGCCCTGAGCTCATCCGCATTCGCCTCGAGAAACGGTTTCAGCGACGGCGATCCGGACTCCTCCTCGCCCTCGAACAGGATTGTGATTCGGCACGGCAATCCGCCATGCACCTGCTTCCACGCGCGGCAGGCCTCGACGAAGGTCATCAGCTGGCCCTTGTCGTCGGCCGCGCCGCGGCCGGTGATCACCTTGTGGCCGGGCTCGATCTCCTTAACCGCCGGCGCGAACGGGTCGCTTTCCCACAGCTCGATCGGATCGACCGGCTGGACGTCGTAATGGCCGTAAAACAGCAGATGCGGCGCGCCCGCCGGCCCATCGTGATGCGCGACCACCATCGGATGCCCCGGCGTGTCGCGCACGCTGGCGTCGAAGCCGATCAGCTTGAGCTCGGCGACCAGCCATTCGGCGGCCTTGCGGCAGTCGGCGGCGTAGTCCGGATCGGTGGAGATCGACTTGATGCCGAGCAGGCCGAACAGGCGTTCCAGGCTCTGGTCGAAGTTCTTGTCGAGGCGGTCGAGAACAGGGGAAACTGCGGACATCTGGCGGGCCTTTCGATTCTGGCGGCGAATCTAGAGCCCATACGGCGAAACGGAAAGCCCGCGACCGTTAGGCCACAAGGCAGGATCTTGTCGAAAGGCAAAAAAATGCCGCCGTGGTGGAGGGGGAACCACGGCGGCCTTACTCGAAACGATGCGGCAGCCCGGAGAGGGGGGATAGGCTGCCGCAAGTGTCCGGGATAGGCGGGGGACGGGCCTTGCTCCGGACTTCGGCGAAAACTGCCGATGGCGTTTATCTGTGTCTGCGAACGTGGCGATTCAAGGGCACAAAAATTACACTTTTGTAACATAGGCGTGAGCGAACAAAGCTCCGGCCACGCCGGCAGGGCCGGCCAAGCTCGCACGCCATTTGTCAGGGTGTTGCCGGAACCCTTGGCGGAAGCCGCCTTTGGCATGGACCGCGGCGCTGCGCCGCGCTATCCCTCGTGCCATGAAAAAAGGCGATCATCTCTTCCTTGTCGACGGCTCCGGTTACATCTTCCGTGCCTATCACGCGCTCCCGCCGCTGTCCCGCAAGTCCGACGGGCTGCCGACCAGTGCCGTGCTCGGCTTCTGCAACATGGTCTGGAAGCTGACGCAGGACGCCCGCAACACCGATGTCGGCATCGTGCCGACGCATTTCGCCGTGATTTTCGACTATTCGTCGAAGACCTTCCGCAACGACCTCTACCCCGAATACAAGGCCAACCGCTCGGCGCCGCCGGAAGATTTGATCCCGCAATTCGGCCTGATCCGCCAGGCGACCAGGGCCTTCAACCTGCCATGCCTTGAGACGGAAGGCTACGAGGCCGACGATTTGATCGCCACCTATTGCCGGCTTGCCTGCGAAGCCAGCGCCGACACCACCATCATCTCTTCCGACAAGGACTTGATGCAACTGGTCGGCCCAACGGTTGCCATGTACGACCCGATGAAGGACCGCCAGATCGGCGTTCCCGAGGTGATCGAGAAATGGGGCGTGCCGCCACAGAAAATGATCGACCTGCAGGCGCTGACCGGCGATTCGGTCGACAATGTGCCGGGCGTGCCCGGCATCGGGCCGAAGACGGCGGCGCAATTGCTCGAACAGTTCGGCGACCTCGACACGCTGCTCGTCCGCGCCGGCGAGATCAAGCAGGACAAGCGGCGCGAATCGATCATCGCCAATGCCGACAAGGCGCGCATCTCGCGTGACCTGGTGACGCTGAAGAACGACGTGCCGGTGACCGAGGGGCTCGACGAGTTCGTGTTGCACGCGCCGGACGGCCCAAGGCTGATCGGCTTTCTCAAGACCATGGAATTCTCGACGCTGACCCGCCGCGTGGCCGAAGCGACCGGAACCGACGCGGGCGACGTTCCAGCCACCCCCGTCACCATAGAGCGTGCCGATACCGCGCATGGCCCCGATATGGGTTTTGGCGCGCCCGCGGCCGCCGAGAGCGCACCGCCGTCGGACAAAGCGGCACTCGAAGCCCAGGCCGCAGCCAAGCAAGGCGACACCCCATCCCTGCTTTCGGCGCTTCGCCTGGAGGCTGCCACCGCCCGCAAGATCGACACCAGCGCCTACGCCTGCATCCGCGACGCCGCGACGCTGAAGGTCTGGATCGCCGAGGCGATGGAGAGAGGCATCGTCGCCTTCGACGTTAAGACCTCCTCGCCCGATCCGATGCGGGCCGAACTGATCGGCCTTGCCATGGCCGTCGCGCCCGGCCACGCCGCCTACGTGCCGCTTGCCCACAAAAACGGCAATGGCGACCTGCTCGGCGGCGGCGCGGTCGAAAACCAGATCCCGATCCGCGACGCGCTGGCGTTGCTCAAGCCGCTGCTCGAGGACAAATCCGTCCTCAAGATCGTGCACGACATGAAATACCGCCTTGTCGTCATGAGCCGTCACGGCATCGAGATCGGCCCCTATGACGACACCATGCTGATCTCCTACGTGCTTGAGGCCGGCACTCATGGTGGCCATGGCCTGGAGGCGCTGGCCGATAAATGGCTCGGCCACGCGACCATTCCGCTGAAGGAACTGGCCGGTTCGGGAAGAAGCTTCGTCGGCCTCGATCAGGCCGACCTCGGCAAGGCGACGGCTTACGGGGCCGAGCACGCCGACGTCGCGCTCAGGCTCTGGCAGGTGCTGAAGCCACGGCTTGCCGCCAAGGGCCTGGTCTCGGTCTATGAACGGCTGGAACGGCCGCTGGTGCCGGTCCTGGCACGGATGGAGCAGCGCGGCATCTCCGTCGACCGGCAGATCCTGTCGCGGCTCTCCGGCGAACTGGCACAGGGTGCCGCACGGCTCGAGGACGAGATCTACCAGCTGGTCGGCGAACGCATCAACATCGGCTCGCCAAAACAGCTCGGCGACATCCTGTTCGGCAGGATGGGTCTGCCCGGCGGTTCAAAAACCAAGACCGGCCAGTGGTCGACCTCGGCGCAGCTTCTCGAAGACCTCGCCGCCGAAGGCCACGAATTGCCGCGTAAGATCGTCGACTGGCGCCAGCTGACCAAGCTGAAATCGACCTATACCGATGCGCTGCCCGGCTTCATCCATCCCGACACCAAGCGCGTCCACACCTCCTACGCGCTTGCCGCGACGACGACCGGACGGCTGTCGTCCTCGGATCCCAATCTGCAGAACATTCCGGTACGCACCGTCGAGGGGCGAAAGATCAGGACGGCCTTCATTGCCGACAAGGGCAACAAGCTGGTTTCCGCCGACTACAGCCAGATCGAATTGCGCGTGCTGGCCCACGTCGCCGAAATCCCGCAGCTCAAGCAGGCCTTCGCCGACGGCGCCGACATCCACGCCATCACCGCGTCCGAAATGTTCAACGTGCCGGTCGAGGGCATGCCTTCGGAAGTGCGCCGCCGTGCCAAGGCGATCAATTTCGGCATCATCTACGGCATTTCGGCCTTTGGCCTCGCCAACCAGCTGTCGATCGCGCGCGAGGAAGCCGGCGACTACATCAAGAAATATTTCGAGCGCTTCCCCGGCATCCGCGACTATATCGATGCGACCAAGGCCTATGCCCGCGAGCACGGCTTCGTCGAGACCATTTTCGGCCGCCGCATCCACTATCCGGAAATCAGATCGTCAAATCCTTCGGTCCGTGCCTTCAACGAGCGCGCCTCGATCAACGCCCGCCTGCAGGGCACCGCGGCCGACATCATCCGCCGCGCCATGATCCGTATGGACGATGCCCTGGAAAAAGCCAGGCTTTCCGCCCGCATGCTGCTGCAGGTGCATGACGAGCTGGTCTTCGAGACCATCGAAGCCGAGGTCGAGGCGACGATCCCGGTCGTGTGCCACGTCATGGAGAACGCGGCCATGCCGGCGGTGTCGATGTCGGTGCCGCTGCACGTCGACGCCCGCGCCGCCAACAACTGGGAAGAGGCGCATTGAACGTCCCGCGGCCGATCAACTGCGATCTGTAGCGATCTGTCGCGCCCCCCTCTGTCCTGCCGGACATCTCCCCCTCGAGGGGGAGATTGGCAGCTTCGGCGCTGCATACCATCTTGCACCGTTGGAGATCGGCGAAAACGGGGATAATGGCCGATCTCCCCCCGTGTGGGGGAGATGTCCGGCAGGACAGAGGGGGGCGCTGTCCCGCCGACATCAAAAGGGTCGCCACCGCTATGTCGCGGCCTAACAGGGCTTCAAGCCGCCTCGGCCAAACACTTCGCACAAGTCCCGCGGAATTCGATCACCGCCTTCTTGGCGGCGAAGCCGGTCGAGCGTACCCATTCGTCGAGCCGGTGTCCGACATCGTGGTCGGAGAACTCAGTCACCTGGCCGCAGGTGTCGCAGATGGCAAACGCCGTCATCGAATGGCTGTGGTCGTGCGGCTCGGCACAGGCGACGAAGGAATTGAGACTTTCGAGCCTGTGCACGAAGCCGGATTTCACCAGCGTGTCGAGCGCCCGGTAGACCTGCAGCGGCGCGCGAAAACCGCGCTCGCGCAGTTGGTCGAGCAACGTATAGGCGCTGAGCGGGCCGCTGGCGGCCTCGAGCTTCTCGAGAACGCAAAGCTGGTTCTTCGTCAGTACATCCCTTGCCGCCATGATCCTGTTCCAAGCCGCTCCGTGCCGATCGCTGCCATTTCGCAAGCAGTCGGACCTCTTCCACTGAGATAGCGACGAACTGCCATTTTTGCTACTGTTTCTATTCGCAGCCGGTGGTCGGCTGGCCGGCGGCGCCATATTCAAAATACTGACAAAATCCTCGGCCAGGCTGGCCGTGCTTGGAAATTCGATCGGGCTTGGGGAAGCAATCATGATCAAAGTGACGCGGCGGACGCTGCTTGCCGGCATGTCCGCGCTGGCCGCTGCCGGCCTGGTGCCGTTTCGGGCATTCGCAGCGGCGCGCACCTACCATGCGCTGCTTGTTGCCTGCACCGATTACCCGAACCTGCCGAAGAAAAACTGGCTGATCGGACCGAAAAACGATGCCGGCCTGGTGCGCGATTAGCTCCTGGGGAACACGCCCGCGCCGGTAAAATTCCTGGCCGAAAACGTCACGCTGCTCGCCAAGGATGTCGAAGGCGCCAACGGACCGCCGACACATGCGGCGATCAAGGCGGCGTTGGCCGATCTTGCCGCCAAGGTCCAGCGCGACGATTTCGTCTACCTGCATTTGTCCGGTCACGGCGCGCAGCAGCCGGCAGCGAACAAGGGCGACGAGACGGACGGCCTCGACGAGATTTTCTTGCCGTCCGACATCGACAAATGGGTCAACCGCGAAAAGGGCGTGCCCAATGCGCTGGTCGACAACGAGATCGGCACCGCGCTCGACGCTATCCGCGACAAGGGCGCCTTTATCTGGGCCGTGTTCGACTGCTGCCATTCCGGCACGGCGACGCGCGCCGCCGAGGTCGACGACGAGCTGGAACGCAAGGTCGAGTTCGCCGATCTGGTCGGCGGCGACGACGCTGCCAGGGCGGCTGCGGTGAGAGCCTATGACGAGATTGCGTCGGCCGCGCCGCGCGGCTTTGACGAGGACGGGCAGCGCAAGCCGGCCTTCAAGCTGACGCCGACCGGCGCCGAGGCTACCACCAAGGGCAAATTGGTCGCCTTCTACGCGGCGCAGACGGTGGAGACGACGCCCGAGATGCCGCTGCCCAAGGGCACGGCCGATGCACCGCGTTTCGGGCTGTTCACCTTCACCATCCTGTCGAAACTGGCCGAGAGCCCCAACATCACCTATCGCCAGCTCGGCCAGGCCGTGCTGCAGCAATATTCGGCGGACGGCCGCACCCGGCCAACGCCGCTGTTCGAGGGAGAACTCGACGCACGCGTCTTCGGCACCGACAAGACCGAGGCGGTCATGCAATGGCCAATCGTCATCGAGAACGACAAAGCCACGATCGGCGCCGGGTTGCTGCATCGCCTCACCCCCGGCAGCAGCCTCGCAATATTGCCGTCGGCGCTGTCGCCGCTGTCCGAGGCGCTTGGCTATCTCCAGGTGCAGTCGGCGAAAAACCTGGAAAGCCGGGTCAAGCCGGTCGAGTTCGGCGGCAAGCCGGCACTCAAGCTGGCCGACATCCCCGCCAATGCCTATGCGCGGCTGGCCGAGCTCGCCGTCGACTACAAGCTCGTGGTCGCGCGGCCGGCAGCGGCCAAAGGCCTCGAGAAAGAGGCCGCGCTGGCGAACTCGGTTCTCGACGATCTGGCGGCCAGGGAGAGCTCAGGGTTCCACATCGCGCTGGTCGAGCCGGGCAAGAGCGCAGATCTGCGTCTCGCAGTGCTGCGCGAGAACGCCATTGCCGGCACCGCAGCAGATGCCACCGACAGGCCGGCGCTGTGGTTCCTGCCGGGTTCGGGCGACATGACGCTCAAGGACGGCAGCAAGCCGCCGTTGATCGTCATTCATCCGGACGGCCGCGAAAAGTTGATCGAGGCCGCCGCAGGGAATCTGACGAAAATCTTCCGCGCCATCGGACTGTCGAGGCTGGCCGCCGCTTCCGATTATCGGCCGGAAGAGGTCAGCGTCGAGTTCCGGATCAAGCGTTTTGACAGCGACACGCTGCAGCCGATCGAACCGTCGACGGTGCCGCGTGTTTCGCCCGACGATCAGGTCCACGTGCTGGCCAGGAACGGTTCGACCAACCTGGTCGACATCAACGTGCTCTATGTCGGCTCCGACTATTCCATCCAGCATTTTCTTGCCGAGCGCCTGACCGAAGGCGCCGTGCTCGAGGAAGGGCTGTTCAAATTCACCGACACCAGCTTCGGCATGGAGCGGATGATCGCCGTCTTGACCGAAGCACCGCCGCAGAGCGAGAAGCAGGATCTGAGCTTCCTGGCGCAAGAGGGGGTTGTCTCGGTAACGCGCGGGCTCGGACAGCCAAGCTTCGCCGACATGCTGGCCGATATCGGCATGGCGCCGGCGACGCGGTCGGCCATGCGGCTGACCGACGACAAGGGGTCGAAGGGCGCCGTGATGATCTTCCCGATGGAGACGGTGCCGCGCGCCTGAGACGGATCAGCGCCCGGCCCGGCCTCTTGCCTAATCGGCTGATAGTGAACATTCTTCGACCGCCGCTGTCGGCGGCCGAACGGAACGGATGAGGGCGTTCGTGAACAGGATCGTATTTTCGTGGCGCGCAGCAACCGCCGGCCTTCTCGCCGGGCTGTTGCTGGCCGCCAATGCTTCGGCGGACGAGGCTTGCGGCCTCTGCGCCAAGGAGGTCGTCATCAATTCCGAACTGGCGAGTTGCTTTCTCGACCAGTACGACCAGATCGCCAAAACCGGCAACACCGCCGTTGTCGTCGATCTCAGCAGCTGCGCCTCGCGCGGCGTGGTCGAGCCGTTGCCGTCGCCGAGCAAGGCGCAGGTGGCGCCTGACGTGCAGTTCATCGTTTCGCGGGCGCAGCTGGATTGCCTGAAGAAGAAGCTGGAGGCGCCGGGCATCGTGCTCGACCCGTCCGCCACCATAGAACTGGACAGCTGCGGATGACGAAAGCGGGGGGCAAGGCAACGCAGCAGGCAGTGACGGCGCCGGTACCGCAAAAGAAGCCGGTGTCGCTGCCGGAAACCGTCGAAGGCCTGCCGTGGGTGAGCAATCACGAGGTCAAGAAGGAGGCGAACCCATTCACCGATCGCGACTGGCGCATGCTCGTCTATGCCTGGTCCGGATTGCTGGTGCGCCTGGCGATCATCTTTACCTTGATCTTTTCGGTCTACCAGTTCCTGGCGAACCAGGAGCAGAAGCGCGTCGAGCAAACGATGTCGCTGGTCGAGCTCTGGGAAAGCAAGGATTACCAGCAGGCGCAACGGGCCCTCAAGCAACGCCTGGCGGCGCTCAACGCCAAATACGGCAATCTGCTCAGTGCCAATCCGACGCCGACCGAGGAACAGGTGTTCAGACAGCGCATCGGCATCGAAGCGATGAGCGCAACCGGCGGCGACATGCCGCTTGCCGAGTTCAGCGACAATTTCGACCGCATCGTCTATTTCCTCAACCGCCTTTCCTTCTGCGTCGAAGGCAGGCTGTGCTCGCGCGACGTCGCCGACTCCTATTTCCGCGACTATGCCGCGTCCTTCTGGAGCTATTTTGCCGGCTATATCGACAAGGAGCGCAAGGCCGGTTCGCCGACCTTCGCCGTGCCGATCGAGAACTATGTCCGCCAGGCGCCATCCTCGGCCCAGTCCAGATAATTCCCGAAAATGCGAAAGCCGGCGACGGAAATGCTCCGCCGCCGGCAGGTTTCCCCGACGATCGCGGCGGAAACTCTGCAGGCCTATTTGTACAGGCTGTTGATCCACTGGACGTTGATGGCGTTCAGACGCACGGCTGTGTTGGCATCCGGGCTCTCGGCCACGTTCACGCCGGTGATGACGCGCTGCTTGGAGCCATTGTCGTAGGCATAGACCGAGCTGCCGCTCGATCCTGGATACGTGTCGCAGTCGTACTGGAAATACTCGGTGGCGATGTGTTCGGCGAGCACTTCGCAGGTCGCCTTCCACATCGTGCCCATCGGCTTGTCGCCGGGATAGCCGACGATGTTGGCGGTGAAATCGCCGAGATCCACATAATTGGCATAGCCCAGCCAGCCGAGGTTGGTGCCGACATCCTGCTTCAAGGTGACGATGCCGAGATCCCATGGCACGACCGAGCCGTAAAAGCCCTGGTAATTGTCGATGAAGCCCTGGACGATATAGGCGCTTTCATAGGTGAAGGCGCCGAACGGTGCGTCGTCGGCGGTCTTGCCGTTGAGAGCCGGCACGAACAGGATATCGTCCAGCCAGGCCTTGTCTTCGTGGCTGTAGAGGCAGTGCGCCGCGGTGAGCACCGTGCGCGGGCCGATCAGCGTCGCCGAGCAGCTGCCATAGCTGCCGCTCTTCGATTTGCCTTCGAGGTAGCCGATCGCGGTGAACGGGTAGGTTTTGGTATTCTTGATCTGCTCCCGGTCGTCCGTCCCGAACACCTGGCGGCCGGCGTCTTCGCCTCCGCTCAGCCCGGAATTCTCGGACTTCTGTCCCTCGGCGGGCGCGTTCATTTTCTTGATGACAAGGTCCTTCAGCGTCTCGTTCGGATCGATCTTGATGTCCTTGCCATCGGCGGAGCGGCCGACGATGCCATAGGATTTGACGGCCGTTGCTTCGTCGGTGAGCGGCGCGGCGCGGTTGGCCTCGTCCTCGGTCAATTTCGGCGGGGCGATCGGTTTCGCCCGGCCGGGCTTGTAATCGCCCGATGTCACATCCCGCATGCTTTCGCCGTTGCCGGCATTGGCGGAACCTGGCTCGGCAGCCAAGGCAGGAACCGCCCACATTGCGGTGGAAAGCAACGCGGACGCAATAATGCACTGTGTCAGTTTTGTCATGGTGAGACTCTCCCAAAAGTCAGCAAGGACTGGATCAAGATACAGAAATATTGTCGAGATCGTGGTGGCGCAGAAAAATGAAATTAGTTACCGGTGCCTTTACCGGGCCATTATTCAGTGCAGCCAGTTTAGGTCCCCGCCAAAAATGCCTGCAACGGTATACTGCCTAAAATAATCCAACATTGGCAACGACAAATTGCTTTCACATAGCCCGTGGGGGGCTATAGGATTTTGGGCGGGTTTGGCTCGACAGCACGACTAGCAGAAATGGTACTCGGCTTTGTGACGGATCGTGCTTCGCCGTGGAGCATGATCTCACCGGCCGGTTCCATTTCAGTGGATCATGCGTCGGCGACTGACCTGTCGGGAACATCGTCTCAGGGGGTTCGAGGTGAAGATCATCCATAGGTTCAGACCGATTGCCGCCGCCGCGCTGCTCGGCATCGCGGCGGCCGTGCCGGCCGTCAATTCCGTTCATGCCGGAGACGCGGCCGCCCGGCCGGAGGCGGCGATCTCGCCGATGAAACGCGTGGCCGGGGCCAGGGCCAAGGCCAGGGTGGAGAATCCCGACGGCGCCGATCGCGTCTACGGCGGCAAAGAGGCCGAGAAGGGCGCTTACCCGTTCCAGGTCGCATTGTTGACCACCAACAGACTGGACAAAAGCCCGGCCTCGCAGACGAATGCGCAGTTCTGCGGCGGCAGCCTGATCGCGCCGCAATGGGCGCTGACGGCGGCGCACTGCCTCAATGACGACGGCGGGCCGATTTCGCCTGATGTGGTCACCGTGCTCACCGGCGCCACCGATCTCAGCGAGGGCAAGCGCTACAAGGCGGCGGAGATCATCATCAACGAGGGCTACAGCGAGCAGACGCTGGACAACGATCTCGGCTTGATCCGGCTGGCCGAGTCGGCCGATGCCCCGACCATCACAATTGCCCGTGAGCCGACACCGGACACCGGTAAGACGACGGTCACCGGTTGGGGCAAGATGCAGGACGGAACGTTTCCCACCGCGCTGATGGTCGCCGACCTGGACCTCCAGCCGAACGCAACCTGCAACAGCGGCATCAAGGCGATTTATGCGCATGATTTGAAGGCAGCGCTCGGCGAGCTCGCCCGCCGCATGCGTTACTCGGAAAGGGGCATCGAGGCGGCCGCCAACGCGATTGCAGCCGATATGGCCGATCCGCTGACCGGCAACATGATCTGCGCCGGCACCGCCAGCGGCGAGCGCGACGCCTGCAACGGCGACAGCGGCGGACCGCTGTTCATGACCGGCGCCGATGGTCCGGTGCAGGTCGGCGTCGTCAGCTGGGGCGAAGGTCCGGCCGACGGCAGCACCGCCTGCGGCCACAAGAACGCCTACGGCATCTACACGCGGCTGGCGAATTACACCGGCTGGATCGAGGAGAAGATGAAGACGGCAGCTCCCGCACCGGCAGCGCCCAAGGCGGCCCTCGGCACGGCGCAGAAACCGGCCACGCCCTGACCGGTGTCATTTGCTGAATGACGGCGGGAGCAATCCCGCCGTTTCTGCCCGGAACCTTAGGTTGGGACTAGAACCAGCGATCGCGGCGCTGGTCTGTGGCGGCCAAGGCGAGGCCTAGTAGCGCCCCTACGGCCGCTCCGAGTATGAAGGCGGACGATATTGTGCCGGGATTCTCCTGGACAACCCCGGACACTGTCTGCGCCCTGTTGCGCAGGGCTTGTGCCGTCCGCGAGGCGCGCTCAGCAGCGTTGCCATACCAATCGCCGGCGTCCTCGATCGCCTCTTCCGCGCGTTCCGCCAAGGTTCGGTTGATCTTGTTGATCTCGCGCCTCAGCTGCGCGACCTGCTTCTCCAGGGCTTCCTGAGCTTCACGTTGAGTCATCTTCGGTGCTGCGGATTCGTTCGGTTCGTCGGCCATTGTAATCTCCTTTGCTCAGGCTCGGCTCAACGGCCGGCCCACTGTGCAGGTTCCTCCGCAAAACGCGTATGTCCGGTGTTTGTTCGGTGAGAAACCGGCTTTTGTCCGGCATGTCTGCGAATTCGGCATCAACATCGGATCGTTCCGGCGCTCCCCGCGTTGGTGAAAACGCCACAAGGGAGGAACCGCCATGGACGACGATCGGCATGAAAAAATTCGGCAGCGAGCCTATGAAATCTGGGTGCGCGAGGGCCGCCCGCACGGCGCACATGAGCGTCATTGGCAGCAGGCGAAACATGAGCTTGACCTCGACGACGCGACAACGGTGCCGGCAGATGATGGCGCGGCCGAGCACGGTCCCACTGGAACGATCGCCAGTTCCGACGTTCTGACGGTCGAGGCACTGGCGATGCGCACCGGGATAACCGGTGATCAGGCGCAAGAGCTGATCGACAGGCTTGGCAACGACAGAGCGACGCTCGAGGAAGCCGCGCGGAACCTCAAGGCAGCCGAAAGTTAGCCGCTGGCCACCGTGTCGAAGACAGCTACCAGTTCGCGCTGCCGCGTCTTTTCGATGAAACCGGACCGCAGACCGTCGTCGCCTACTTCCTCGGCGGCCCCTTGCGCTCGGCCGATGCCGCCCAGAGATTGATGTCCGACTCGCGGGCAAAGCTGTCGATCTCGGCGAGCTCTGCATCGCTGAAGTCGAGCGCCTCAAGCGCGCCGACGCAATCCTCGACCTGTTCCGGCCGGCTGGCGCCGATCAGCGCCGACGTCACCCTGCCCCTGCGCAGCACCCAGGCCAGCGCCATCTGCGCCAGCGTCTGGCCGCGGCGACGGGCGATGGCGTTCAGCGCCTCGATATTGGCGACGGACTTGTCGTTGATGAATGCCGGGCGCAGCGACTTGCCCTGGCTGGCGCGGCTGCCATCGGGGATGCCGCCGAGATATTTGTCGGTCAGCATGCCTTGCGCCAGCGGCGAGAACACGATGCAACCGACGCCAAGCCCCTCCAGCGTATCGAGCAGGCCGTCATCCTCGACCCAGCGGTTGAGCATCGAATAGCTCGGCTGATGGATCACGCAAGGCGTGCCGAGCTGCTTCAATATATCGGCGGCCTCGCGGGTGCGCTGCGAATTATAGGAGGAAATGCCGGCATAGAGCGCCTTGCCCGAGCGCACCGCGTGATCGAGCGCGCCCATCGTTTCTTCCAGCGGGGTGTCGGGGTCGAAGCGGTGCGAATAGAAGATGTCGACATAGTCGAGCCCCATCCGCTTCAGGCTCTGGTCGAGGCTGGCCAGGACATATTTGCGGCTGCCCCATTCGCCATAAGGTCCTGCCCACATTTCGTAGCCGGCCTTGGTCGAGATGATCAGCTCGTCGCGATAACCGGTAAAGTCCGTCCGCAGGATCTCGCCGAACGCCTGCTCCGCCGAGCCGGGCGGCGGGCCGTAATTGTTGGCGAGGTCGAAATGCGTGATGCCGAGATCGAACGCCTTGCGCGCGATCGCCTGCTTGGTTCTATGCGGCGTGTCGTCGCCGAAATTGTGCCACAGCCCAAGCGAGATCGCCGGCAGCTTCAGGCCGGACCGCCCGCAGCGATTGTAGACCATCCTGTCGTAGCGGTTTTCGGCGGGGACATACGGCATGGGAAATCCTCAAATCGAAACGAGCCCGACGGCTGCCGCCGCGACAGTGGGGCAGTCGAGCTTGCCACCCTTAGCCTCTCCCCGCGCAAACGGGGAGAGGCTTTTTGCGGTGCTTGGGAGGTGCGCCGCCTACTTGGTTTTCTTCTTCGCCAGCAGCTCCTTCGCCGCCTTGACGCCGAGTGCCGCGGGCCGCTCGCAGCTGGTCTGCATGGCGACGAACTTTCCGGTCTCGCCCGAACGCAACAGGCCGGTCATGACGTCGACGGCATGCAGCGCCAGTTCCATCGAGCAGCGGTGCGGCCGGCCTTCCCTGATCGCGATCGCCATGTCGGCCAAACCGGCGGTGCGGTAGTTGGCCATCATGCCTTGCGAATGCATCTCGTTGGGCACGCCGAACGGATGCGGCCATTTCCGCAGCTTCTTCACCGGTTTGGCGGCTTCGGTGTAGCGCACTTCGCCGCCGAAGAAGTTCGGATCCGGCACGAACACCGTGCCCGCCTCGCCATAGAGTTCCATCGGCGCGTGGCCATGGCTCCAGACATCCCAGCTGGTGTTGAGCGTCACCATGGCGCCGTTCTCGAATTCCAGCACGCCGTGGATCGTCGTCGGCGTGGAGACCGGGATCTTTTCACCGGCGCGCGGCTTCGAGCTGATGATGCGTTCCGTCATCGGGATCGAAGCGAAGGCGGCGACCCGCTTCACCGCCCCGATCAGCTGGATCAGGTTGGTGATGTAATAGGGTCCGATGTCGAGCACCGGCCCGGCGCCCGGCTGGAAGAAGAAGTCCGGATTGGGATGCCAGTGCTCCATGCCATGGCTCATCACATGACAGGTGCCGCTGGTGATTCTGCCGAGCCTGCCGGTGTCGATCAGGTCGCGGACAAGCTGGTGCGCGCCGCCGAGGAAGGTGTCGGGGGCCGAACCGATGCGCAGCCCCTTGCTTTCCGCCCGTTTTTTCAGGTCGAGCCCTTCCTTGACCGACAGCACGAAGGGCTTCTCCGAATAGACGTGCTTGCCGGCATCGAGGATCTGCTTCGACACCTCGTAATGCACCGCCGGAATGGTCAGGTTGACGATGATGTCGATATCGTCGGCCTTGAGCAGCCCCTCGACGGTCTCGGCGCGCAGCTTGAACTCTTTTGCCCGCGCTTTCGCCGCTTCCATGTTGATGTCGGCGCAGGCGCGCATCTCGATGCCGCGAAACAGCGGCGCCAGCGAGAAATACGCCTTCGAGATGTTGCCGCAGCCGATGACGCCGATGCCAAGTTTTGTTGCCATGCTGGTGTGCTCCTAATAGGTCTTGGCGGCTGCGATCGAGCGGCGGGCGAAGCGCTCGATATCGTTGGGATTGTCCTGTTCCATGACGTAGTATTTTGCGGCGCTTTTGGCGTGTAGCGCCTTGATCAGGCCGGGCCAGTCGATGGTGCCGTGGCCGACGTCGGACCAGCCGTCCTCGTCGACGCCCTCGCCCGGCTTGGCCAAGTCCTTGACATGGACGGCGACGATGCGCTTGCCGTGCTTCTCGATCCAGGGCAGCGGATCGACGCCGCCGCGCACCACCCAGGCGACGTCCATCTCCCAGCCGATGTCGGGCGCGGAGGACAGGATATGGTCCTGCGGCACCGAGCCGTCGGCAAGCGCCTTGAACTCGAAATCATGGTTGTGCCAGGCAAAGCCATAGCCGGCTTTCCTGGCCGTCTCGCCGACCTTGGCTAGGCGTTCGCCGAAGCCGCGCCAGCCGGCTGTGTCGGCCGGCCTGAACTCGGCGTTCAGGAACGGGCAGATGAGCAGCGTGATGCCGAGCGCGTCGGCCGTCCTGCGCACGCCGTCGAAATCCTTCTCGAGCGCGTCGATCGAGAAATGCCCGGTCGGCATGGCGAGCCCGTTCTTGTCGAGCTCGGCACGGAACGCCTTGGGATCGTCATAGACGCCGCCGAACCCTTCGACTTGGCTGTAACCAAGCTCCCCCAGCATCTTGAGCACGCCCTCCCAGGGCTGGAAATTGCGGGCGCTGTAAAGTTGGAATGACCAGTTCATCGTCTCTGTCCGTTTTCTTGTGGATGGTTAGTTTTGGGGGGATGAGTCTTGGGGGAGTGGAAGAGTCTTGGGGAGTGGGAGAGTCTTGGGAGGCTAAATCATGCTCTAGAGGCGGTTACCTGTGGCGGCGTCGAAAAGCGAGGCGCGCATCGGGTCAAAACCGATGCCGACCGCCTCGGCGTTGTTTGGCGTGCGCTCGGCTGTCACCCGCACCGTGAAATTCTGGCCGGCGAGCTTCAGCCAGACCAGCGTGTCGGAACCCATGGGCTCGACGACCTCGACATTTGCCGTGGCTGCGAACGGCCATCCCGTGCCGCTGTTGAACGCCACGTGCTCGGGGCGGATGCCGAACACGGCCGGCCCTGGCACCGGGTCCTTCTCGAAAGCATAGGTGGCAAGCGGTATCCGCACATCCTCGGCGACGAAGTGCCAGTCGCCTGCCGCTTGCTCCAGTCTGCCGTCGAGGAAGTTCATTGCCGGCGAGCCGAGGAAGCCGGCGACAAACCGGTTGACCGGCCGGTTATAGATGGTCTGCGGCGCATCGAGCTGCTGGATGACGCCGCCCTTCATCACCGCGATACGGTCGGCCAGCGTCATCGCCTCGATCTGGTCGTGGGTGACGTAGATCATGGTGTTCTCGAGCTTGCGATGCAGCAGCTTGATTTCGACGCGCAACTCCGCGCGCAGCTTGGCGTCGAGGTTGGAGAGCGGTTCGTCGAACAGAAAGACATCGACGTCACGCACAAGTGCGCGCCCGATCGCCACGCGCTGGCGCTGGCCGCCGGACAGCGCCGCCGGCTTGCGATGCAAAAGCGGTTCGATCTGCAGGATCTCGGCGGCCCGGGCGATGCGCTTGGCGATCTCGTCCTTGGCGAGGCCGGCAACGCGCAGCCCGAACGACAGGTTCTTCTCCACCGTCATCTGCGGATAGAGCGCGTAGGACTGGAACACCATGCCGATGCCGCGATCCTTGGGCTCTTCCCAGGTGACGTTCTTGCCCTTGATGAAGATGCGGCCTTCGGAAACGTCGAGCAGCCCGGCAATGCAGTTGAGCAAGGTCGACTTGCCGCAGCCGGACGGGCCGAGCAGCACGATGAATTCGCCTTCGGCAACATCGAGGTTGAGCGTCTGCAGCACCGATATCGCACCGAAATTCAGCGACAGGTTCTGGATCGAGACGCTGGTGCCGTTTGCCGCAATGCTGCCGTTTGCGTTCATCGCCATCATCCTTTCACCGCGCCGGCGGCGATGCCGCGCACAAACAATTTTCCGGACAGGAAATAGACGATCAGCGGCACCAGGCCGGTCAGGATGGTGGCTGCCATGTTGACGTTGTATTCCTTCACGCCTTGCACCGAGTTGACGATGTTGTTGAGCTGCACCGTCATCGGATAGGTGTCGGGGCGGGTGTAGACGACGCCGAACAGGAAGTCGTTCCAGATGCCGGTCACCTGCAGGATGATGGCGACGACGAAGATCGGCAGCGACATCGGCAGCATGATGCGGAAATAAATGCCCCAGAAGCCGGCGCCGTCGACACGCGCTGCCCGGAACAGCTCCTCCGGCATGGAGGTAAAGTAGTTGCGGAACAACAGTGTGAGGATCGGCATGCCGAAGATGGAATGGACGATCACCAGGCCGCTGAGGCTGCCGTAAAGGCCGACTTCGCGCAGGATGATGACGATCGGATAGATCATCACCTGATAGGGGATGAAGGCGCCGACGATCAGGATGATGAAGAAGGTGTCGGCACCTTTGAAGCGCCAGTTGGCAAGCGCATAGCCGTTCACCGAGGCGAGCGCGATCGACAGGATCACCGACGGGATCGTGATGCGCACGGAATTCCAGAAGCCACGCGACAGCCCGTCGCAGTTGAGCCCGGTGCAGGCGCTCGACCAGGCCTTGACCCATGGCTCGAAGGTGATCTCCATCGGCGGCGAGAAGATGTTGCCGAGGCGTATCTCGGGCATGCCTTTGAGCGACGTCACCACCATCACATAGAGCGGCAAAAGATAGTAGAGCGCCACCACGATGAGCGTGCCGTAGAGGAAGATGTTGCGGCGCGAGAACATATGCCGCGGCTTCGGCCCGCTCGGCCCGTACGCTTCGAGCGTGCCGGGGCCGGCCGGCAAGGAAACGGTATGGTCAGACACGCTTCTTGCCTCCGAACTCGAGATAGGCCCACGGCACGATGACGATGATGACCGACAGCAGCATCATCGTCGAGGCGGCGAACCCCTGACCGAGGTTCTGGGCGAAGAACATATAATCATAGACATATTTGGCCGGGACTTCGGAAGCGATGCCGGGCCCGCCGCTGGTCTGGGCGACAACCAGGTCATAGATCTTGACGATACCGGCAGCGATGATGACGAGCGTGGTGATAAACACCGGCCGCATCATCGGTATGATGATGAACAGATAGGTCTTCCAGGTCGGTATCCCGTCGACCCGCGCGGCCTTCCAGATATCCTCGTCGATGCCGCGCAGGCCGGCCAGCATCAGGCACATGATGAGCCCGGTGCCTTGCCAGAGAGCGGCGATCAATATGCCGTAGATGACGATGCTGGAATCATAAAGCGGATTGAAGCTGAAGCTCGTCCAGCCGAGGCTGCGCACCACTCCCTGGATCCCGAACTCGGGGTTGAGCAGCCACTGCCAGACGAGACCGGTGACGATAAAGGACAGGGCGAAGGGATAGAGGAAGATGGTCCGGAACGTGTCCTCGAACCGGATCTTCTGGTCGAGCAGGGCGGCAAGCAGGAAGCCGATGACCAGCGAGAACAGCAGCGACAGCACGCCGTAGATCAGCAGGTTCTCGATCGAGACCAGCCAGCGCGGCACCGACCACAGCCGGTAGTACTGGTCGAGCCCGACGAAATTCAGCCGTGGCAGGAGCTTCGAACTGGTGAAGGAATAAAGCACCGTCCACGCGCTGCCGCCGACAAAGATCACCAGCGCGGTGAGGATCATTGGGATCGAGGCGATCTTCGCATTGAGGTTGCGAAAGAGTTGGCTAGGGCGTTCGCTCTTGCTCATCTGCACAGCCGCGCTGGATCGGGTAAGGGCCGGAGGGTCAAGAGGCCTTGACCCGAGCTCCCGACCCTGCGTTTGCAGGGGCGGGAGTGAGGTGGTTGGTCGATCGCTCAATCGGCCGAACCGACGATGGCGGCGAAGCGCTTCTGCGCATCTTCCACGGTCATGTCCTGCTTGGCGAAGAACTCGGAGAAAAGATCCTCCTTCTGCTTCTGCGTATCCTGCGAAAGCAGCTGGTCGGTCCAGGGCATGACATTGCCCTTGGCGAGAATTTCGAGCCCCTTCTTCATGCAGTCGTTCGCCGCCTTGAGGTCGACGTCGCCGCGCACCGGCAGCGAACCTTTCTTGAGATTAAAGGCGACCTGCGTCTTGGGATCGAGCAGCGTGTGGGCCAGCACTTCCTGTGCCTTCGATTTTTCGGGGTCCTTCAGCAGCGGGAAGTAGAAAGCGTCGCCGCCGGTAGCGATCATCTCGTTGAGACCGAGGCCCGGAAGGCAAGTATAGTCCTTGCCGGCGACCTGACCGGCAACCTGGAACTCGCCCTGCGCCCAGTCACCCATGATCTGGCCGCCCGCCTTGCCGGTGATGACCAGGTTGGTGGCCTGGTTCCAGTCCTGCACATTGGTGTTCTTCGCCATCTTGCGAGCGTCGTCCGCGGCCTTGAAGACCTTGGCGACCTCGGGCCCGGCGGCGAATTCCGCGTCCTTGTCCTTGTAGACCTTGAGGAAGGCGTCGGTGCCGCCGACCGCCGCAAGCAGCACGTCGAAAGCGCCGGAGGCCTGCCAGGGCTGGCCGCCGACCGCGAGCGGCTGGATGCCTGCTTTTTCAAGCGCGGGCGCCGCAGCGACATATTCATTCCAGTTCTTCGGCACCGGCACGCCGGCTTTTTCGAAGGCGGCGTTCGACAGCCACAGCCACTGCCAGGAGTGGATATTGACCGGCACGCAATAGATCTTGCCGTCGAGGGTACAGCCGTCGAGCAGGCTCTTCGGCTGCACGATTTCCGTCCACTTTTCCTTGGTGGCGAGATCGGTGAGGTCGCGCATCAGCCCGGCCTGCACCAATTCTTCCGCCTGCCGGCCGTGATTGAACTGGGTCGCGCCCATCGGGTCGCCGCCGGTGATGCGGCTGATCATGATCGGCCGCGCCGTGCCGCCGGAGCCGGCGATGGCGCCGTCAACCCAGTGATTGCCGGTTGCGTCGAAAGCCTTGGCGAGTTCGGCGACCGCTGCCGCCTCGCCGCCGGAGGTCCACCAATGGGTGACTTCCAGATCCGTCGCGGCCGCCGGGCCGGCAAATTGCAGCGCGACCGTCGCAGCCAGCGCAGCAGTCATGAGTTGGTATCGCATTTCGTTCCTCCCAGAATCTGAAACGTTACAGATTTTCGATACGGCAATTGCTTGAGGCGCGCAACCCCTCAGGCGAAGGTGGTATCAAGTTTTTTCGAAGCGCGAATAAAATCGCGCGGCTCGCCGGCCTACCGCATCGCAACAAGAGGGGTTGCACTGCAAAATGGAATGCTGCGACGCCAAAAAATCGGAAAAGCCCGTTCGAATCACGGTTTTGCACCGACTGCAGCACCGCTCGTTCTGCATCTGTCACCAGTGATATGGCGATGGTCGTGACAATCTGTAACGTTTCAGTATATAGCGGTTTCATTCGGTGAGAGCCCGCGGCGAACCCGCGGCCGGCCGATTGCCGGCCTGTCCGGCAACTGTTATGCGCCTGACGGGGCGGGATGAATGAACAGGCATCAAAAAGAGAAGGCCGACGAAGCGTCGGGCCAGGGCCGGCCGACACTGAAGACGCTCGCCTTCATGACCGGGCTGGGCGTCACCACCGTGTCGCGCGCGCTGAAGGATGCGCCCGAGATCGGCGCCGAGACCAGGCGGCGCGTCCAGCTTGTCGCCAAGCAGATCGGTTATCGGCCCAACCGTGCCGGCGTCCGCCTGCGCACCGGCAAGACCAATGTCATCAGCCTGGTGCTCAACACCGAGCACGAGATCATGAGCTTTGTCTCGGATATCATCTACGGCGTTTCCGAAGTCATTGCCGACACGCCCTACCATTTGATCGTGACACCCTACTCGCGCTCGCAGGATCCGCTCGACCCGATCCGCTACCTCGTGGAAACCGGTTCAGCCGACGGCGTCATCATTTCGCGCACGCAGCCGAACGATCCGAGGGCCCGTTATATGCTGGAGCGCGGCATCCCCTTTGCCACGCATGGCCGCACCGATATGGGGCTGATCCATCCCTACCATGATTTCGACAATTACGCTTTCGCAGCCGAGGCAGTGCGCCATCTGGCCGGCCTCGGCCGCCGCCGCCTGGCTCTGTTGGCGCCGCCGGTCGAGCTGACCTATCACGGCCACACGCTCGCAGGCTTTGCCGATGCGCTGAGCGAGGTCGGCGCCAGCGAGATTCCGTTCAACACCGTTTCGATCGATCATTCGATCGAGCAGATCAGAATGCGGACCGCACAGCTGATGCGCCGCGAAAGCCGCCCCGACGGTTTCATCAGCAGCGCCGCCGCCGCGACGCTCGCCATCGTCGCCGGCATCGAAGACGCCGGCCTCAAGCTTGGCCGCGATGTCGATGTGGTGTCCAAACAATCGTCGGAGCTTCTGCACCTGTTTCGCAGCGAATTGCTGGTCGTCAACGAGAACTTCCGACTGGCCGGCGCCGAACTCGCCCGCTCGGTGCTGGGCTGGATCGGCGGCGCCGCACCCGGCACCCTGCAAAGCCTGAGCGAGCCGGGCGAAGTGCAGGCCTATCGCCGTCCCGACTAGAGCGGGATACGTTCAAATTGAACTGGCATCCGGCTCGTTGAAACTGGCATCCGCATTTCTGCGACGCCAGTGATTCCACTTGGCTGCAAAATGCGCGCTGCTGACTGGCAGCCTTGGGCCGTATGGAGAAAGTCCGCTTTGGGAACCAGCGGTGTGGTTAGCTGTCCTTCAGCTTTCGACCCACAACGGAAGTCTGCGCCAAGAACTCAGATCGATGAAGCAGTCGCTCGAAGGCGGCCGGCAAGGGCGCGGTTAAGATCGGGGCCGATGTGGCCACCACGGTGATCCCCGAGACTGTGAAGCGCTATTTGGGACTAACCTGACCGATCAGCCGTAGGTGGCCGACAGCTTTTTCAGAGCACCCCGCAGGCGCTCGAGGAGAGCCGTGAGGATCGCCTCGAAGTCGGTGAGGTCGGTTATGCCCAGCTTCGCGCAAACGCCCTGCAGCAGCTTGTCTCCCATGTCATGGTCAGCCCACAGGCGCACGTCGTAGAGCATGAAAAACGGCTCGATGAGGTTGGTCGTATCGCCGAGCACGTCGCGATAGACGACTTCGAGGAGCTTGTTGCCCTTCGATCCGTCCTTGAAGGCGACGTTCTTCCCTTTGAGGAGTTTCCGGATCTCATCGGTGTTGACGTTCTCGTTGATGATCTCGTTCAGCTCGCTGATGAAACGGATGAAATCGTCCTCTGACTGGATGATGATGCGACGGTAGCGCCGCACCGCCTCGATGCGATCCTTGAAGGAAGTGGGCTTGTAGAGCCGCAGGCCGTGCTTACCGGCGAAAGCGGCGTTCCATTTCTCCAGCTCGTTAATCGTCTGGATGGCGATCGGGGATTGTGTGAACTGAGCATCGATCTGCGCGTCGTAGAACTCCGACTTCATGTCATGCTGTGCTGGGATGTTATGCTCTCGCCAATGGTGCTGCTCGGCCGCAGGTTGATCTTGCAGATCCCCGAGCCACGCGATCACCGCCCCCTGGGCATTGATCCCGAACGACATGTAGTGGTCCGGCCAATAGATGGTGCCGTAAGTCTCGCTCGCGAACTCCACCGCGTTCGTCTTGCTGTAGAGGTGCTTCACCAGCACCTCGTTGTCGAAATAGACCGGCGTGAGGAAGCCGTCGCCCAGGCCTTCCTTGGGGTCAAAAACGAACGTGACGCTGCTCATCCAGTCGTTCCTATATCGGCCGCCGTTAGGTGCCGCTCTATATAGGCAAGTTCTTCGCCGACTGCCCTTTTTTTCACAAAGCCTGTCGCAATCATCCTGCAAATGCCAGTCTCCACGATATGTCTGCTTCGGGGCGCAGCCGCGGGGCAGAAGGCCGACTGTCCGGTCTTGGGTCGGGTCCATCAGAAACCGAAGTTCCGCTACGCGCGCTCCCGTGCAGAGCGCTGCAGAAGTTCCGCGCTAATATTGCGGTGGCAAAATCTTCACTCCGCGGGCACAAGCCATTATACATAACGTGAGTTCGGTCCGAAGGCGCACTACATGCTAAAGGCAACGGGCCGAAGGGGACAAGACAGATGGAGAGCAGCCCCGACTGGCAACCGACACTCATCCACATTGAACCCGAATTTACCAAATTCGTGCCGACCTTTCGCAACGGTCAGATCGTGCGTGACCTGATGCCCGACCAGCCGGAAATGGTCCTGAATGCAGACTTCTATTTTCCTGACGACCGTGTGATCGTGGAACTGAAGTGCATGGAAACGGACTCTCGCGATGCCTATCCCGAGCGCGTCGCGCGGGCGTTTACGCATTTCGGGCACACGGGCAGCGAATTGATGGGCTTTCTGTTTCGCGGCGAGCCCATGCCGGAGCGAGTCGCGGCCCGCCTCCGCCAGCAGATCGCCAATCCTCTGCGGCAGGCCCTTCGCAAGGCAAACAAGCAAATTGCGGCCACCAAACTTCACCTAAAAATTCCAGATGCCTTTGGCCTGGCGATGTTCGCAAATGACAATAATTTCGGGCTCAGCCCTGCGGACGCACTTGCTATTCTCAGCAATGCCGCTTTGGGGCTTTCGGAATGCCATGTCGATGGCTTCGTCTATATGACACCGAACGTCTATCACCACACAGGAGACGATATCGCCAGGTCCGTATGGGTCCCGCTTTATGCGGAAGGCAAAGAGTCCCTGGCTGATTTCGTCAATCCTTTCGGTACCGCCTGGATCGACTGTGCGGAACAATTCGGCGAGCCGTATTTGGAGCGCTGGAAAGGCGACGAGTACGATGTTGGCTTCCTGACCGGAAAGCCCATCGAACGCTTCCGCCGGAGCCGCAAGTAATCGAGCGTCCGCAAAGTCATACAGCATGACCGGCAGTACGTTTCGGGGTATACTTTTTGAAGGGGGCGCCGATGCCGGACAAGTATAGACTCATTATCCTTGGAGCGGGGTTCTCGCGGCCTGCTCAACTGCCGCTGGCATATGATCTATGGAAAGAAATCCGCGAAACGGCTGCGGCCTTTCCTTCCGACCGGCGGGCTTCGAAATTCAACAACGATCTTGAGCACTACATTGAATTTCGCAGAGATGCGGCTGGCGAAAGTCTGACGCCGGAGACGGTGGATTTCGAGGACTTCATGCGCTTCCTCGACGTCGAACATTATCTTGGCCTCCGGGGTGGTGATACGTGGAGTCAGGACGGCAATGAGGGAACCATCGTCACGAAATATCTGATCGGCAGCATTCTGGCGCGGCACGTCAACGCGCTCAACACTGTGCCCGATCTCTACATCGAATTCGCAAAACGCCTCGAGCCGGACGATTACGTCATTACCTTCAACTACGACACGCTTCTGGAACGCGCGCTTGATGCTATCGGCAAACCTTACCGCCTGTTTTCGACCCGGTTCAAGGAAGTGACTCAGTTTGGCGGTACGATCGATAACGACCGGGATGAGGTCGTCATCCTCAAAATGCACGGCTCCATTGACTGGTTCGACCGCACCGGCTTTGAGCGCAGAATTGCCAACCATGCAAAGATGGGCGCGCCGCCTCCAAAAGACATCATATTTTCCGATGAGGCTGGCCTCGGCCTTGAGCGACTGACCGATGGTCCCCGCCAAGAGTCGGACCCGCTGAAAAATATCTATCGCGCGAAGAACCTGAAGGCGCTTTACGATAAAGATCTTCTGTTCATGGCGACGCCGCGCATATTGCCACCATCGGCCACAAAGCTGCTTTATGCCACGCGTCTCAATGATTTTTGGGAGGGGATGGGCAATGGCGGCTACTACAATTTCGGCATGGCGATCGTCGGCTTCTCTCTGCCCGGCCATGATGATTACGCCAGGCAGATCCTCTACAGCCTCGTGACAAACTACCAGCGGCACAAGTGGGAAACCGACGAGCTGGGCCGAAAAAAGACGCCGCTTGCCATCGTCGATTATTTCCCCGATGCCGCATCCGAAGCGAACTTCCGAGAGCGCTATCGCTTCGTGGATTGGTCGCGCGCCGATCTGAGCGGAAACGGCTTCAATCTTGGATCACTCGACAAGATATTCGTATGAGCCCGTTGAGGACGCAGCATTTCAGACTCCGAAGTCAGAATAATGTTTAATAGCGAAGAAGCTATTGCATCCTGATCAATGCGGTTCCGGTTCCGGATGGCGAAGGCATTTTCGCAACGACGGCTTTCGGGCTGTTCGCGCCACGGGTCGAAAGACTGATATGAGGCGCAGTCCCGACGTCCAGATGGCGAACCGCCGGACCGGCCCGAGAACTCCCAACGGCGCGCTTGAGATCACCCGCGCGCGGCTCTACTAGTCCGAAAACCTCACGCTCACGCCGCGCTGCCGAAAATAGGCCTGCATCAACTTGCGCCCCGAGCGGTTGTTCTGCGCCAACTTGGTCGGATCGAACACCGCCTGTTTTATCCCTTCTCGTGTCAGCGCCGCTTTAAGCGTCGCGATATGTGCGTCGATGTCGGCATTATCCGCCCGCAGCGAGGCATAGATACTTTCGGTCGCCTGGGCCACGGTCGGTTCGCTCACAGGTGTCGTCCTTTGGTTGGTTGAGCGGCGGCTTACCACAGATTCGCGGCTCCGCCGATACCGATGAGACCGTCAATCGTCTCTACCGGCATAGCAGGTTCCTGGCGCGACCCGACACCCAGTTGGTCGCTGGAGATATCTGCCTTCTGACAACCGCAAAATTGGACTCTAGGTCCAAGTCGCGACGCTAACCCGCCGCGCCGCTTCCCCAAGGACCATGGAAAGCGCCCTGCCCATCGATGCGCTCGAAGCCGTGCGCGCCGAAGAAATCGCGCTGCGCCTGGATCAGGTTCGAGGTGCCCCGGCCCTGCCGGTAACTGTCGAAATAGGCAAGTGCAGATGACAGGGCCGGCACCGGCGAGCCGGCTTCGGCCGCCCTTGCGACGACACGGCGAAGCGACGGATGTGCCTCCTGCATCAATGAGACGAAAGCCGGCGCCATCAACAGGTTGGTGGCTGCACCGCCGGCGCCGAAGGCCTCCGCCATCGTATCCAGCAATTGCGAGCGGATAATGCAGCCGGCCCGCCAGATCTTGGCGATGACCGGCATCGGCAGGTTCCAGTTGAATTCCTTCGACGCGCCGCTCATCACCGCGAAGCCTTGCGCGTAGGCGGCGATCTTGCCAGCAAACAGAGCCAGCTCGAGATCGGCGAGCAGGGCGTCCCTGTCTCCGGAAATCTTGCTCACGCCGCCGGCATAGACCTTTTCGGCGGCAAGCCGCTCGTCCTTGATCGACGACAGTACGCGTGCCGCCACAGCCGCCTCGATCGCGGTGGCCGGGATGCCGAGCTGCTGCGCCTCGATCACCGACCATTTGCCGGTGCCTTTCTGGCCGGCGCGGTCGAGGATGATGTCGACCACCGGTTTGCCGGTCTTGGGATCGTCGGCGGCCAGCACCTTGGCGGTGATCTCGATCAGGTACGAATTGAGCCTGCCCGTGTTCCACTGGGAAAACACCTCAGCGATCTCTTTCGGCCCCATGCCGAGCCCGTCGCGCAAGATGCCGTAGATCTCGGCGATCATCTGCATGTCGGCATATTCGATGCCGTTGTGGATGGTCTTGACGAAATGGCCGGCGCCGTCGGTGCCAAGCCACGCCGCGCAAGGCTCGCCCTTGAACTTGGCCGAGATCGCGGTCAGCACCTTTTCGACGCGCTTCCAGGACTCTTCGGTGCCGCCGACCATGATAGAGGGACCGTGGCGTGCGCCCTCCTCGCCGCCGGACACGCCCATGCCGATGAAGGTCAGGCCCGAATCGGTAAGTTCGGAGAAGCGCCGCATCGTATCGCGGAAATTGGCATTGCCGGCGTCGATGACGATATCGTTGGCCGACAGCACACCGCGCAATGCCGCGATCTGCTCGTCGACCGGCTTGCCGGCCAGCACCATGATGATGATCGGCCGCGGCGGCCGGATCGCGGCGGCCAGTTCTTCGAGGCTGTAGCAGGGCACCACCCTATCCCGAAGCGCGCCGGCATTTTCGACAAAGGCATCGGTGCGCGCCGCGGTGCGATTGAAGACGGCGATGCGGTGCCCCTTCTCGGCGATATTGAGCGCCAGGTTGGAGCCCATCGTGCCAAGGCCGATCAGGCCTATTTCGGCTTTTTCCATCGTTTCTTCCCTGCTTTCGGATCTTGTTGGTTTGAGCCCGCGATTGGGTTGGACGCCCATTCTTGATGGCGATGATTGACGGGGGTTCGCGGCCGCGTCAACCGCCTCGCCGAATTGTGTTGCGCGGACCAGCGCCGTCTTCACGGCCTGATGTCGATCGGCGCCTCTATCTTCACCATCTCGAAATCCGAGACCAGGATGTCGAGCCGCGCCGTCCACCGGCCGGCGACCGGGATGACGAGATCGTCGACGCGCCAGGTACCGTCGCCGGGCTTCGTCGCCGGGCGCTTGATGGGTTCGATGCCGGAATCGGGCTTTGACAGCACCAGCGTTACCTGCTTGGCGTCGAGCGGGCCGAAATCGCCGGTCATGATGAAGATCGAAGCGGCAACAGCTCCGGCATGGCCGGGCGCAATGCTGAGGTCGGCCATCGCTTGCAGCGTGTGGATATGCACCGACGCCGGCTGTGCCGCGGCGATCGCCAGCGCGCGCGGCGGCGGCGTGAAGCGCCAGCCGGCGGCAACGCCGAAGATCGCCAGCACGATCAGCAGCTCGATGGCGATGGAGCGGGCCAGCCGCCGCTGGACTTCTGTTTCGCCCGCCTCAGCCGGGGCCGTAAGCTTGAAGCGATTGACGGCGGCGAGTGTGAACAGAAAGACGAGCAGCACCAGCTTGAGCAGCAGCAGCCGGCCGTAAGCGGTATGGACCAGCACCGACGTCGTTTGCACCTGGATGACGGTGAGCACGATGCCGGCTGCCGCAAGCACCGCCACGACGAACAGGATCGCTCGTGAAAACCGGCGCAGCAACGGCCCGGCTTTGTCCGGCTGCCGTTTCAAGGCAAGACCGAGCGGCGCCAGCGCCCCGGCCCAGACGGCGATACCAGTGGCGTGCAGAAACACCATCGGCCGGGTCAGCCATTGCGGCTCGGCGGCACTGGCATGCCCGCTGGCGGCAAGTGCTGCGCCAACGCCAACCAGTCCGGCCAAGGCCAGCGGCTTTGCGTCGGCGGGCGGCACGACCAGCGATAGCAGGCCAAGGCCGAGCGCCATCAGCGCGATCAGCACCGTCCAGCCGAAGCTGGTGCCAAGCCCGGTCTGCCAGATGACCGGCTGCGCCAGCCGGGCAAGCGGCGCGCCGAGTGCATCCAGCCCCTGGAAACCGAGCGACAAGAGTGCGGCGGCCAGCCCGCACAGGATCGCGGCGACGATCATGTTCTGGCCGGATCGGCCGCCTTGCGCCAGCCAGGCCTGCGCAAAGGCACCGCCGACGCCGAAAAACAGGCCGATGTATAGAAAAACCTTGCCGATCCAGATCGCCGTTCGAAGCGCCCGGTCGACAGCTTCGGAGGCGGCCGGCGCAGCACTCGGCGCACCGACCGAGAACAGCACCGAGCCGCCGACCGGATGCCCGTCGGCGGAGATTACCCGCCAGCTCAGCACATGCGTGCCCGACGTCAGCGCCTGCGGATTGTCAATCTCGACGGTCTGGCCGCTGAGCCGGAAAGAGCTCAGCGGGATCGACGTCCCGTCGGGCCGCACCAGCGTCAGCACCAGCGGCGAAACCGGCTCGCTGAAGGTCAGCGACATCTGCGACGGGCTCTGCGCCAGCACCGCACCGTCAGCCGGCTCGGCCTTGATCAGCGCCGCATGGGCGAAGGCTGCGTTTGGCGCGGCAATGGTGGCAAGCAGCACAATCGCAGCCAGCAGGCCTATGGCAAGCCGGCCGGTTGTGCAGGCCGTTCGCAGGATCGATGCCGCGCTCATGTCACCGCCACAAAGACAGCGGCGCGCTCTTTCGGATAGAGCGCGCCGCGTAAGGATCACTTCTTCGGCAGCAGCTTGAGGCCGGGCGCCGGAAATTCCAGCGCGTCCTCAGCCTGCCCGGCCGCCGGAATCTCGATCCAGCGATCGGCAACCCCGTCACATTCCTGCACCACCGGGAAATGCAGCGTCTGGCCTGCCGGCAGGTCGGACGCCAGCGTCGCGCGAAAGACGAATTCGTCGTAGAACTCGTCCGGCAGGCTGCCGGCGCTCCAGTCGATCTCCTTGACGCCGCTGGTCACTGCCTGGCCGTAGAGCTGGTAGGACTTTTCGTATTTGCCGTTCTTGACCTGCAGTGTCCAACCCGGCTTCGGCATCGGTTTGACCGAGAGCACCCCTTCCGGGATCTGCACGCGCAGCGCGGTCGTCGCCTTGCCCTCGCAGCCATGCGGCACCCGAAGAACCGCCTTGTAGGTCGAGCCCACCGCCGCCTCCGGCGTTTCGAGCGTGATGTGGGCAAAGGCCGCGCTGGTCCCGAGGGCAAGAAGCACGCAGCCGGGCAAAAGAGATTTCTTCATGATGCTACCTCTCGAAGCGGCCAAGTCAGTCGTCGTCCTGGGGCGCCGCGCTGCCGATGCCTTGCACGGCGAATTCAATCTGCACGGGCCCGGCTTTCTCGAAGGTCAGCGTGGCGGAGAACGTTTCGCCCTCCTTGGGCTGCCGCTTCAAATCCATGAACATCAAATGATAGCCGTTAGGCGCCAGCGCGACCTTGCCGCCAGCCGGGATTTCGAGGCCGCCGGTGACCGGCCGCATGGTCATGACGCCATTGCTGACGCCCATCTCGTGCAGTTCGGCCTTGGCCGAAATGTCGGAGGTGATCGACAGCAGGCGATCCGGCGCACTGCCGGTGTTGGTGATGGTGAAGTAGCCGCCGGCCACCTTGGCGCCGGCTGGCGTGGCGCGCGACCAGGGGTGCCCGATCTCGAGATCGCCAAGCTTGAACTCGTGTGCCAACACCGTCTGGGCGCTGGCGAACAGGAGGGCAAGAACGCAAAGGGCGATGCCGAGACGCTGCTCGAAACTACCCAGTGCGAAGCGCCTGCGGCTGGATGCGGCAGCGCGAAAAGAGTGAGACATGATTGCTCCGTGGACTTTAAGGGGGATCGCGCCGATTGCCGGTCGCGAACGATGTCGATAAACGCGCCGGCAAAGCGCTGCGCGGCGCGAACCAGAACGGATCAGGCCGTCGCCGGTGGTGCACGCGGATTGGACGGAGTGCGGGCGCGGGCGAAATCGCGATGCCGGAAGGCCGGCAGGAAAAAGGCGATGGTTTCGATGGAAAGGCTGCGAGCCAGGCTCCCGGCTGCATCCAGCGGCGCGTAGACCGCCGAAACGAGATTGCAGCCAAGCATGCAGCAAGCCGGCATGTGCTGCTGATGCGGATCGCCGGCGGGGAGTTGCGCCGCACCGTCATGGGTGCAGATCGTGTTGCCGAAAGCATCGAATTGCGAGGCGTTCGGCGCGACGCCGGAAGCAAACGCGCCGAATATCGACTGGAGCATGAAAAGCCACGCCGCGGCGAACGCGACCGGCATGCTCCATCGTCTCCGGCGTATGGTCAAGAACCAGCCTCTTCACGCAGCAACGTCAGCTCTCTAGCACGGAGCCGGCGGCCGGAAAATCGCCAAAACGTTGCTGCGGCAACGCAACACAATCACGCGCGTTGCGGCTGCCTGCCCTCGGGAATGGACGTCAGCAGCGTGTGGCGGGCCGATTTCAGGTGCTTGCGGCAGGCGGCGTCGACCTTGGCGAGATCGCGCGATTTGAGCGCGGCGATATAGGCGAGATGCTCCTGGACCGCGACTTCGTTGCGCTCGCGCTCCTGCGCCTTGTTCCACTGGTAGTGGTAGTGGAAGATCATGGCGATGACGTCGTAGAAATCGACGATGAAGCGGTTGTGCGACGCCCGATGGATCAGCCGGTGAAAGCGCTCGTCAAGCTCGGAGAATTCGTTGAAGCGCACGGCGATCTCGCGCTCCAGCCGGTGATGCTCGTCTTCCAGGCGGTCGAGGTCGGTCCACACCGGGCTGTCCTCGGGCAGAGCGGCAAAGGCTGCGGCCGAGCGCAGTTCGAACATCTCGCGGATTTCGGTCAACTCCAGCGCGAAGGCGCGGGTAAAGCCTTTCAGCACCCAGTGGCTGTTGCGGCGCTTCTCGATCAGCCCGAAGCGCGAGAAGCGGATCAGGAATTCGCGCACGCTGGTGGTGCCGACGCCGATCTCACGCGCCAGTTCGAGCTCGTTGATCTGCATGCCGGCTTCGGCACCGCTGGCAAGCAGCCGCCGCATGAAGGAGCGCTCGATGATCTCGGCCAGCGTGTCGGTTTCTTCCTCGGGGAAGAAATCGTCCGGTCGCGGTTCGCGCAGGACCGTCTTGCTGCGCTTGTTCCAGTCGATCAGCCCGGTTTCTTCCATGCGCGCAAGGATAGTGCGGACCGTCGTGCGGCTGACGCCGAGCAGCGTACCCAGCTCCGGCTCCGAAGGCAGGCTCCTGGTTTCGTCGAGCAGCCTCAGACCGCGATTATAGGCGTCCTTGTAAACGTTGTTGCTCTTCGACATCCCCTGCCCCGTGGCGCATCTGCGTTTGCGGCCAGTGTGAAGCGTTTCTCGCGCATGAAACCGGTACCTTTTCGGAAAACATCATGCGCAACGCTAGTTTTGGTTGTAGAGCCTACTTCTCGCATCCAAAAGACGCGTCGCGCTCTGGCGAAAAAACAATTGACGCAAAAATGTTTTTTCACGATAAAAGACATTATATGTTAAGAGCCGCGTGTCAATCCGCTCGCGCACCCAGGAACACACCCAGGAAGCTCCCGTGAACGCCGCAAACAGCATTCTTCTGTCTCCCGCCGACAATGTCGCGGTCGCCAATGGCCGCATCGAGATCGGCACCGTGCTGCCGGGCGGCGCCGTCGCCGCCGCAGTGATCGAGCCGGGCCACAAAGTGGCGATCAAGCCGATTGCGGCCGGCGAGGCCGTGGTCAAATACGCCCAGGCGATCGGCCGCGCCACGCAAGACATCGCGCCCGGCGAGCATGTCCATTCGCACAATCTGGTCTTCGAAAGCGGGCGTTTGCCGGTGGTGCCGCCGAGCGAGGCAGTGCATGCGACTGAGGCCGACCGCGCCCGCACCTTCATGGGCTACCGCCGCGCCGACGGCCGCGCCGGCACGCGCAACTTCATCGGCATTCTCGCCAGCGTCAATTGCTCGGCCACCGTCTGCCACGCCATCGCTGACGCGGCGAACCGCACGCTTCTGCCGCAATATCCCGGCATCGACGGCTTCGTCCCGATCGTCCACGGCCAGGGCTGCGGCATGAGCGCCACCGGCGACGGCATGATGGTGCTGCATCGCACGCTGGCCGGCTACGCCCGTCATCCGAATTTTGGTGGTGTGCTGATGGTCGGGCTCGGCTGCGAGGTCAACCAGCTCACCCTCTACGGCCAGAAGGGCGTTGCCGCGGGAAAACGTCATTTCAACATCCAGGAAGCCGGCGGCTCGCGCAAATCGGTCGAGAAGGCGTTGGTCGTGCTGGCCGAGATCGCCGAGGAGGTCGGCAAGCTTCAGCGTGAGCCGATCCCGGTCAGCGAGATCGTCGTCGGCCTGCAATGCGGCGGCTCCGACGGTATGTCCGGCATTACCGCCAATCCGGCGCTGGGTGCCGCGGTCGACATTTTGGCCGGCGTCGGCGGTGTCGGCATCCTCTCCGAGACGACGGAGATCTACGGCGCCGAGCACCTGCTCGCCTATCGCGCCGCCACCCCCGAGATCGCCGCCAAGCTCGACGGTTACGTGAAATGGTGGGAAGACCATGTCGCCAAACATGGCGCTTCCATCGACAACAACCCCTCGCCGGGCAACAAGCGCGGCGGCCTGACCACCATCCTGGAAAAGTCGCTCGGCGCGGTCGCCAAGGGCGGCCAGACGCCGCTCAACGGCGTCTTCGGCTATGCCGAAAAGGTCATCGGGCACGGGCTGGTGTTCATGGACACGCCCGGCTACGACCCGGTCTCGGCCACCGGCCAGGTGGCGGGCGGCGCCAACGTCATCGTCTTCACCACAGGCCGCGGCTCCTGCTTCGGCTGCCGGCCGACGCCGTCGATTAAGGTCGCCAGCAACTCGACCATGTATCACACGATGGAAGAGGACATGGACGTGAATTGCGGCGTCATCGCCTCGGGCGAAAAGACCATCGCCGGCATGGGCCGCGAGATCTTCGAACTGATCGTCGAGACGGCTTCGGGCCGCAAGACCAAGAGCGAAGAGTTCGGCTACGGCGACAACGAGTTCGTGCCTTGGCATCTCGGAGCGACGCTCTAAGCCGGACATGCGCAATAGTCGCGAACACCGGACGTGATCGCCAGGCGTCACAGTTCCAACGCTCCCGAAAAAGAATGAACATTCCATATTGACTGGATGATGGAATTAATATTCCATGCGACGTATTGGAGGAGATTGGCAGCGGAGTTCCGAGGGAGCAAGCTTTCCCGCCCAGCCATTCGAGCGGCCATCAAACATCGCTTGCGCCGACCGAGGTGATGCACTATCAAAATGCGGTAAATGTTTTTTATTGATAAAGTTCCGTTTGGGCCGCGCCATCCGAATGGAGCTTCCGTAACATTCACCGGGCGACTTAGGGAGGACTCCTAATGAAATTCGTGACCAGCATTCTCAATCGCCGCGCCTTCGTGGCACTCGCAGCCGCCTCGATGCTTGCCGGCGTGATGCATTCGGCGCCGGCATCCGCGGCCGACGCGACCATTCCGATCATCGTCAAGGACACCACGTCCTTCTACTGGCAGATCGTTCTGGCCGGCGCCCGCAAGGCCGGCAAGGATCTCGGCGTCAACGTGCCGGAGCTCGGCGCCCAGGCCGAGACCGACGTCAACGGCCAGATCTCGATCCTCGAAAATGCCGTCGCCGGCAACCCGGCGGCCGTCGTCATTGCGCCGACCGAAGCCAAGGCGCTCGGCAAGCCGATCGACGAGGCCGCCACCAAGGTCAAGATCATCGGCATCGACTCCGGCGCCGACTCCAAGGCCTTCACCTCGTTCCTGACCACCGACAACATCCAGGGCGGCCGCGTCGCCGCTGACGGCCTTGCCGCAGCCATCGGCGAAGCCAATGGCGGCAAGGTCGAGGGCGACGTCGCCCTGATCACCGCGCTTCCGGGTGCCGGCTCGCTCGAACAGCGCGCCCAGGGTTTCAAGGAACAGCTCGCCGCCAAATATCCCGGCCTCAAGCTGGTCGCCGACAAATACGCCGACGGCCAGGCCACCACCGGCCTCAACATCGCCACCGACCTGATCACCGCCAACCCCAACCTCAAGGGCATCTTCGCCTCCAACCTGATCATGGCGCAGGGCGTCGGTCAGGCGATCGCCGAGAACAGTCTTGCCGGCAAGGTCGGGCTGGTCGGTTTCGACAGCGACGAGAAGCTGATCAAGTTCCTCAATGACGGCGTCATTTCGGCTCTCGTCGTTCAGGATCCGTACCGGATGGGCTATGACGGCATCAAGACGGCGCTCGCCGCCTCGAAGGGCGAGAAGGTCGAGGCCAATGTCGATACCGGCGCCAATTTGGTTACCAAGGCCAACATGAAGGATCCGAAGATCGACGCGCTGCTCAACCCGAAGCTCGACTGAGCATAGCCGCAAGTGAACTGTTTCCGGGGCCTTTCGCCCCGGAAACATCCCACTCGTGCCAATCGCGAGGCCAATCTTTGGGGGCCAATCTGGGAGGATTGTCATGATGTCGACGGCGCAGGAACTCCATCCGGCCCCAACGCTGGAACCGGGCAGGACCATCCTCGAACTCCGCGGGCTGGAAAAGCGCTATCCCGGCACCCATGCGCTGAAGCCGGTCGATCTCGCCTTCAAGGCCGGCGAGATCCACGCCATCGTTGGCGAGAACGGCGCCGGCAAATCCACCCTGATCAAGCTTCTTACCGGCGTCATGCCGCGCACCTCCGGCGACGTCATCTGGGAGGGCAAGCCTGCCGCATTGGCAACGCCGCATGAGGCGATGGCGCTCGGCATCAATGCCGTGCATCAGGAAGTCGTCCTGTGCCGCCATCTCACCGTCGCCGCCAACATGTTCCTCGGCGAAGAGGATTCCCGCTTCGGCATCCTGCAGCAGCGGGCGATGATCAGGCAGGCGCAGAAGATCATCGACGATCTCGGCTTCGACCTGCCGGCGCATGTCATGCTGGGTGACCTGACCATCGGCCAGCAGCAGTTGATCGCCGCCGCCCGCGCCACCGTGCGCGGCACCAAATTCCTGATCTTCGACGAGCCGACCGCCTATCTTACCCGCAAGGAGGCCGACCAGCTGTTCACGCTGATCCGCCGGCTGAAGGGCGAAGGCGTCACCATCATCTACATCAGCCATCGCATGGAAGAAGTGTTCGAGCTCGCCGACCGCGTCTCGGTGCTGCGCGACGGCACGCTGGTCGGCACCAGGAACATTGCCGAGACCAATGACGCCGAGCTGGTCAAGATGATGATCAACCGCTCGATCGAGCAGGTCTACCACAAGGAGCATTTCACCCCCGGCGCGACCATCGTCGAAACCAGGAACCTGTCCGGCAAGGGTTTCGAAAATGTCTCGATGTCCGTCCGTGCCGGCGAGATCGTCGGCCTCTATGGCCTGATCGGCGCCGGGCGCAGCGAGTTCGTCACCACGCTCTATGGCCGGCACCGCAAATCGGCCGGCCAGATCCTGTGGGAGGGCAAGGAGGTCAAGGTCAATTCCGAACATGACGCGATCAGGCTCGGCATGGCGCTGGCCCCGGAAAGCCGCCGCGACCAGGGCCTCTGCCTCAACCTGCCGGTCGGACTCAACCTCAATCTGCCGATCTACAAGCGCATCTCGAGCAATCTGCTGATCTCCCGCGCGCAGGAAAAGGCGCAAGCCGATCGCCAGATCGCCGACCTGCGCATCAAGACGCCGACGCGCGGCGCGCTGGCCTCCAGCCTGTCCGGCGGCAACCAGCAGAAGATCGTCATCGGCAAATGGCTCGCCCACGGCGCCAAGCTATTCATCTTCGATGAGCCGACTGTCGGCGTCGATGTCGGCACCAAGGCCGAGATCTACCGCCTGTTCGGCGCGCTGTTGTCCAAGGGAGCCGGCATCATCCTGATCTCGTCCTACCTGCCCGAGGTCTATGAGCTCGCCGACACGCTGCACGTGTTCCGGCGCGGCAAGCTGGTGGCCACGCATGGGTTTCGTACCGCTGATCACGAGGAGATCCTCACCCAGGCGCTGGCCGAGAAACAAGAAAGACCGGGAGGGAAGATATGAGCACCGAGGCGATCGCTGCCGAAAGGCCGAAACGCAACTACAACGCCCTGTTCGGGCTGACACTGCTGGCGCTGCTGGTTCTTTTATGGATCATCCTGTCGGTGGCGACGCCGAGCTTCGCCTCCGCCAACAACATCTCCAACCTGTTACGGCAAGGGTCGATGATCGCCATCCTGGCGGTCGGCCAGACCTTCGTCATCATCACCGGCGGCATCGACCTTTCCGTCGGCGCCGTGGTCGGCTTCGCCACCGTCATCGTCGCGATGCTGATCAACGCCGGCACACCGGTTTTCCTCGCCATCCTGATCACCTTGCTGGTCGGCGTCGCCATCGGCATGTTCCATGGGTTCGGCATCGTCAAGATGGGCCTGCCGCCCTTCATCATCACCCTGGCAACGCTGACCTCGCTGCGCGGCATCGGTCTGTTGATGACCAATGGCAACTCGATCTCGATCAACAACGACGCCTTCCAGACGTTCTCGCGCAGTTCCTTCGCCGGCGTCCCCAATCTGTTCTGGATGGTGATCCTGGTCGGCATCCCAGCCTACATCTTCCTGCACCACAGCCGCTGGGGCCGCTATCTGTTCTCGGTCGGCTCCAACGCCGAGGCGTCGCGCCTGTCAGGCGTCAACGTCCAGCGCACCATCTACATGGCCTACACGCTGTCGGGCCTGTGTGCGGCCTTCGTCGGCGTGCTGCTTGCCTCGCGCATCGGCATCGGCAATCCGACGCAGGCCGAGGGCTGGGAATTGCAGGCGATCGCCTCCTCGGTGATCGGCGGCACCTCGCTGTTCGGCGCTGTCGGCTCCGTGCACGGACCGCTGCTCGGCGCCTTCATCCTTGCCACCATCAACAACGGCGCCAATCTGCTCAACGTCAACGCCTTCTGGCAGCGCATCATCACCGGCGTGCTGATCATCGTCATCGTCTATTTCGACGGGCTGCGCCGCCGCGGCAAATAGACTGCCTCCCAATAACCGCCGGCCTCGCGACAGCAGGGCCGGCGGTGCCATGAACCGACTGGATTGAAGCATGAAAGCCGTCGTCTGCCGCTCGCCCGGCGAACTTGTCCTCGAAGACCGTCCGGCGCCTGGCGCGCCCCCCGCCGGCTGGGCGCTGGTCGCCGTCAGCCATGTCGGCATCTGCGGCACCGACTATCACATCTTCGAAGGCAAGCACCCGTTCCTCGCCTATCCCCGCATCATGGGCCACGAGGTTTCCGGCACCGTGATCGAGGTTAGTGAGGACGTCGATCTCGCCGTCGGCGAAGCGGTGATCGTCAATCCCTATCTCGCCTGCGGCAAATGCATCGCCTGCCGGCAAGGCAAGCCGAATTGCTGCGTCAGGATCGAGGTGCTCGGCGTCCACCGCGACGGCGCCATGTGCGAGCAGATCCTGGTGCCGGCGCAAAATCTTTATCCGGCAAACGGCCTGTCGCTGGCCGATGCCGCCGCCGTCGAATTCCTGGCGATCGGCGCCCATGCCGTGCGGCGCTCGCTCGCTGATCCAGGTGCGCGCACACTGGTCATTGGTGCCGGCCCGATCGGGCTCGGCACGGCGCTGTTCGCCCGCATCGCCGGGCTCGACGTGACGCTGCTCGACATGAGTGCGGAGAGGCTGGGTTTCGCCGAAAGCGAACTCGGCTTCGCGACCCTCGACGGCTCGCGGGGCGCTGCTGCCGACCTGGTGCGGGAAGCAACCGGCGGCGACGGCTTCGACGTGGTTTTCGATGCCACCGGCAACACCCGGTCGGTGCAGTCGGCCTTCGCCCACGTCGCGCACGGCGGGGCGCTGGTCCTGGTTAGCGTCGTCAAGGACGACATCGCCTTTTCCGATCCCGAATTCCACAAGCGCGAGATGATGCTGATCGGCAGCCGCAACGCCCTGCGTGCCGATTTCGACCATGTCGCCGCCTCGATCCGCAACGGCGCGCTGCCGCTGACAAAGCTGGTCACCCACCGCACCACGCTTGGCGAGACGCCGCACGACCTCGCCCGCTGGGCGCATGAGAAGTCCGGCCTGATCAAGGCCGTCATTCAAGTCGGATGATGCCAGGGCTGCCGCATCTCAGAGCGCCGACAGTTTGAGCTCGATCCGCTCGGCCGGGAAGCGCGAGTCCGAAAACTGTATCGGCTGACCGTCGGGCGTGACGTTGACGGCGACCGTCACCAGCACGATGGCGCCGGGCTGCAGGTCGAGGTCAGCAAGGTCGGCGGCATCGGCATGGCGCGCCGACAGCACGGTCGATTGCCTGAGATAGTCGTCGATGCCGAAACGTGCCAGCGATGCGGTGATCGAACCGGTTTCCGCCATGGCGGCATCGATGCCGGCAAAGCGCCTGGCATCGAACCATCCGGCCGCGCGGGACACCGGCATTCCATCGGCTTCGCCGCGCGTTTCCAGGCGTATCACATCGGCCCCCGTCGCAAGGCCTAAGCCCTCTGCGACACGGCGGTTGGCCGGCTCGATCGATGACGCGAGCAAGGTGATATGCCGCTCGGACGCCTGTCCTTGCAATCCCTCGGAAAAGCGGGTGCGGGCGCCGATCGGATAAGACAGCCGCTTGCGCGACAGCACGAAGGTGCCGCGCCCCTGCTCCGCCCTGAGCACACCCTCCTGCACCAGCGCTGCGATAGCGCTACGCACCGTGTGGCGGTTGACGCCATAGCGTCCGGCCAACGCGATCTCCGGCGGCAGCGCGGCATTCTCGGGAAAATCGCCGGCGGCGATCGAATGCAGGATCTGGTCGGCGATCTGCCGCCACAGCGCGACACCGCTGCGCCGCTCGATGCTGTTGGCTTGTCCGATCATCTCCCGCCCCAATTCCTCGCGCCGGTCTTTTGGCCCGTGTCACGTGCCCGTCATGGACACGCGCTAGATAATGGATATAATTTGTATAGTTGTCTATATCAATAGACAAATGAACGCAGACGAGGAGCACCGGCCATGCGAGGACGGGAAGCGCGAGAGCAGGCCGAGCGCAAGGCCGTGATGGCGACGCTGGCGCAATCGGCCGGCGACGACATCGTCCGCCTCTGGGACGAAGCCGGCCTGCCTTGCGAAGCGGAACTTCTGCGTGGCCCCGAAACCGGCCTGGTTACGGTACGCGGCCGCATCGGCGGCGGTGGTGCCCCTTTCAATGTCGGCGAGGCGACGGTCACCCGTGCCACGGTGCGGCTTGCGTCCGGCCATGTCGGCCACTGCTACGCGCTCGGCCGCGACAAGCAGAAGGCAAGGCTGGCGGCAATCGCCGATGCGCTGTGGCAGGACCCGGCCCACCGCAATGAGGTCGAGATCAGGATCGTTGCGCCATTGCAGGCGGCACTGGCCAAGGCGCGTGAACAGCGCCGCGCCGAGACGGCGGCGACCAAGGTCGATTTCTTCACCATGGGCGGAGAAGACTGATGGATATCGCCACTCAATCCATTGAAGGCGGCTTCGCCGATCCGGTATTCAATGCCCAGACCGTATTCCGTGCCGTGATGGACGCGATGGCGCGGCCAGGCAGCGTGCAGCCGCTGCCGGCCCTCGCCCATCCCCCGGTGCCGCTATCGGCCACCGCCGGCGCCGTTGCGCTGACGCTGTGCGACAACGACACGCCGCTCTGGCTCGACCCGGCTTTGCAGGGGTCGGCGGCGGTGAAATCCTGGCTTGGCTTCCATACCGGCGCGCCGCTGGCCAACACCCCGGCCGACGCGCATTTCGCGCTGATCGCCACGCCGGCCGAGATGATGGCGTTCGACGGGTTTTCGCAAGGCACCCAGGATTATCCCGATCGCTCCACGACGCTGATCCTCGAGGTCGGCGATCTCGTCTCCGGCGCTGCGCTGCTGCTCGAAGGCCCGGGCATCGAGAAGACGGCGACGATCGCGCCGGCGCAAATGCCGCGCCATTTCGTCGAGCAATGGAAGCAGAACAACCAGCGTTTTCCGCGTGGCGTCGATATCATCCTCGCCACGTTCGACGCAATTGCCTGCCTGCCGCGCACGACGCGCATCAAGATGATGGAGGCGTAGCATGTATGTTGCGGTAAAGGGTGGCGAGACGGCCATTCGCAATGCTCACAAACTGCTCGCCGACCGCCGGCGCGGCGACCGTTCGGTGCCCGCACTTCGTCTAGACCAGATCGTCGAGCAGCTGGCGCTCGGCGTCGACCGGGTGATGAGCGAAGGTTCGCTCTACGACAGGGAACTGGCGGCATTGGCGATCGTCCAGGCGCGCGGCGACATGATCGAGGCGATCTTCCTGGTTCGCGCCTATCGCACCACGCTGCCGCGTTTCGGCTACACCAGGGCGATCGACACCGGCACGATGCTGGTCGAGCGGCGGGTGTCGGCGACCTACAAGGATCTGCCCGGCGGCCAGTTGCTCGGCCCGACTTTCGACTACACCCACCGGCTGCTCGATCCCGAACTTGCTGCCGGCGGCGATGTCGCCGAGCCGGAACAGCGTGCAGGCGAAGCGGAGGCGATGCCGCGCGTCTCGGCCATCCTCGCCCGCGAAGGCCTGATCGAGCCCGACGGCGACATGCCCGGCGATCATGTCCCCGGCGACATCACCCGTGAGCCGCTCGAATTCCCGATGGCGCGTGACATCCGCCTGCAGGCGCTGTCGCGCGGCGACGAGGGGTTTCTGCTGGCGCTCGGCTATTCCACCCAGCGCGGCTACGCGCGCAACCATCCCTTCGTCGGCGAGGTTCGCATCGGCGAGGTCGAACTGGAACTGGACGTGCCGGAACTGCCCTTTGCCGTGCCGCTCGGCAGCATCCGCGTCACCGAATGCCAGATGGTCAACCAGTTCAAGGGCTCGGCCAAGGCGCCGCCGCAATTCACCCGCGGCTACGGCCTCGTCTTCGGCCAGAGCGAGCGCAAGGCGATGGCCATGGCACTATGCGACCGCGCGCTGCGCGCCCCGGAGTTGGGTGAGGATGTCATCGCCGCCGCCCAGGACGAGGAGTTCGTCATCTCGCATTCCGACAATGTCCAGGCGACCGGCTTCGTCGAGCATCTGAAGCTGCCGCATTATGTCGACTTCCAGGCCGAGCTCGACCTCGTGCGCCGCATACGCACCGAGCACGACGCCCGCGAAAATGCCGGCAAGGACGAAGAGAAGAGGCAGGCAGCGGAATGACTTCAGTTAGCTCCACCACCGTGACCTCCCCCGTCTGGGGAATGGCCTCCGGATCCGCCGTAACCGCTACTGCCGCCAATGGTCTCGCCTTGCGCGCCTTCCCTCGGCTCAGGAAGAACTATTCTTCGAAGCACAAAGGCAACCACCCCGACGAACACCAGCAACAGGATCCCGAGGCGCATCCATCCGGTCGGGGTCATCGGAGCCCAGCCCCTTTTCCGTGTCTTGGAACTCAATTCGGTAGCACAGAGCGGAAGCGATCGCCATGACCGACATCGCCACCTACAACTTCGCCTATCTTGACGAACAGACCAAGCGGATGATCCGCCGCGCCATCCTCAAGGGCATCGCCATTCCTGGCTATCAGGTGCCGTTCGCCTCGCGCGAAATGCCGATGCCCTATGGTTGGGGCACCGGCGGCGTCCAGGTTACCGCTTCGATCATTGGCCCGGACGATGTGCTCAAGGTCATTGACCAGGGCGCCGACGACACCACCAATGCCGTCTCGATCCGCGCCTTCTTCAAGAAGGTCGCCAATGTCGCGGTCACCACCGAAACGGCCAAGGCGACCATCATCCAGACCCGCCACCGCATCCCTGAATATCCGCTGAGTGCCGGTCAGGTGCTGGTCTACCAGGTGCCGATCCCCGAGCCGCTGCGCTTCCTCGAGCCGCGGGAAACGGAGACGCGCAAAATGCATGCGCTGGAGGAATACGGCCTTATGCATGTGAAGCTCTACGAGGACATCGCCAGGCACGGCCGCATCGCCACCACCTACGCCTACCCGGTCAAGGTTGAGGGCCGCTATGTGATGGATCCCTCGCCGACGCCGAAATTCGACAATCCCAAGATGCACCGTTCGCCGGCTTTGCAATTGTTCGGCGCCGGCCGCGAAAAGCGCATCTACGCGCTGCCGCCCTTCACCGATGTGGTCAGCCTCGATTTCGAGGACCATCCGTTCGAGGTGCAGACCTTCGACCAGCCCTGCGCGCTGTGCGCGGCCGAGAACGTCTATCTCGACGAGGTCATCCTCGACGACCATGGCGGCCACATGTTCGTCTGCTCCGACACCGATCATTGCGAGAAGCGGCGCGCGGAAGGCCACCGCGGCCATCTCGCGCCCGAGACCCATCTTGCCCCAGGAAAAACGGAGCCGGCGCAATGACAAACGAACCGCTGCTGCGCGTTTCGGCGCTGTCCAAATTCTACGGCTCGCGCGTCGGCTGCGAGAACGTCACTTTTGACCTCTGGCCGGGCGAAGTGCTGGCGGTGGTCGGCGAATCCGGTTCCGGCAAGACGACTTTGCTCAACTGCCTGTCAACTCGACTGCTGCCCAGCTCCGGCACCGCCAGCTACCGGATGCGCGACGGCCAGTTTCGCGAACTCTACCGCATGAGCGAGGCCGAGCGCCGCTTCCTGATGCGCACCGATTGGGGTTTTGTCCATCAGAACCCGGCCGACGGGCTGCGCATGACGGTGTCGGCCGGCGCCAATGTCGGCGAGCGGCTGATGGCGGTCGGCGACCGTCACTATGGCAGGATCCGCGCAACGGCGGTCGACTGGTTGTCTCGTGTCGAGATCGACGAAGACCGCATCGACGACGAGCCGCGCGCCTTTTCCGGCGGTATGCGCCAGCGCCTGCAGATCGCCCGCAATCTCGTCACCGGGCCGCGACTGGTGTTCATGGACGAGCCGACCGGCGGCCTCGACGTCTCGGTGCAGGCGCGCCTGCTCGATCTTTTGCGTGGCCTGGTCACCGACCTCGGCCTGGCGGCGATCGTCGTCACCCACGACCTTGCGGTGGCACGGCTTTTGTCGCAACGCATGATGGTGATGAAGGACGGGCGCGTCGTCGAAAGCGGCCTCACCGACCGAGTGCTCGACGATCCCCGCGCGCCTTACACGCAATTGCTTGTTTCTTCCATCCTGCAGGTTTGAAGATGATTTCTCCGGCGTACCCCCCTCTGGCCTGCCGGCCATCTCCCCCTCAAGGGGGGAGATTGGATGTCGTCACCGCCTACGCCAATCATCGACGCTGCAAAGCGGATGGGACATCGAAGTTGCCGATCTCCCCCCTTGAGGGGGAGATGGCCGGCAGGCCAGAGGGGGGTGCTCAGGCGAAGACATTGCGGGCCGGCGAAGCGCCGAACGGGAGAACCCTCTGATGGCAACCCCGCTCGTTGTCTCCGATGTCGCGAAGAGCTTCACCATGCATCTGCGCGACGGCATCAAACTGCCGGTGGTCGCCGGTGTCTCGTTCGCGATCAGGGCCGGCGAATGCGCCGTGCTCGGCGGCCCGTCCGGCGCCGGCAAGAGCTCGATCCTGAAAATGCTCTACGGAAATTATGCCGCCGATGAAGGCCAGATCATCGTCCAGCACGAGGGCGGGCTCATCGATCTCGCCTCGGCCAGCCCGCGCACCGTGCTTGCCGTGCGCCGGCTTACCATCGGCTATGTCAGCCAGTTCCTGCGCACCGTGCCGCGTGTCTCTGCGCTCGACGTCGTGGCCGAACCGCTGGTCGAGCGCGGCGAGGAGCGCGAGGTCGCGCACGGCAAGGCACGCGCCTTGCTGGCGCAGCTCAACCTGCCGGAGAAGCTCTGGGCGCTGCCGCCGGCGACGTTCTCCGGCGGTGAACAGCAGCGCGTCAACATCGCGCGCGGCTTCATCACCGAGCACCCGATCCTGCTGCTCGACGAGCCGACCGCTTCGCTCGATGCCAGGAACCGCGATGTGGTGATTTCCCTGATCGCCGCCAAGAAGGCAGCGGGCGTCGCTTTGCTCGGCATCTTCCACGATCACGACGTGAGTGAGGCGGTCGCCGACCGCGTCATCGACGTGACCGCCTTCGCCGCCGGGAAAATCGCCGCATGACCAGGAAACTGTTGGAGGCGCCGCTGATCCACGAGACGGCGGAAGTCGAGAACTCGACGCTTGGCCGCTGGACCGAGATCGCCGAGCGCTGCCGGGTTTCCGAAAGCACGCTCGGCGACTATTCCTATATGATGCAGGACTGCGGCGTCTGGTGCGCAACGATCGGCAAATTCGCCAACATCGCCGCAAGCGTGCGCATCAACGCTACCAACCATCCGACCTGGCGGCCGACGCTGCACCATTTCACCTATCGCGCCTCGGATTATTGGGACGACGCCGAGCACGAGAGCGAATTCTTTGCCCAGCGCCGCGCCAAACGCGTCTCTATCGGCCACGACACCTGGCTTGGCCACGGCTCGACCATCCTGCCCGGCGTCACCGTCGGCGATGGTGCAGCAGTCGGCGCCGGCGCCGTCGTGTCCAGGGATGTCGCCCCATACACCATCGTCGGTGGCGTGCCGGCAAAACCAATCCGCGAACGCTTCGACCGCCGCACGGCTGAGCGCTATCAAGCGCTGGCCTGGTGGGATTGGGATCACGCCCGGCTACGCGCCGCGCTCGACGATTTCCGCGAGCTGGAGGCCAATCAGTTTTTGGAGAAGCATGGGGGTTGACGCCCTGAATAAGTCAGCCGCTCAGGCAAATGTCCAAAATAATAGAAAGAAATCCTAACGTAATAAGAATAGCAACACCAGTCTGATTTAACCTGATAAGTTCTATAAATTTTTTGTCATAACCAATATCTATAAGCGATTGGGTTTTTTCCTCAACTTTATTTGCAAAATTTATCGTAACTAGCACGATTAAAAAAATGACAATCATTAGAATAATGGCCGCGTCACGCCCATTTCCATAATTGTACAAGTATCCAGATATTGGATGGTTCAAGCTACCAACCCGATATATGGACGTCAAAACCAGGGCCACTGTGAAACTCATCGCAGCGACTACCCCTGCAGCATACAGTCGCAACCACTGGCGCCAACGTAGCAATTAGGAAGCCTCTCTTTGATACGAGTTTGAATCTTCATTTCAATCTTGATGATGTGGAAACCCCGGCAGCATCACTTGGCGAATCATGCCTTTGATATTCTACTTCTTGGCACGGTTTTCATGTCCCTGACACATCGTCGGGGCAGGACGCGGCCTTCGTTTGGAGATCGCAATGCCTGTTTCAGTCAGACCTTCGCTCGCCGGATTCTTTGCCGGCTCGAACCCGACCCCTCCGGTGCATCTCGGCAGGCGCTACGACACCTCTGGTAATTTTCTCAACGAGCCCGGCAACACGGTCGTCTGCCATCTCGTCAACGGCTCGGCTTCGGAAGCGGTGATCATCGACGTGCGCGAGCGCATGCGCGCCATGCCTGATGCCGACGGGCTGGCCTTCACGCCCGTCTCCAGCCTGCACATGACGCTGTTCCAGGGCATCATCGAATACCGCCGCCGGCTTCCCTATTGGCCGGAGGATGTGCCGCTCGACACCAGCATCGACGACATGACCCGCCTCTATCAGGAACGCCTGAACGGCTTCGAAGGCTACGGCGCCTTCAAGATCAAGGTCGTCGATGTCGTGCCGACGGCTTGACCGTTGCCGGCGCAACCGATGAGGACGTGCATATCCTGCGCGCATGGCGCGATGCCTTGTCGGCGCCTTTCGGATACCGGCATCCCGACCACGACACTTACGTCTTCCACATCACGTTCGCCTACCAGATCCGGCGTCTGGCGGACGAAAGGGCGTCCGAGTGGCAAGATCTGTTCGACGATTGCCTCTCGCTGTTTGCCCGCCAGGCTCCGGTGATCGAGCTGCGGCCACCTGCCTTTTGCCGCTTCAGGGACATGGAGCATTTCGAGGAGTTGCTGATCCTCGGCTGATCCCATCCAAGCCGCCCGGACGGCAGCGGTTTGGGTCAACTCGCCTTCGCGCCAAACGCGCCTGCGGGCAGTAACAAAACTGACATCAATCCGACACCGCAGGTTCATGCCGTTGCGCTAGCGAGGGTTAACAGACCTTCAACCGCGACTGGACTGGAACTTACCCCATGTCAGCAACGCCAGAAATGTCAGCTACGCTCGAAATCCGCGGCGTCACCCGCCGGTTCGGCAAGAACACCGCCGTCAGCAATGTTCACATCGCGATTCCGCAAGGCCAGATGGTCGGCATCATTGGCCGCTCCGGCGCCGGCAAATCGACGCTGCTGCGCATGATTAACCGCCTCATCGATCCCAGCCAGGGATCCATCCTGTTCAACGGCGTCGAGGTCTCCCGGCTGCGCGGCTCGCCGCTCCGACGCTGGCAGCGCGACTGCGCCATGATCTTCCAGCAGTTCAACCTGGTGCCGCGCCTCGATGTGCTGACCAATGTGCTGCTCGGCCGGCTCAATCACCGTTCGACCGTGTCCAACCTATTTGGCATGTTCTCCCGCGGTGAATGCGCCGAGGCGGTTGCAGCCCTCGAGCGCCTCGACATCGCCCGCACCGCCCTGCAGCCGGCCGGCACGCTTTCCGGCGGCCAGCAGCAGCGCGTTGCGATTGCGCGCGCCATGATGCAGCAGCCGAAGGTGTTGCTGGCGGATGAGCCGATTGCCTCGCTCGATCCGCTCAACGCCAAGGTGGTGATGGATTCGCTGCAGGACATCAATTTGCGCGAGGGCATCACCGTCATCACAAATCTGCACACGCTGGATACGGCCCGCACCTACTGCAACCGCATCATCGGCATGGCCGCCGGCAAGGTCGTCTTTGACGGCCCGCCCGAAGCCCTCAACCGCGAGGCCGTGCGCATGGTCTACGGCGCCGACAGCAATGGCGGCGAAATCTCCGAGGCCATCACCTCCACCAGTGTCACCATCAAACAGAAAATCGCTGCATCCGCCGGACCGCTCGAGCCCGCATTCCCGGGATATTGAGAACGGCCTGATCGCCCGCCCGCGTCAAAGGCACCTGTCAAAAAATTCGAACGCTACCGGCGCGAGGCCGGGACCAACAGGAGAGAGATAATGTTCAGGAAGATGGTTTTTGGCGCCGTTTCATTGCTCGCTATCGCGGCAAGCGCCGCTCACGCCCAGGATATCAAGGAATTCCGCATCGGCATCCTTGGCGGTGAAAACGAAGCGGACCGGCTGCGCAACTTTCAGTGCCTCGCCGATCACATGAAGTCCGAATTCGGCTTCGAGAAGGTCTCGCTGTTCCCGGCCGCCGACTATGACGGCGTTATCCAGGGCCTGCTCGGCGGCACGCTCGATTTCGCAGAGCTTGGCGCGTCGGGCTATGCCAGCGTCTACCTCAAGGATCCGAACGCCGTGACCCCGATCCTCACCACCCAGCAGACCGACGGCGCGACCGGCTATTATTCGATCGGCCTTGCGCTGAAGTCGTCCGGCATCACCGACATCAAGTCGGCCAAGGGCAAGAAACTCGGCTATGCCGACCCGGATTCGACCTCCGGCTACCTGATCCCGCTGACCCAGATCCCGAAGGACACTGGCGCTTCGAACGAAACCTTCTTCGCCTCGACCCAGTTCAATGGCGGCCACGAGAACAACCTTCTCGCGGTTCGCGACGGCAAGGTCGATGTTGCGGTTGACGATTCCTCGGGCATCGGCGACTTCAAGAACGGCTACACCTCCGGCACCTTCCACAAGGAAGTCGCCAAGGGCGCCGTGGACCCCAACGATTTCGTCGAAGTCTGGCGCTCCGGCTCGATCCCGAACGGCCCGCTGGTCGTGCGCACCGCACTCGGCGGCGATATGAGCGCCAAGCTCGCCAACTTCTTCACCAGCCTGCCGGCCAAGGACAAGCCTTGCTTCGAGGCCATCGAAGGCGGCGATTTCACCGGCTACGTTCCGGTGAAGCCGGACTTCTACAGCGTCATCGTCGAAGCCCGCAAAGCCGCGATCGGCGGCTGACGACAATTGCGGAAAGGGCGGCGTCCATTAGAGCGACGTGCGTCCACTTGGACGCACAAAGTACGCTCTAACACTTAGATGCCGCATCGTGCTTTCCGAAAGTCAACTTTCGGGCCGATGCGGTCGCCGCCCTTTTTGCGTGTCCGCTCGTGACCCCGTATGACCTTCGCCGCTACAATTCGTTCAGACGCGGTCCGGCAGGCAGCAGACGCCTGGCGACGCCAGACGTCCTTGCGCCGGTTCTACACGGCGCTCGGCATCGGCTCACTGCTTGTCGCCATGTGCACAGCCATGTGGTTCGCCGACGAGGCCAATGCCGGACATTTCTTCGATCGGCTGCCGCACATACTGGATTTCCTTAGTTGGCTTGTTCCCAAGGACTGGAACGACGTCTGGCGGGCGCTTTTCGACATCGCATCGCCGCACGACAAGGGCAGCCAAGAGTTCAACTTCCCGCTTGGCCGCGTCTATCTCTGGGGCGGCTTTTATCTACCCGAATATTTCGAGCTGATGCTCACCACGCTTAACGTGGCGCTGGTTTCCACTTTCATCGGCTTTGTCTTTGCGGTGCCCTTTTCCTTCATCGCCGCGCGCAACTTGACGCCCAGTCCGGTGCTCAGGCTCGTCGTCAAGCGCTTCATGGAACTGCTTCGCGCCTTCCCCGAGATCGTCATTGCCGGCCTGTTCGCAGCCATCCTCTCGACCGGCCCGGTCGCAGCCATCATCGCCATCGGCCTGCATTCCATCGGCGCTCTCGGCAAGCTCTTCTACGAGATCAACGAAAACATCGACATGCGCGCCGAAGAAGGCCTGCGCGCGGTCGGCGCCAACTGGTTCGAGCGCGTGCGCTTTGCCGGCCTGCCGCAAGTGCTGCCCAATTTCATGTCCTACACGCTGCTCAGGATCGAGATCAATGTGCGTATCTCGACCATTATCGGTGCGGTCGGCGGTGGCGGCATCGGCGAGGAACTGAAGCTCTCCATCTCGCGCGGCTTCGGCGCCAAGACACTGGCATTGGTGCTGCTGCTGTTCACGACGATCTTCCTCGTCGACCAGTTTTCCGCCTGGCTACGCCGCAAGCTCGTCGGCGAGCAGGCATTCATGATGGGTGCCTGACCATGATCCCAAAAAGTGGATTCCGGTTTTTGGAAAAGATCATGGCAAATCAACAAGAAGACTGCCCATGGCCGCAATGACCGCCGATCAGATGCGGTCGATCGAGGAGCGCTTTCCCCAAGTGTTCCGGCGGCCCTTGTACAAACGCTTCGGCCCGCTGGTCCTGTTCACCGGCATCCTGCTCTATCTCCTCTACGCCTTGTGGTTCTTCAGCCTGCCGCAAGTGCTGAGGGAATCGCACTGGGAGCGCCTGCCGCTCTTCCTGACGCAATGGATCAGCTACGATCTGCAGCCGGAATTCCGTCTCGACCAGCCTCAGATCACACCCAGATATCCGCGTTTTTCGGCGCTCGGCGAAGACCCGCATCCCGATTGGGTCATCACCAACGCCAACGGCTCCTACACCATCCTGATCGACGGCCGGGCCAAATCGGTCACCTTCGACAAGACCGAGGCGACGCTGGTCGCCAATGGCCAGACGGTGCCGGTGTCCTTGGCCAGCGGCAAACCGGTAATATCCGGCCCGGTGCCGGAGTGGATCACCGCGCATGACGATGAGATCGTCGCCAGGATGGGCTTTGCCGGCGAGGTCCGTATAACCGTCGATCGCGTCAAGGTCCGCAAACGCTTCCTCGGCTGGGCGAATTTCGTCTTCGACACACGCTCGCCCTTCTTCGGCAAGTCGCCCGGCGAGGTGGTCTCGTTGCTGATGTCCGGACCCCAGCTCAAGCCGGGCACATCAAACATTGCGCTGGCCGCCGACAATATCTGGAACAACGCCCAATGGCAGCATGGCGACGTCTGGACGAAGCTGTTCCAGACCATCGTCATGGCGTTTCTCGGCACCTTGCTCGGCGGCATCGTTGCCTTCCCGCTCGCCTTCTTCGCCGCCCGCAACATCACCCCGAGCGGCCTGCTTAGCCAGGTGCTAAAGCGGTTCTTCGATTTCATGCGTTCGGTCGACATGCTGATCTGGGCGCTGTTCTTCACCCGCGCCTTCGGCCCGGGCCCGCTTGCCGGCAGCGCCGCGATTTTCTTCACCGAGATCGGCACGCTCGGCAAAGTCTATTCGGAAGGCCTCGAGAACATCGACGACAAGCCACGCGAGGGCATCCAGTCGACCGGCGCCAATGGCTTGCTGGTGCAGCGCTATGGCGTGCTGCCGGAAGTGATCCCGGTCTTCATCAGCCAGACACTCTATCAGTGGGAATCCAACACCAGGGGCGCGACGATCATCGGCGCCGTCGGTGCCGGTGGCATCGGCCTGAAGCTCTGGGAGGCGATGCGCACCAATTCCAACTGGGCCAATGTCTTCTACATGGTGCTCTTGGTCCTGCTCGTCGTTTTCATCTTCGACAGCATTTCCAATTTTCCTGCGCCGCCGCTTGAGCAGGACGATCCACGACTACAACCGGATCCAGGCCGGCCAGGGCTGACGGGGGCGTTACGCAGACGTGCGGTTAGGGCGCCTTCCTCCATCCATTCCTGATATGCCTGTAGCCGTCGCGGTAAACAGCTTCCGGGCCTTCGGAAAAGTCGCGCCACACCTTGGTGGCCGCGGCCAAATCCTTCAGCGAACGCCCGAACGCCTCGATCGTCAGCCAATCGTCGTAGCCGCTCTTGCGAATGGCGGAGAAAGTCTCCTTCCAGGGGACGTGGCCGCGGCCCGGCACGCCGCGATCGTTCTCCGAAATATGGATATGGACGATGTTCTTGCGGTTGCGCGTATAGGCCCCGATCGGGTCAGCTTCTTCGATATTGGCATGGAAGGTATCGTACATCGCCTTGACGTGCGGCCGGTCGATCGCGTCGATATGCTCCGACAGATCGTCCATCGTGTTGAGCAGATAACATTCGAAGCGATTGAGCGCCTCCAGCCCGATAGTGACGTTTCTGTTGCCGGCATGATCGCCGATGGCGCGTTGCGAGGCGACCGAGCGCTTTTTCTCGGCCGCCGTCGGCCCGCTGCCGGAAAAGGCGCCAAGCGTCGAATGCAGCGGACCGCTCAAAGTGTTCGCGCCCAGCGCTTGAGCGCAATCAATCGTCGATTTCATGTAGTCGATACCGGCCTTGCGCGTCGAGCCATCCGGCGAGATCAAATTCATCGCCGGATCGCCCATCGCCGAGACGGCGGTGCGTTCCAGCCCGATACGATCGAGCAGCTCGCCGAGCTTCTTGTAGTCGTCCGGCGTGCCGGAGAAGATCGGTATCTCGACGCCGTCGAAGCCGGTCGCCTTGATATCCCTCAACAACGGCTCGTGTTTTTTCGTGACACTGGTCGTCCACAACAACATGCACATGCCGATTTTCATCGACGCCCCTCCCCTTCATTCGCTCGATCGCCGGAGGGGTGGTGAGATTCAGGTCAGGCCGAGCCGAAAATGGTGGGTTCCGAGAACCGGAGCGGAGCGTACTTTTGGTACATGAGCACCGGAAGCGCAGGAAACTGCCATTTGCAGGCCGGTCTCACCTGAATATCACCACCCCTTCAGAGCTTCGTCCACGCTCCATTCTTCTTCGCCGATTTCACGCAGGCCTCGATGAAGGCCATGCCTTCGACGCCGTCTTGCACAGTTGGGAAAACGACATCCTTAGCCGGCTTGCCGCCCTTCCGGCGCGCCGCACGAATGGCCCGCGCGGCTTCCTGGTAGATGTTGGCGAAACCTTCGAGATAGCCTTCCGGATGGCCTGGCGGAACGCGGCTGACGCGCCCGGCGACGGGCAACGCTCCCGCGCCGTTTCGGGTGATCAACTGCTTCGGCTGGCCGAACGGCGTGTACCAGAGATAGTTCGGATCGGCCTGCACCCATTCGAGCCCGCCCTTCGAGCCGTAGATGCGCAATTTCAGGCCGTTCTCGTGGCCGGGCGCCACCTGGCTTGCCCAGATCATGCCCTTGGCGGAGTGCGACCCGCCGACCGGCTTGAAGCGCAGCAGCACATTGATGTTGTCGTCGAGCAGCCGCCCCGGTACGAAGGCATCGAGATCGGCCGACAACGAATCGAGCTCCAGCCCGGAGACGAAACGGGCGAGGTTGTAGGCGTGCGTGCCGATATCGCCCAGCGCACCGCCGGCACCGGCCTGCTTGGGGTCTGAGCGCCACGCAGCCTGCTTCTGGCCGGTGGCGGCCAGATCTTCGGTCAGCCAGTCCTGCGGATATTCCGACTGCACGATGCGGATATCGCCGAGCTGTCCTTTGGCCACCATCTCGCGTGCCTGCCGCACCATCGGATAGGCGGTGTAGTTATGCGTCAGCACAAACACCTTGCCGGTCTTTTCGACCAGCGCGGCCAGCTTCTTTGCCTCGGCCAGCGTCGTCGCCAGCGGCTTGTCGCAGATGACGTGGATGCCGGCCTCTAGAAAAGCCTTGGCGGCCGGCACGTGCACATTGTTCGGCGTGACGATGGCCACCACCTCGATGCCGTCCGGCCGCTTGGCCTCGGCCTGGGCCATCTCGGCATAGGAGCCGTAGCTGCGTGCCGGATCGAGCCCAAGCTCGGCCGCCGAGGCCTTGGCGCGCTCCGGATTCGACGACAAGGCGCCGGCAACCAGCACGAACTCGTTATCAATGCGCGCCGCGATGCGGTGCACCGCGCCGATAAAGGCGCCTTGTCCGCCGCCAACCATGCCGTAGCGGATCGGACCGCCTCCCGTTTCCGTCTTCGATGCGCCAACCATGATTTTCTCCCTCGTTATCTGAGATACCCCTCCCCCCTTGAGGGGGAGGGTCGACGCGTAGCGCGGGTGGGGTCGCCGGGCATGAAGCTCGGCATGGACCGACCCCACCCGGCCCTCCGGGCCACCCTCCCCTCGGGAGGGATATCTGTGCTAGATCCCCATCATGCCGCGCAGCACCTTTTTATCGGTCGTGCCGCCGGCGAAATCGTCGAATGCTTTTTCCGTCACCCTGATGATGTGGTGCTGGATGAAGGGGGCGCCTTCGGCAGCACCATCCTCCGGGTGCTTGAGGCAGCATTCCCATTCCAGCACCGCCCATGAATCGTAATTGTATTGGGTGAGCTTGGAGAAGATGCCGCCGAAATCCACCTGCCCGTCGCCGAGCGAGCGGAAACGCCCGGCGCGGTTGGTCCAGCTCTGGTAGCCGGAATAGACGCCTTGCCGCCCGGTCGGATTGAATTCAGCGTCCTTGACGTGGAACGCCTTGATCCGCTCGTGATAGATGTCGATGAATTCGAGATAATCGAGCTGCTGCAGCAGGAAGTGCGACGGGTCGTAGTTGATGTTGCAGCGCTTGTGGCCGCCGACCGCATCGAGGAACATCTCGAATGTCGCGCCGTCGAACACGTCCTCGCCCGGATGGATTTCGTAGCCGATATCGACGCCGTTCTCGTCATAGACGTCGAGGATTGGCTTCCAGCGCTTGCCCAGCTCGGCAAATGCTTCCTCGATCAGTCCCGCCGGCCGCTGCGGCCATGGGTAGAGGTATGGGAAGGCCAACGCGCCGCAAAACGACACCGACGCCTTGAGCCCGAGATTCTTCGACGCCTTGGCGGCGAACTTCATCTGTTCGACCGCCCATTGCTGCCTGGCTTTTGGATTGTTGTGCACCGCAGCCGGCGCAAAGCCGTCGAACTGCGCGTCATAGGCGGGATGCACCGCCACCAGTTGCCCCTGCAGATGCGTCGACAGTTCGGTGATTTCGACGCCGGCATCGGCGCAGATGCCCTTCACCTCGTCGCAATAGGCCTTGGAGGAGGCTGCCTTCTCGAGATCGAACAGTCGAGCGTCCCATGTCGGGATCTGCACGCCCTTGTAGCCCAGACCAGCCGCCCATTTGGTGATCGAGGCCAGCGAATTGAACGGCGCGGCGTCGCCCGCAAACTGCGCCAAGAACAGACCAGGCCCCTTCATCGTCGTCGGCATCGGCATCTCCCTATGTTTCACGACCAAGCATAGCGCCGATTGAAAACAGGGCCAGCGTCTTTGGTCTCTTTGCACAGCGCACTCAGCGCTGCTATTCTGGTATTACCAAATGCCGAAATCTGGTCAAGCCATTTGACGCGCTGCGACGGTCCTGCAACCATGCCGAGTTAAGCCACATGTTTAAGTATAATCAATAGCATAGACAGGAGCCAACGCTTGATGGCAGCAGTTCTTGCCGTCCAGATGAAATTACTGTAGACCTCCCTTCAAGCCCAATTGGTCGAACCAGTTTGCAAAAAATGCTGGGACGCCTTGGGGAGGAATCATGCGGCACGCTTCGGCAGAGTGCGCCGCAGGCGAACTGGTACAGGCGATTCTGGGAAGGATAGACCATGCATCTTTCGACGCACAATTGGATGCGGGCGGAGCCGCTGGAAACGACGCTCAAGCGCATCAAGAAATTCGGCTACGAGTCGATCGAGATCTCCGGCGAACCCGAACAGTACAAGCCCAAGGAGACGCGCGCACTGTTGAACGAGTACGGCATTCGCTGCTGGGGAGCGGTGACGCTGATGCTGGGCGAGCGCAATCTCGCCGCCAAGGACCAGGGCCAGCGCGAGCGCTCGGTGCAGTATGTCAAGGATGTGCTGACCATGGTCAGCGAACTTGATGGCGAGATCATCACGCTGGTTCCGGCCACCGTCGGCAAGGTGGTGCCGGACGGCACCGAGGAAGAGGAGTGGAAATGGGTGGTCGACGCCACCCGGGAATGCTTCACCCACGCCAAGAAGGTCGGCGTCAAGATCGCGGTCGAGCCGCTCAACCGCTTCGAGACCTATCTGTTCAACCGCGGCGCCCAGGCACTGGCGCTGGCCGATGCGGTCAGTCCCGAATGCGGCGTCTGCCTCGACGCCTACCACATCCACATGGAAGAATTTAACGTCTACGACGCCATCCGGCAGGTCGGCAAGCGCCTGTACGACTTCCATGTCGCCGACAACAACCGCTTCGCCGCCGGCCTCGGGCAGATCGACTGGCTGAAGATCGTCGGCACGCTGAAGGAGATCGGCTATGACGGCGCGCTGACCAATGAATTCGTCGCCCCCGTCGACCGCACGCCGGCTGCCCCCTATCCCGACATGGTCGAACGCAACCCCGTCGACATCTCGCCGGAGCAGCTGAAATTCATTCAGGACCACGGCTCCAGCGTGCTCACGGAGAAATTCTACACCGACCAGATGCGCATCAACGCGGAAACGCTGCTGCCGCTGATCAAGTAGCCGAGCCGTTTGGAAAAGCCCTTCCGCCTCACCGCGGCCGGGCCGAGGATTAACATGCGCATCAAGACGGTCCAAGCCTGGTGGGTCCGCATACCAATCGAAGCCGCGAAGCAGCACCGCAGCGACTTCGGTCAGGTGGCGACGTTCGACGCCGCCATCCTGCGCATCGAGACGGACGACGGGCTGGTCGGCTGGGGCGAGGGCAAGAATGCCGCCGGCAGCGCCGGCAGCTACGGCGCCCTTGTCCATTTGCTGAACTACGAGGTCGGCCCGCAGCTGGTCGGCCGCGACCCGGCTGACATCGGCGTCATATGGGAGATGCTCTATAATGGCACGCGCCACGACAGCGCCGCTCGCGCCGGCCACGCCATGCCGCAATTGGCGCGACGCGGCATGAGCATCGCCGCTATCAGCGCCGTCGACATCGCATTGTGGGACATTCTTGGCAAATCGCTCGGCGTTCCGGTCTGGCGGCTGCTCGGCGGCCGCAAGCTGGACCGCATGCCGGCCTATGCTTCCGGCGGCTGGGCTACTGCGGAAGCCATCGGCGACCAGCTGCAGTCCTACATCACCAAGGGCGGTTTCAAGGCGCTGAAGATGCGCGTCGGCGCCATGGACGGCGCCCCACATATCTCGGCCGCTCGCGTCCGTGCCGCCAGACAGGCGCTCGGTCCCGATATCGACCTGATGGTCGACGCGCACGGCACCTACACGGTGGCCGAAGCCAAGCGCTTTATCCATCTCGCCGGCGACCTCGATCTCGCCTGGTTCGAGGAGCCGGTGATCGCCGACGACAAGCCCGGCATGGCCGAGGTGCGCGCCTGCGGTTCGATCCCGATCGCCACCGGCGAAAGCGAGGCGACGCGCTATGCCTTCCGCGACCTCGCCGTGCTCAAATCCGCCGATATATTCCAGCCGGATCCGGCCTTTTGCGGTGGCATCAGCGAGGCGATGAAGATCGGCACCATCGCCAGCGCCTTCAATCTGCGCTTTGCGCCGCATCTTTGGGCCGGCGCGCCCTGCTTCTTTGCCGGGCTGCATGTCTGCGCTGCGTCGCCGGCGAGCTTCACCGTCGAATATTCGCTCGGCGCCAACCCGATGATCCACGATCTGATCGAAGAGACTGTCGAAGCAAAGGACGGTATGGTAGCGATCCCTGATAGACCCGGGCTGGGATTCACCATTTCGGAGCGGTTCCTGGAGGCGCACGCGCAACACGGCTGACATGAAAGAAAAGAACCTTCTCGCGGAACTCGCCGCCTATCTGTTCTCCCATTCGGACAAGGAGACGGGCCGCACGCCGTCGGAGCGCGAACTGGCAGAGCATTTCAGCGTCAGCCGCGGCCAGATCCGCGAGGCGCTGGCCATTCTCGAGGCCATGCGCATCGTCGAGCGACGGGCGAAATCCGGCATCTACATCGATACGAAGCAGGCGAGCGTCGAGGCGATGGCGCTGTTCGCCCGCGCCGGCCTGCCGCTCGATCCCGTCCAGATCTACGAGACGGTCGAGTTGCGCAAGATCCACGAGATCAAGGCCGCCGAACTTGCCTGTTCACGCGCCACCGAGGAGAATTTCGAGCGGCTGCGCGAGATCCTGAAGGCCTCCGAGGATCGCATCGCCGCCGGTGAAGGGCTTGCCCGGGAAGACCGCGAGTTCCACCTCGAGATCGTGCGGGCGACCAAGAACAGCGTCTTCCACAATATCTGCAGCGTCTACTACATGATGGGTGAACTGCGCCTGCCGATCTATTTCAACGATCCCGAACGCAGCGTGCGCTCCCATGCCGAGCATATCCAGATCTACGAGGCGCTGCTGCGCCGCGATGGCAATCTCGCCCAGGCGCTGATGAGCGCCCACCTGCAAGGCGCGGAAAGCTACTGGAAGGGGCTGATCGAGGGGCGTGGGACGGAACCGGAAAGCCCTGCGCTCGAAAAGGCCTGAAATGCCCAAGATCCTGTCAACACACAGACTGCACCCTCGTGCCGCTTCCATGCTGACCGGGGCCGGCGAACTCGTCGTTGCTTCCGCCCTCGATGCGGCCACGCTGGCCGCCGAGGCGAGGAACGCCGATGTCATCATCGTTCGCGCTCCCTTGCCTGCGGCGCTTTTCGAAGGCGCGAAGAAGCTCAGGGCCGCGATCCGCCACGGCGCCGGGCTGGACATGGTACCGATGGAAGCGGCCAATGCGGCCGGCGTGCTGGTGGCGAACGTGCCGGGGGTGAACGCGCGATCTGTCGCCGAATATGTGATGTTCGCGGCGCTGGCGCTGCTTAGGCGCTTCCGTGTGTTGGACCGCGACTTGCGTGCGAAGGGCTGGCTGGCGGGCCGCGAACACACGGTGGTGGCCAGCGAGCTAGCGGGCAAGACGATCGGCATTGTCGGCCTCGGCGCGATCGGTCAGGCGGTTGGCCACATCGCCGCCCATGGGTTCGATCTGAATGTGGTGGCGACGACGCGCAGCATGCGGCCGGCGCCGGACAGGGTCGGCTTCCTGTCGATCGATGCACTCATCGAGCAGAGCGACATCATCGTTCTGTGCTGCCCGCTGACGCCCGAAACACGGGGGCTGATCAGCCGCGAGCGCATTGAGCGGATGAAGCCGGATGCGCTGCTGATCAATGTTTCGCGCGGGCCGGTGATCGATGACAACGCGCTGATCGAGGCCTTGCAGAAGGGCCGCATCGGCGGCGCTGCGCTCGATGTTTTTGCTACACAACCGCTACCGCCCAACCATCCTTATTTCGGCTTCGACAACGTCATCGTCACCCCGCACATGGCTGGGATTACCGAGCAGTCGATGATGCGCATGGGCGTCGGCGCGGCTGGCGAAGCCTTGCTGGTGCTGGCCAACAGATTGCCGGTCAATCTGCGCAACCCCGAAGTGGTCGAGCACTACCGGCGGCGGTTCCTTGCCGATTTCTGAAAGCGCCCCAATTTTCCCGAATTCGCCGGCGATGGTGCCGGCATGGCAAGCGTCACAAAGTTCCTACTGACCGCCGGCTTCTGCGTGGCGACGGCGCAAGCCTTCGCCAACGGACAGGGTAGCTACGTGTTCTGCGACAACGGCATACGCTGCGTGGCGGCACCCTGTCCATCGAACAGCGCACTCGACCTCGCTGCTGGGAAGCTCATCAAAGGCGTTTCAATCGACATCGATCGCCTGCCGCAGCAAGACAAGGCGCTCGATCTTTCAGACAAGCTCTATGCCGGCAAGGTCGTTGTTGTCGGCTCGATCGAGAACCGCACCCGGACCTTCAACGGCAAGCGGTACACCCTGCCTTGGCTGGTCGCCACCAGCATCGAACGCGCCGCCAAGGACAGCGAACGCGGCCACTGCTCGTCGCGCTGACACGCGCTATCCGATCAATTTGCAAGCAGCCCCTCCACGCCAGTTGCGATGCGCAGCAGGTGGTGGTCATGGCCATTGCGCGCCACCAGCATCAGCCCGGCCGGACGCGTCATTGCCGGCATCGGCAGCGAGATGGCTGATAGATCGAACTGGTTGGCGACCTGCGTGTTGCGCAGCAGAAGGCCTTCCGTCCTGTTGCACAGAGCCTCGTCGCTGGTCATCGACACGATCGTCGGCGCCGTCACCGGTGTGGTCGGCAGGGCCAGCACGTCGACCGACGCCAGCCGGTCATCCATCGCGGCGGCCAGCGCCGTGCGGCGGCGCATTGCCCTGATATAGACCGTGGCCGGAATGGCGGCGGCGCGCGACAATGGCCCGCTTACCCGCGGGTCGACCGGCCGCGTCGCTCCCGTCGCCAGCCAGTCGGCATGGATCTCCGCCCCTTCCATCGCCGCGATCGACGCGCGTTGGGTTGCCACGCGCAGATCGGCAAGCAGGTCGTCGATCGACAGCTCCACAAGCCGTGCGCCGCTAAGCTCTATCTTGCGCAGACACCGGTCGAACGTCGTCGCGACCTCTTCCTGCGTATCATCGAACAGCACGCCGCGCGCAATACCGATGCGCAGGCCGTCCAGCGGCAGCGGCAACAGTGCCGCCAGGTTTTCGCCCGACATCACTGCATCGGCCGCCGCACATTCGGCGACGGTGCGGGCCAGCGGACCGATCGAGTCCAGCGTGGCTGATAGCGGAAACGCACCCGCAAGCGGCACGCGCCGCGCAGTCGGCTTGAAACCGACGACGCCATTCAGCGATGCCGGAATGCGCACCGAACCACCGGTATCGGAACCGATGGAGATTTCGCTGGTGCCTTCGCCCACCGAAACGCCGGCGCCTGAGGAGGAGCCGCCCGGAATACGGCTGGCATCGCTAGCATTGCCGGGCGTGCCATAATGTGGATTGACGCCGATCGCAGTAAAGGCGAACTCGGTCATGTTGGTCTTGCCGAGGATGATTGCACCGGCCTGGCGCAACTGTTGCACGACAATGGCATCCCGCAGCGCCGGCGCTGCGTTGGCGAGCAGCAGAGAGCCCGCCGTGGTCGGCTCGCCGGCGACATCGAAAAGATCCTTGATCGAGACGATCGCCCCATCGAGCGGCCCGAGCGTGACGCCGGCTTTTCGCCGCGCATCGGTGGCGTCCGCCGCCGCCCGTGCGGCTTCCGGGTAGAGCTTTACGAAAACCCTCTCATCGTCGACGCGAGCGGCAAGAGGCGAAAGAATTGCTTCGAGGTGATCGCGGGCTGATTGCATTTTTCGGTGTCGGACTCCGCGCGCTTGCAACGTCTTAAGGTAGTAGCCAGAAACTGGCCGCAGGAGACATAGCCCGGCACGGTCGGATTTGCACCTGTCGAACCGAAGGAGGAAGGCCCGATGCTCTACCAAGGCAGCTGCCACTGCGGCAAGGTCGCGTTCGAGGTCGAAGGCGAGCTGACCGGAGCCGTTCGGTGCAATTGCTCGATCTGCTCGCGCAAGGGTGCACTGCTATGGGCAGTTCCGCATGAGAGCATGCGGGTGCTTGCCTGGGGCGATGATCTCGGCCGCTACAGCTTCGGCAACCATGTCATCGCCCACCGCTTCTGCCGCAGCTGCGGCATTCACCCCTTCGCCGAGGATGTCGGCGAAGGGAGCGGGCGAAGTGCCTATATCAATATTAATTGCATCGAGGCGTTGGACGTCGCCGCCGTGCCGGTCTTCGACTTCGACGGCCGTTCCGTTTAGGCCTTGGGGTCGTCGATCGGCTTGGGGCCAAGGAAGAACGCCGCCAGTGCCGCAAGCAACGTCGCCGCCGCGCAATAGGCGAAGGCGGTGGCAACGCCGGTATTGTCGACCAGCAGGCCGCCGAAGACGGCGCCCAACGCGATGGCGACCTGGAACGTCATAACCATGAGCCCACCGGCGCTTTCCGCCTGATCGGGGGCGGCCCGCACCAGCCAGGTCTGCAGCCCGACTGGGACGGCGCCGAAGGCAAAGCCCCAGCTGGCCACTGCTATTGCAGCCACGACGGGTGAACCTCCGACCACCAGCAGCAGGAGCGCCGAAAACGCGATCAGCAGGGGCGCCAGGCTGACGGCTGCCTTGAGGCTGCGTTCGGCAATGAAGCCGCCGGCAAAATTGCCGAAGAAGCCACCAATGCCGTAGGCGAGCAGCACAAGCGAGATCGTCTCGATGTCCAGCGCGGGGACCTTCTCGAGAAACGGGCGGACATAGGTGAAGCCGGCAAAATGTCCCGAGGCGACCAGCAGCACCACCAGCAGTGCCACCCTGATCATCGGCCGCTTCATCACCTCCAGCAGCGTGCGAAAACCTGCCGTACCTGCAGGCGGCAGCTTCGGAATGGTAGCCACCTGCACCAGCAGCGCCAGCGCACCGACCACGGCGGCGATCATGAACGCCGTCCGCCAGCCCCAGATGTCGCCGACATAGGCGCCGACCGGAGCCGCGCAGACCGTCGCCACCGAAACGCCGGTGAGAATGATCGACATGGCGCGCGGCATCAGCCGCATCGGAACGAGCCGCATCGCCATGGCTGCCGACATCGACCAGAAGCCGCCAAGACTGATCCCGAGCATGATGCGGGCAATCAGAAGAACGGGAAGCGAGGACGCAAACGCGGCCACCAGATTTGACAGCACAAGCAGCACCGTCAGTGCCCACATGACCAGCCTGCGGTCCAGCCGCTTGGTGACAATAGCCACGGTCGGCGCCGCAATCGCGCCAATGACGGCGGTGGCCGTTACCGCCTGCCCGGCGGCGCCTTCGGTGATGCCGAGATCCTGCGCAAGCGGCGTCAGCAGGCTGGCAGGCAGAAATTCCGCGGTCACCAGGCCAAAGACTCCGAGCGCCAGGGAGACCACCGCCCCCCATGCGGGCTCGGATCGTTCGCCGGTTTCCGATGGGTCGAGAACGGCGTCCATGACGCCTGTCGCGGGTTCGGTCATGAGGGATCTCCGGTCTGTTGCAGCGCAGCATTTGGCTGCAATGCAAGCAACATAGGGAGTGACTAGCTGGAGTTTCCATGCTAGAAACACCATTATGTTTGACCGTTCGTCCAAAATTCCAATCACCGGCGATCCGCTGACAGACATATTGCGGGGATTGCGTCTCGAAGGCGTCGATTACGGCCGTTGCGAGATGAAGGAACCCTGGGGCATCCATTTTCCGGCTCAGGCGGCGGCACGGTTTCATTTCATCGGCCGCAAAGGCTGCTGGTTGCTGCAGCCGTCCGGTGAATGGGTCGAGCTCAAGGCGGGCGACGCGGTATTGTTGCCGCGCGGCTCAGCCCACACGCTGGCGAGCGAGCCGGGTATCGAGGCGGCGCCGATCCACGGCTATGAGGTCGAGGAAATCTGCAAGGGTGTCTATTGCATGTCGAATGACGGCATGCCCGGCTGCCGTCCGGGGACCTTGCTGTTTTTCGGCAGCATGTATTTCAATCTCGATGGCTTGCACCCCTTGCTCGGCATGATGCCGGACGTGATGCGCGCACATGAGTTGGAGGCCTATGAGCCAGGTATCCCGCATTTGCTGGAAGCGATGGCCCGCGAGGTGACGATGGAGCGCGTCGGCTCTGGCGGCATCCTGGCGCGGCTGGCCGATGTGCTCGCCGCGACCGTCATCCGCTCATGGGTCGAGCGCGGCTGCGGCGACTCTTCCGGTTGGATTGCGGCGGTCAGGGACCGCGAGATCGGCCGGGTGCTGGCCGCGATCCATCTGGAACCGAACCGCGACTGGACGGTGGAGGCTCTGGCGAAGATGATGGGTGCCTCGCGATCAGGTTTCGCCGAGCGCTTCGCAACCATTGTCGGCGAAACACCGGCAAAGTACGTCACGCAGGTGCGGATGCACCAGGCGAGGCAATGGCTGGTCCGCGACCGGCTCAAGATTTCCGTCGTCGCGGCGCGCCTCGGCTACGAATCCGACGCCTCCTTCAGCCGCGCCTTCAAACGGGTCATCGGATCGCCGCCCAGCCATTTCCGGGCCGAGGAACAGGCGGAGATCCGCCAGGCCGGCTAAACGTTGGCCGGCTTATTGCTCGGTGATGCAGGCCGAGCCGGCGCTGCTCTTGCAATATTTGCCGGAGGCCCCGCACCTGCCATCCGAGACTTCCACGACGGTGCCGCTCAACAACAGCTTGCAGTCGCTGGTGGACAGATTGACCGTGCCGTTGAGGTCCTTGATCTTCTTGGCGTCGACCTTCGCGCCGGCGACAACTTTCTTGGCCGCCTGCGCCTCGCCCAGATGCGCCGCCGACAATCCCATACCGGCGACGAGCAGGATCATCGCAAAACTGCGGAACAGATTTCCCATAGCCAACCCTCCGTTTTGGGCCTCCAAATTGGGCTTGCAAAGCCCGTTTGGGACCAAAGGATCAGCCTATTCGACAAATCGGAGCATCCGCATCCCCCGTACGGGGGATGACGGGAAGACTCGAGCATTTCGCAGCCAAGCGGAATCACTTGGCGTCGCACAAATGCGGCTAAAACACATGGATAGAGCGGGATGCACGGTTCACTTTGAACGCATCCCGCTCTAGCGCAGTAAAGACGCTTGTACTTAGCCGGCGTGACGCAGGCTTATTCCGCTGCCCTTGTCGAACAGCACCACCTTGTCCGGGTTCCAGGCAAAGCGTACCGGCTGCTCTATCTGGACGTCGGTCCTGGCCGGCACGGTGGCGCGCAGCATGGCGTCGCCGACCCGCAGCGTCAGGATCTTCTCGACGCCATGGTTCTCGACGTCATGGACCCGCGCCTCGACCGGCGCGCCGGTCTCGAGATAGACGTCCTCGGGACGAATACCGAAGACGAGCGGGCGACCGTCGGTCGCCGCGCCCGTCTTGGCACCCCCCGAAGTCTTGGCACCCCCTGCAAACGGCAATTCGAAATTGAGCGGCGCCATCACCGCACGTCCGTTGACGAGCTTGCCGTCGATGAGATTCATCGGCGGCGAGCCGACGAAGCTTGCCACGTAGGTGTCGCGCGGATTGTTATAGATCTCGTACGGCGTGCCGGTCTGGACGATGCGGCCATGGTTGAGCACGCCGACCTTGTCACCCATCGACATCGCCTCGATCTGATCATGCGTCACGAACAGGAAGGTGGCGCCAAGCTGCATCTGCAGGTTCTTCAATTCGGTGCGCAGCGCCTCGCGCAATTTGGCGTCGAGCGCCGACAACGGCTCGTCCATCAGGAATACCCGCGGCTTGCGCACGATGGCGCGACCGATCGAGACGCGCTGCATCTCGCCGCCTGAAAGCCTGTCGGTCTTGCGGTCGAGCAGATGCTCGATCCTCAGCGTCCTGGCCGCGCGGTCGACACGATCCTTGATCTCGGCATCGGGCAGCCGGCGGATCTTCGGCTTCAGCGGAAATTCGAGGTTCTGGCGTACCGTATAGCGCGGGTACAGCGAATATTGCTGCAGCACCAGCGCCACGTCACGCTCGGCCGCGCCCCAGTCGGCGACATCGACGCCGTCGATGAAGACCTGGCCTTCGCTCGGTTTTTCCAGGCCGGCAATCATGCGCAGCGTCGTCGTCTTGCCGGCGCCGGTCTCGCCAAGCAGGACGAAGAACTCGCCATCGGCGATGTCGAGATCGAGCCCGGTCAAGGCGGTGTGGTTGCCGAATTTCTTCGAGATGTTCTTGAGTTGGATGTGGGCCATCAGAGTCTCACTCCCAGCGATTTGCCGCTCGCCGTGTCGAAGAAATGCGCCTGGCTGGGATCGATTCTGACGAAGACCCTTTCGCCGGGGCCGCTGATGAAGCCGCTCTTGGTGCGCGCACGCAGCATCTTGGAGCCGACCTTGAGGTCGACGATGTCGAAAGACCCGAGCGGCTCGACGATCTGCGTCTCCACCGGCAAGAATCCCTCGGCGGCTTCGCGGCGGACGAGGACGCCTTCCGGCCGGATGCCGAGCGCGAGTTGGCTGCCGGCATGGCCGTTGAGCTTCGACAGCAAGGCGCGCGGGAATTCGAAACCGGCGGCCGCATCGCCGACCGTGACCGAGGCCGATGAGGCTTTCTCGGTCACCGAAGTGTCGGCGACGTTCATCACCGGGCTGCCTACAAATTGCGCGACGAAAAGATTCGCCGGATGCGAATAGACCTCGTCCGGCGAGCCGACCTGCTGCAGCACACCTTCATGCATGATGACGATGCGGTCGGCGAGGCTCATCGCCTCGATCTGGTCGTGGGTGACGTAGATGCTGGTCGAGCCCTGCTTGATGTGCAGCCGCTTGATCTCGGCCCGCATCTCCTCGCGCAGCTTGGCATCGAGCGCCCCGATCGGCTCGTCCATCAGCATCGCCTTCGGCCGCCGCACCAAGGCTCGGCCGATCGCCACGCGCTGCATGTCGCCGCCCGACAGCGCCGACGGTTTCTTGGCGAGGAGATCGCTGATCTGCAGCTTCTTGGCGACCGAGCGAACCTCGCTGTCGATCTCGGCCTTGCTCTTGCGCGTCGCCCTGAGCGGAAAGGCGATGTTCTCATAGACGCTCATATGCGGATAGAGCGAGAACGACTGGAAGACCATGGCGATATCGCGATCGGCGGCCTTGAGGTGCTGGACCGGCTTGCCGTCGATGAGGATGTCGCCGCCGTCGATCGTCTCCAGCCCGGCAATCGCCCTGAGCGTCGTCGTCTTCCCGCAGCCCGACTGGCCGAGCAGCACGATGAACTCGTTGTCGTCGATCTTCAGGTTGAGGTCTTTGATGACCTGGACGGCGCCGAAATATTTCTGGACGCCTCGAAGCTCGATCTGGGTCAATGCTGTGCCCCCGGATTTGCCCCTTGCCCGGTGCCGGCCTTCTCCTCCGGCGCGATCTTGGAGGTGATGTTGAAGCCGATCAGGCCGATCAGGATGATGGTCACGCCATAGCTGTGCAGCAGCATGTTCCACGGCTGGCAGAGCGCGATGATACCGAGCACCATCAGCACCTGGCTGCCCGGTTCGAGATATTTCTGGTTGATGTCGCGAAAGCTCATTTGCGGATCGCTCCAAACGACATGCCGCGCAACAGGTGGTTGCGGAGCAGGAAGGTGAAGATCGCGACCGGCAGCAGGAACAGGAAGGTTCCGGCGGCAATCACCGTCCAGTCCGGCAGGCCGGAACCGATCTGGCTGGGGATGAAGGGCGGTGCTGTCTGGGCACGGCGGCTGGTCATGATCAGTGCGAAGGCATATTCGTTCCACGCCGTGATAAAGCAGAACACGGCGGTGGCGGCGATGCCGGTGGCGGCCTCGGGCAGCACGATCTTGAAGAAGGCCTCCATGCGCGTATAGCCGTCGACGAGGGCCGCCTCCTCATACTCCTTGGGGATCTCGTCCATGAAGCCCTTCATCAGCCACACCGAGAAGGACAGGTTGAAGGCGGTGTAAAGGATGATCAGGCCGATATGGGAATCGTTGAGGCCGACCGCCCGGTACATCAGGAACATCGGAATGGCGACGACCACCGGCGGCAGCATGCGTGTCGACAGGATGAAGAACAGTAGGTCCGCCTCGCCTTTTACCTTGAAGCGCGAGAACCCATAGGCGGTGAAGGTGCCCATGCCGACGGCCAGGACGGTCGAGGTTATGGCAACGATCAGTGAGTTCATGAAACGGCTCGGATAGCCCGACCACTGCACCTGGCCCTTGCCGTCGCGCACGATCTTTTCGCCCCCATTGAAGACGACGCGCTCCCACCACGGCGCAGCCGCGTACTCCTCCGGCGACGGCGGGCTGCGCAGCTGCGAACGCTTGGTGAACAACTTGACGAAGGGCGATATCTCCGGCTGGAAAACCACCGTCGGCGGAATGGTGGTGGCGAGGTTGCGCGGCTTGAACGCCGTCGAGGCGATCCAGTAGATCGGCGCCAGGAAGATGATCGTCACCAGCAGGACAGCGACGATGGCGACCCGGTTGAAGGTGATTTCGGAAGAAGTGCGGACTGCGGCCATCTCAGCGCTCCTTCACCTTGTTGAGGTATTTGACATAGATGTTGGTGATCGCCAGCACCATGATCAGCACGATGTAGGCGAGCGCGCAGGAACGCCCGGTCTGCCATTCCTGGAACGCCATCTTGTAGAGCCGGATCGAGATCAGCTCGGCCGTCGGCTGGCTGGTCAGGATGTAGGCGAGGTCGAAGGTCTTGAACGCCTCCATGGTGCGGAAGATGACCGCGATCATCAGGATCGGCGCAACCAGCGGCAGCGTTATGCGGAAGAAGGTGTAGAACGGCCCGGCCCTGTCGATCGCGGCTGCCTCGTAGAGATGCTTGGGCACGGCCGACAGGCCGGCCAGCGACAACAGCATGACGAAGGGCGACCACATCCAGATGTCGGTCAGCGCGACCGCATAGAGCGCCATTTTCGGATTCGACAGCCATTCGAAGGTGCCGAGGCCCAGCGCATAATTGATGATGCCGAAGGACGGATCGTAGAGCAGCTTCCAGAACAGGCCGACGACGGCCATCGACAGCATCATCGGCAACAACAGGAGCGTCGTCAGCAGGCCCTTGAGCGGAATGTCGCGATTGAGCAGCATGGCCACGCCGAAGCCGACGAGCAGCTGGCCGGCGACCGAGATGATGACGTATTTTGCGGTGATGGCGAAGTTGGACCAGACATAGGGATCGCTGAGCAGGTCGCGATAGTTTTGCAGCCCGACGAAATTCGCCGCCGCGCTGGTCGAGGCGCGGAAATCGGTGAACGAATAGCCCAGCGAATAGATCAGCGGGAAGATGTTGAAGACGATCAGAAACAGGATCGTCGGGATGATGAAGAGATTGCGGATCGAAATGTCGCTTAGACCGCGAGCGGCGGCCCGCGAGGACCTGTCCAGCGTGGTGATCATCGTGGTCGCCAAGACTCTGCTCCCGGTTCAAAAATCAGAAAAAGAAACGGAGGAGGCACGAACGCCCCCTCCGTGAAACTTCATACTTATTGGCCGCGGCCGTATTTCTTGAAGGTCGCGTTCCAGTCGGCTGCCAGTGCGTCCAGCGTCTCCTTGGCGGTGCCTTCGCCGCCGATCATGTAAGGATAGATGCGCTGGTTAAGCTGCTGCAGCAGTTCCGCGTATTCCGGAACCGCCCAGAAGTCCTTGACCTTGAACATGGTCTCGTAGAACGCCTTGTTGTAGGGCGTGGCGTTCTGGAATTCGGGCGACTTGAGCACGGCGGCACTGCAGGTGTAGCCGCCGAGCGCTGCCCATTTCTTCTGGGTCTCGTCCTTGATGAACCATTCCAGGAACTTCGTCGCCTCTTCCTGCTTCTGCGAGTAGGAAACGATGGAGATGCCCTGACCGCCGAGTGCGGCGAACTGGTCGCCGCCAGGTCCGGCTGGATTGGCGAAGAAGCCGGTGTTCTTGGCGTTCGGGTTCGACGCCTCGTTGATCAACGAGGGGAAGAACGCGAAGTAGTTCATGCTCATCGCGGCCAGGTTTTCAGTGATCGCCTGGTTGTCCTCGACGAAGAACGACTTGGCCCAGCCCGGAGGCGTGAACTTGTAGAGTTCCTTGTAGGCGTCGAGCGCCGCGATCGCCTTGTCGGAGTTGATGAAGCCATCGACCTTGTAGGTCTTATAGTCACCCAGCTCGCCGCCGAAGGAGAACAGCGCGTTTTCGAAGCCCATCGCCATCGCGTCATAGGAATTGTCGGTGTAGATGGCGATGCCGTATTTTTTCTGGTCCGGCCGGTAGAAGAATTCGGCGATGTCGCGTAGCGCCTTGAAATCCTTCGGCACGTCGAGATCGTAGCCATACTTGGCCTTGAAGGCTTCCTTTTCCTTGGGGTCTTCGAACCAGTCCTTGCGATAGGACCAGCCGACGGCGTCGCCTTCGAGCGGAATGGCCCAGTACTTGCTGCTGCCGCCCGGATATTCGGCATAGTATTTCACCGTGGCCGGTGCCATCACTTCACCGACCTTGTGCTTGTTGAAGAACTCGGTCAGGTCGACATAGTGGCCACCGGTCGAGCCGGCACCGAGCCATTGCGAGTCGCCGACGACCATATCGTAGGCGTCGCCATGGGCGTTGAACTCGGTGAAGGCCTTGGTCTGGAAGTCGGGCCACGGTGTGGTTTCCACCGTGATCTTGACGCCGGTTTCCTTCTCGTACTCGTTGCCGAGTTCCTGCAGGTAATTGGCCGGATCCCATTCCGCCCAGAAGATTGTAAGTTCCTTTTCCTGCGCGTAGACGGACGTTCCGCAGGTGAGCACTAGGCCGATACCAGCAAGCAAGCTGGTCATTGTCTTGCGCATAATGATTTCCTCCCTTGTGCGCATTCTACCGCGTCATGCGAGCCGGCGGCGAGGCCGGCCCTGGTAGTCCTCCCGTGACGGCACCGTTCCGGTTTTTGAGCCTCCTCGTTCGACCGAAACGGATCTTAGCCTTCACCCTTTGATCCGCTTTATTTGTCCTGATCTGGTATTACCAATTTCAGACGAACGTCAAGCTCTTTCTTGGACGGTGGCGGACACGCAGACAAGTTGGTTTCTGCGATATCTGTCTGTTTTCCCTGAATTTTCCTACTCCTTGATACATAAGTGCCTTGCTTAGGCCGCTGCATCGCTAGTAGCACAAATGGTCAGGTTGAAAATCTGGTCGAACCAGATTGGCCTCATCTAACGGCCCTCGTCGGCGCGATCCCGTCACCTTCAGCCATCGATTCCGTCACCGCCGCACGCACCAGTGCGCCGGCCGCCCATTGCGCAACCGACATCGTACTGCGGCTATCCAATCCCCATATATCCTTTAAAACGATCAGCACCTCAACACCGAAGATCAATGACAGCGCCTGCGCGAGCCGCTTGAATTCGCGCGGCGGCAACCGGCCTTTGAGTGGCGCGATCGCATCTTTCAAAAGATCGACGCGATGGCCGCGCGTGAAGGCAGGTTCGCCGTCAAGCGTGCCTGCCTGTCGCTGCGCCCACTGGTCGAGCGACAGTTTCAGCGCCGCCTTGAACGTCGCTTCGAAGACCTCGATGCGCGGCATGGCGGTCTCGAACAGCTCGGCGACCCGGCGCTCGGGATCGGCAGAGCTCGATTTCCACGTAAGGATCGGCCCAAGCCCCTCATCGACCACCGCCTGCACCAACGCCGCCTGGCTCGGAAAATACCGATAGGCGGTGGCGCGCGAGACCTCCGCTGCCTCCGCCACCTCGCTGACGGAGGGCGTGGCGCCCGCCTGCATCAGCTTTGTCGCCGTCTCCAGCATGAGACGCCTGGTGCGCGCGCGGGCCCCGCGCTCTACCTGGGGGTTCGGCCCTTGGCTGGCATCGTCGTCCATTGCCGCTTGTTGACGTGAGACATTCATGTCAATACGATACGCGTGTCTCAAAAAATTGCAATGGCCCTTCGCGCCGTCGAACGGCCGGGCAAAAAGGGGCGGCAGCGCCGAGCACGCCCAAGACCGGGGAAACGCGATGAAGCGCATCTATGTGGTGGGCACCGCCGACACCAAGGGCGAGGAACTCGCATTTCTGGCCGATGCGGTCGCGGCTACCGGCGCTTCGATTGCCCGTGTCGACATCGGAACACGCGGCGCGACCGTGCCGGTCGATGTTTCGGCAGACGAGGTCGCCAGCCACCATTCCGAGGGTCGCAATGCCGTGCTCGGCGTCGACGATCGCGGCACCGCGGTGGCGGCGATGGCTGCCGCCTTTGCCCGGTTTGTCCAGTCGCGCAGCGATATTGCCGGGATTATCGGCATTGGCGGCGGTGGCGGCACCTCGATCATCACCGCAGGCATGCGCACGCTGCCGCTCGGTCTGCCCAAGATCATGGTTTCGACGTTGGCCTCGGGTGACACCGCGCCTTACGTCGACGTCTCCGACATCGTCATGATGCCGTCGGTGACCGACATGGCCGGCCTCAACCGGCTTTCGCGTGTCGTGCTGCACAATGCCGCCCAGGCGATATCAGGCATGGCGACAAAGCCGGCGCCGCCGCCCGAGGGCAAACCGTCGCTCGGCCTCACCATGTTCGGCGTCACCACGCCATGCGTGACCGCGATCGCCGATGAGCTTCGTTCGACTTATGACTGCATGGTCTTTCATGCCACCGGCACCGGCGGCCGCACCATGGAAAAATTGGCCGACAGCGGCCTGTTGTCAGGCGTCATCGACATCACAACGACCGAAGTCTGCGACTTGGTGCTTGGCGGCGTGCTGCCGGCGACCGAAGATCGCTTTGGCGCCATCGCCCGCACCGGGCTGCCTTATGTCGGCTCGGTCGGCGCGCTCGACATGGTCAATTTCTGGGCGCCGCCGACAATTCCGGAACGCTATCGCGGCCGGCTGTTCTATGAGCACAATCCAAACGTCACACTGATGCGCACCACTGCCGACGAAAGCAGAACGATCGGCGAATGGATCGGCACAAGGCTGAGCCTCTGCCAGGGTCCGGTTCGTTTCCTCATTCCGGAGAAAGGCGTGTCGGCGCTCGACATTGAAGGCGGCGCCCTCTTCGACCCTGAAGCCGATGCCGCTTTGTTCGAGGCGATCGAGCGTACCATCAAACCCGCCAAAACGCGGCGCGTGCTGCGCCTGCCGCTTCATATCAACGACCCCGAATTCGCCTGGGCTGCCACAACGGCCTTCCTCGACATCGCCAGACAGTGAGACACCAAGACATGGCCGCCATACCGCGCAAGAAAATCCTGGAGAAATTCCGCAAGATGATCGCGGACGGCGTGCCGATCGTCGGCGGCGGTGCCGGCACCGGCCTGTCGGCCAAGGCAGAGGAAGCCGGCGGCATCGACCTGATCATCATCTACAATTCCGGCCGCTACCGCATGGCCGGGCGCGGCTCGGCCGCCGGCCTGCTCGCCTATGGCAACGCCAACGAGATCGTCAAGGAAATGGCCTACGAAGTGCTGCCGGTAGTGAAGAAGACGCCGGTGCTGGCCGGCGTCAACGGCACCGATCCCTTCGTCATCATGCCGCTGCTTTTGGCCGAGTTGAAGACGATGGGCTTTTCCGGTGTGCAGAACTTTCCGACCATCGGCCTGTTCGACGGCCAGATGCGGCAGAGTTTTGAAGAAACCGGCATGGGCTTCGGGCTCGAGGTCGACATGATCGCCGAGGCTCACAAACTCGACCTGTTGACCACGCCCTATGTCTTCAACCCAGACGAGGCGCGCGCCATGACAACAGCTGGCGCCGACATCGTCGTCGCCCATATGGGGGTGACCACCGGCGGCTCGATTGGCGCGACATCGGCTAAATCGCTGGACGACTGTGTGAGCGAGATCGACGCCATCGCCAAAGCGGCACGCTCAGTGCGCGAGGATATGATCCTGCTTTGCCATGGCGGGCCGATCTCGATCCCGGACGACGCCAGATATATTCTCGAGCGCTGCAAGGGCCTGCACGGGTTCTATGGCGCCAGTTCGATGGAGCGGCTGCCGGCGGAAGCCTCGATCGCCAGGCAGACGGCGGATTTCAAGGCCGTCACGTTCGGCGCTGCGTAGAGACCAGCAAAAAGAAGGGTGGGACGATGACCGACAACAGCAAGGTATTCGTATATCCAAAAGACGTTAGCGCCTTCGGCTTCGACTGGGGCAGGCTGTCGCTGACGGTCGCTCCCGAAGTGAACGGCGCAAAGCGATTTTCCGGTGGTGTCGTCGACCTACCGTCAGGCAAAGGCCATACGCGTCATAACCATCCGGGTGCGGAGGAGATCATCTTTGTCATCTCAGGCAATGGCGAGCAGATGGTCGAAGACGAGAAAGGCAACCCGGTCGTCGAGAAAGTCGGCCCCGGCTGCACCATCTATGTGCCGGAAAGCCGCTTCCACTCGACGCTCAATACCGGCGACGGGCCGATGCAGCTTTTCGTCGTCTATTCGCCGGCCGGGCCGGAACTGGCGTTGCGGGAGTTGCCGGATTTCAGGTTGATCCCGCCGGGCAGATAATGTCACAGGCTGAGGCCAATCTTCATCGCACGAGCGACCCTTGCTAGGTTGTTAGTATCGCTTCCCAGAGCGAGCCTATCCGGCAAAGTGGGGACATCGCGCTCTGATCGGAAAGCATCCGGCGAAGGTAAGCGCGCCACCCAATAGGACAAACAGTTTTCCGCTGCCTCTGGACCAAGCTGCCAGAGTACAAATCGAACAGCATTTTCAGGGAACATGAAGCCCGGAACTTGAGAACATGCGACCTGTTCGGCTAGTTTGCGCGGAACGTCGAAACGTTCGAAGAGCGGCAGGACAGTCGTTTGGATGTTGGCAACGATGTTCGCGATTTCAGCCTGGCGGGTATGCGGGTTTACGATGTTCCATGTCCGCCAATGATGCGGGGTTCGCAAATTGCCAAGCTGTCCACCGGCGACCCAATCGCTGGCACTGGCGGGCCAAGCGCTTCGCTCGTCCCACTCCTTTATTGCCTTGCTGTAGACCGACGCATGCACGACGAGTTCGACGTACTCGCCGCCGACGTTTAGATAGTTTGATTGAAAGGAGATTTTGAATGCCCAGTCGCCGGCCCGACGACTCGCATGAGGACCGCTTTTCGCAAAGCGGAACCCAATCGGTTCGAATTCCATGGAGATCTGCTCGCACCCGTCGATAAAGACCTGCTTGGGCAGTTCGCGTTCCATATCGGCAAATGCTCGCTGGCGTGACCAATTATTTGCTCGGACGAGGTAATCTCAAGAACGGGCTAGGTACCAGCGCCTAAGCCGCCCCCGCCCCCGTTCCAGCCCCGGCCCCGATCGCCGAACATGACGTAACCGGCATCGGTCACCGCCACCGTGTCCTCCAGCTTGATGAAGCCGCGCGTCGGGTGGAGCATGGTCGTCTCGACCGAAAGCACCATGTTCTTCTCCAGCGGCTTTGCGGCATAGGTGCCTTCATAGGTCACCGGATGGTTGGTCATCAGGAACGGCGCTTCATGCGTGATCAGCCCCATGCCATGCGCGAAGAAATCAGTATAGGCCGCAACCTTGGATTTCTTCAGAACGCCTTCGGCACGAGAAATCATGTCATCGCCCAGCGTGCCCGCCTTGACCTTGGAGAAGGCCGCCTGCTGCACTGTCTCGATCTCGGCCAGCAGATCCTCGAGTTCGGCGTCAGGGTCGCCCAGCACGCCCATGCGGCAAAGATCGCCGATATAGCCGTGGTAGTTGCCGCCGGAATCGATCGACATCACCTCGCCCTTCCTCCACGCCTGCGGCGAGGCGGCGCGGTTGTGGCTGGAGCCTAGCGTCAACAGGCAATATTCGAAATGCGCGCCGCGATTGGTCTCCTCGCGCCTGAGCTGTTCGATGATCTCGCTCTTGGTCGTGCCTTCGCGTGCCCAGCCGATGGTCGCCAGCATGGAATCGGTGATCAGCTCCGAAGCGATGCGCAGCTTTTCCAGCTCCGCCTCGGTTTTGATTGCCCGCATGCGCTCCAGCATATCAGTCGCATCGATCAGCTTGGCATCCGGCAGCGCGTTGCGGATCAGCATATAGGCGTCGGACGGCAGGAAGGCGGGCTCGATGCCGATGCGGGCATTGCCCTTGCCGATCTTTCGCAAATGCTCGACCGCCAGATTGGCGGCATCGAGCGTACCCCAGCAGGCGGCATGCAGTGTCGGCGTCCAGAACGGATGATTCTGGTGCTCGCCGCCTTCCATGCGGTTGCCGATATAGGCGGCATGCTCCGGCCCACCTTTCTCATAGACGACGACAGGCAGATAACGGCTGTGGCCGATTGCATCCATGGCGGCGAAGAAGATGAACTTGTAGCCGCCAAGCAGATATTGCGTGTTGTGCTTGGAGGTGGCGAGCAGCACGTCGATGCCGGCCTCCTCCATCAGCCCGTCCACCCTGGCCTGGTCGAACGGCACGCTGCCGACGGCATTCTTGCCCGGGGCAATGTTCATGTCTCTCTCCCTGAAATCCCTTAGCCGGCCGCTCGCCGGCACCGGCTTTTCCGGCTCTGAACCTCGGCTATGCTTAAATCTGCATCATTTTGCCCGATCTGGTCCAGCCAGAACGGGCGAACCAGCCCCAAAAGCTGCTCCACCTGCTGCACTTTACTCCAGTCTGGTCCTGCTAGAACCGCGCGTCGAACCGTTTTCTGTACAACTGGTCCAGCGGACGGAAATTTCAAAGCCACGTAGGGATGCGCCAATTCCGTCTTTGGCGAAACTCCGCACAAGGCCCATAATCAGCTTTGCAGGATGCTTACGAGCGTCCGAGGGGTACGGCGGACCCGGCCGGGTCCGCGGAGAGGACGGAGTTCGATCATGCCAGAGTTCACCATTTCCAGACGTACAATGCTGGCCGGTTCGGCATTGCTGTTGGCCTCCACCGCCATGCCGACGATCGGCTCGGCGCAGACGCCGAGAAAGGGCGGACGACTGGTTGTCGCCGCCGATTCCGAGCCGCGCAATCTCAATCCGGCGATTGTCGCCTCGAACGGCGTCTTCTTCATTTCGAGCAAGATCGTGGAAACCTTGGCCGAGGCCTCCTTCGGCGGCAAGGACGGGCTCGATCCGCGCCTGGCGCTCAGCTGGGAAGGTGCCGCCGACGGCCTGTCGGTGACGTTCAAACTGCGCGAGGGCGTCAAATGGCATGATGGGAAGCCATTCACCTCAGCCGATGTCGCCTTCTCGGCGCTGCAGGTCTGGAAGCCGCTGCAGAATCTCGGCCGCACCGTGTTCAAGGATCTGGAGGCGGTCGACACGCCGGACGAAGCCACCGCCGTGTTCAAATTCGCCAAGCCGACACCGTTCCAGCTGATCCGCAACGCCTTGCCGGCGCTGAGCAGCGTGGTGCCCAAGCACATCTACGAGACCGGAAAGATCGAGGACAACCCGGCCAACAACGCCCCGGTCGGCACCGGACCGTTCAAATTTGCCGAACACAAGCCCGGCGAATATTACCGGCTGGAGAAGAACACCGACTATTGGGGCAAGGACGAGCCCTATCTCGACGAGATCATCTATCAGGTGCTGCCGGACCGCACGTCGGCGGCCAGCGCCCTGGAAGCCGAAGAGATCCAGCTCGCCGCCTTCTCCGCCGTGCCCCTGGCCGATCTCGACCGCATCTCCAAAGTGCCCGGTCTCAAGGTGATCACCAAGGGTTATGAAGGGCTGACCTACCAGCTCGTCGTCGAGATCAATCATCGCCGCAAGGAGCTGGCCGACCTGAAAGTACGCCAGGCGATCGCTCACGCCATCGACAAGGATTTCGTCGTCAAGACGGTATTCCTTGGCTATGCCGCCACCGCCACTGGCCCGGTGCCGAAAAACGACCCGCAATTCTACACCGCCGACGTGCCGACCTACGCCTTCGACGTCGCCAAGGCCAACGCCTTGCTTGACGAGGCCGGCTACAGCCGGGGCGATGACGGCAAGCGCTTTTCACTGAGATTGCTGCCGGCGCCTTACTTCAACGAAACCAAGCAGTTCGGCGACTATCTGCGCCAGGCGCTCGCCGCCATCGGCATCGACGCCCAGCTGGTCAACAACGACTCTGCCGCGCAGATCAAGGCGGTTTACACCGACCACGCCTTCGACCTTGCGGTCGGGCCGCCGGTGTTCCGCGGCGATCCGGCGATCTCGACCACCATCCTGGTGCAGAGCGGTATTCCCGACGGCGTGCCCTTCTCCAACCAGGGTGGCTACAAGAATGCCGATCTCGACGCCCTGATCGCCAAGGCATCGGAGACGCTCGACACCGCCGCCCGCACCGAACTCTACAAGGAGTTCCAGAGAAAAGTTGCCGCCGACCTGCCACTGATCAACGTCGCCGAATGGAGTTTCATCAGCGTCGCCCGCGATACGGTCAACAACATCGCCAACAACCCGCGCTGGGCGGTATCGAACTGGGCGGACACTTGGCTGGAGGCTTAGGCAGGTCGGCTCAAGGCTTGCACATCGCCTATGTGGGTGCTCAGCTTCGGCTATGAGAGTTCCTTCGCGCCCCCCTCTGTCCTGCCGGACATCTCCCCCACGAGGGGGGTGCCGAACGCAGCGCCGAAGACTTGGCTCTCCTGTCAGTGCTGCGCCATGACCCGCGCCCTCATCCTTCTTCGCCGCCGTCTCGTTGGCAGCATCTTCGTGCTGCTGATCGTCGTCGTCGGCACCTTCCTTTTGCTCGAAGCAGCGCCCGGCGACGCGGTCGATGCCTATATCGTCTCGACCGGCGGCGACGCCGGCATGATCGAGCTGTTGCGTCACCGCTGGGGTCTCGACCAATCGGAGCTGACGCGGCTGGCCAACTATCTCTGGGCGCTGCTGCATCTCGACCTTGGCCAGTCGGTCACCTTCTCGCGGCCGATCCGCGACGTCATCCTCGAGCGCCTGCCTACCACGCTGCTGTTGATGGGCAGCGCCACCGCGCTCTCCTTCGGCCTCGGCTCGGCGCTCGGCATCTATGCCGGCGCCAGACCCGGCAGCTTCCGTGATCGCTTCCTGTCCATCGGCTCGCTGGCGCTCTATGCCGTACCGGGATTCTGGCTCGGGCTGGTGCTGATCATCGTCTTCGCCGTCGACCTGCGCTGGTTTCCGATCGGCGGCATCGAGAGCATCGCCTCGGGCAAGACCGGCCTCGATCGCGCCGCCGACATCGCCCGCCATCTCGTCCTGCCGGTGTCCGCGCTCGGCTTCATCTATCTCGCGCTTTACCTGCGCATGATGCGCGCCGGCATGGCCGAAGTCTGGCGACAGGATTTTGTCCTCGCCGCCCGCGCCAGGGGACTTTCCCGCCAGCGCATCGTGCTCGCCCACGTCGCCCGCAACGCATTGTTGCCGCTGGTCACCATGCTTGGCCTGCAGTCCGCGCAAATGCTGGGCGGCAGCGTCGTCATCGAAAGCGTCTTTTCCGTGCCCGGCCTTGGCCGGCTGGCGCAGGAAGCGGTGGCCGCGCGCGACACGCCGTTGCTGCTCGGCATCATTCTCGTCAGCGCCGTTCTGGTCGTCATCGTCAACCTTCTCGTCGACATCGCTTACGCCTTCCTCGATCCGCGCGTCGGCGCCAGTGAGGCCGGTGCGTGAGCCCGCTTCGCCGCTTTCTTCGCACGCCGGAAGCGATCGCCGGCGCGGTCTTCCTGGCGGCACTGTTTGCCGTGGCGCTTGCCGCACCTTTGTTCTTTCCCGGCGATCCGCAGGCGATTGCCGGGCCGGCATTGCTGCCGCCATTCCAGGACTGGTCGCTGCCACTGGGCACCGACCGCCTAGGCCGCGACGTGCTTGCCGAGCTTTTCCATGGCGCCCGTACCTCCCTGGCGGTCGGGCTGGCAGCAGCAGCCGCCGCCCTTGCCGTCGGCGCCGTGATCGGCACGTTGGCCGGCTTTGCCGGCGGCCTCGTCGACGAAGTGCTGATGCGCATCACCGACGCTTTCCAGACCGTGCCGGCCTTCCTGCTAGCTTTGGCTTTCGTCAGCATCGTCGGGCCATCGCTCGGCGTCGTCGTCGTGGCGATAGCGCTTGGCGCCTGGACAGGACCGGCACGCGTGGCGCGGGCCGAAGTGCTGTCGATCCGCGAGCGCGATTTTGTTGCCGGCGCCCGCGTCATCGGCATGCATCCGCTGGAGATCGCCTTTCGCGAAGTGCTGCCCAACGCATTGCCGCCGGTACTGGCATTGTCGTCGGTGATCGTCGCCGCGGCGATTCTCACCGAAGCGGCATTGTCCTTCCTCGGCCTTGGCGACCCCAACCGCGTAACCTGGGGCGGCATGATCGCCGAGGGCCGCGCTGTGCTGCGCACCGCGCCCTTTTTGTCGATCATTCCGGGCGTAGCGCTCGTGCTGACCGTGCTCGGTGTGTATCTCACCGGCGAAGGCGTCGTCGAGACGACGACGGTGAGGAGGAGCCTGTCGTGACGGCGCTGCTTTCGATCGGTGATTTGTCGGTGACTTATCGCCGCGACGGCGCCGAGGTCGCGGCGCTGAAACATATCAGCCTTGACGTCGCGACTGGCGAGCGCTTTGCCATCATCGGCGAGAGCGGTTCGGGCAAGAGCACGCTGGCGCTTGCGATTGCCGGGCTGCTGCCGGCCTCATCCAGGATAGAGGGCCGCATCGATTGGGTGCCCCCATCGCCATCCCGGGGCGCCAAGGATCGCCAATCTTTCCTTTTTCGCAATAGCCTCCCCCTCGGTGGTCGCGACATCGGCTTCGTTTTCCAGGACCCCTCGGCCAGCATCGATCCGGTGATGACGGTCGGCAAACAGATCGCAGAAGTCGCGCACGCCCATCTCGGCCTTGCCTGGCGAGACGCCTATACCAGGGCCAGGGACCTGCTCGAACGCGTCCGTCTGCCCGTTCCCGATGCCGCCATGCGCGCCTACCCGCACCAGCTATCCGGCGGTCAGAAGCAGCGCGTGGCCATCGCCGCAGCGATCGCGGCCGGCCCGAAACTGCTAATCGCCGACGAGGCGACCAGCGCGCTGGACACCATCGTGCAGGCCGAGATCGTCGCGCTAATTCGGCAATTGGTGGCCGAGGACGGTATGGCGCTGCTGTTCATCAGCCACGACATCGCGCTGGCCGCCGAGCTTGCAGAGAGCATCGCCGTGTTCCGGCATGGCGAACTGGTCGAGTTCGGTTCGACGGCGCAGGTCGTCAGTGCGCCGCGTCACGCCTACACAAGGGCGCTGCTCGAAGCTCATCTCGGCCTCGACGCCGAGCCGCTGCTGCGGCAGACCGGAACATGAGCGGTCCGCTGCTCGCCGTTTCCGGCCTGACCAAACGATACCGTCGCGGCGGCAAGATCATCGCCGCGGTCGACGATGTTTCCTTCCACATCGAACCTGGCGAGACGCTGGCGCTGGCAGGACCTTCCGGCAGCGGCAAGTCGACGATAGCTCGGCTGATGCTGCGGCTCATCGAACACGACGCCGGCAATATCGAATTTGAAGGCAGCGAGTTCCTGTCACTGAACGGCGCTGCCTTGCGCGACCGGCGCGCCCGTCTGCAGATGGTGTTTCAGGATCCGCTCGCCGCCTTCAACCCGCGCGCCACGGTGGCGCGCGTGCTCGACGATCCCTTGCGCATCCACCATATCGCCTCGCGAGCCGAACGCCCGCGCCGCATTGCCGCTCTGCTGGAGCGCGTCGGCCTCAGCCCAGGTCTCGCCGGCCGCGCCATTCACGAAATTTCCGGCGGCCAACGTCAACGCGTCGCAATCGCCCGCGCCATCGCCACAAAACCGTCGCTGGTCGTGCTCGACGAGGCGGTGTCGGCGCTCGACGTGTCGGTGCGCGCGCAGATCCTGCGGCTGCTGCTCGACCTTCAACGCGAGGAGCGCATCGCCTATCTGTTCATTTCGCACGATCTCGGCGTCGTCCGTGCCATCGCTCACCGCGTCGCCATTCTGGACGCTGGGCGCATTGCCGAGAGCGGCGACGCCCGCGACGTCATCGACGCGCCGCAATCTGCAATCGGCAAGGCGCTGGTGGCGGCAGCGCCAAGACTGCCAAGGATCGAACAGGACGCCTCATGACCGACGCCGAAGCCCGAGCCGAAAAACTGTCGCGCGAACTCGATTCCGCCTTCCGCAACCGCGCCGATCTTTATCGTCTGCTCCTCGATGAGCTGACTGCGGAACTTGGCGCGGAAAAAGCCGAGGCGATCATGATCCGTACCATCGAACAACGCGGCAAGGAGGTTGCGGCGGCGGCCTTCGCCGATTTCGGCCCGAACGACGCACCGGCGATCGGCGAGGCGTTCCTGGCCGTCAGCCCGGATGGCGGCCGCATGTATCCGACCGACGTCGAACGCAGCCAAGGCCGCATCGCCTTCAAGGTCAAGCGCTGTCCGCTGAAGGACGCCTGGGTCGAAGCCGGCGTCGGCGACGAGAAGCTCGCCACGCTCTGCCGCATCGCCGGCGCCTTCGACCGCGGCCTGTTCGAGGCCACCGGGGTGCGCTTCGACAACGTCACCTGGACGCCGGGCCACGGTTCCGGCTGCTGCCATATCGCTTTGACCAACCGGGATGCCGGCTAGAGCTGCATCCATGCAGCACATTCAGGTGCCGGCGAGGACGTGGAACGCCGTCCCGGCGCGAGCTTCGGTGTTTGGCAGCACGCCCCAAAACAAAACCCCGGCGCCGTAAGGCTAGTAAGCGCCAAGCCGACCCCATCTGGCGCGGCTTGAGGTGATGAGCGAGAGATAGTGACACTGAAGAAGCCGAGGAGCTTACAGTGTCAATTTCTATGTCTGCGCCTAAGCCTGATGATAGAAGTTTCCATGTCCTTGAGGCGGTCCCGAACCGGCTGGAGGCAAGCCCGCAGCGTCCGCGGCGGCGCTGGTCGGCGGAAGCGAAGTCGCGGCTGATCGAGGCGACACTGAAGCCGGGCGCGAATGTATCGGCCATCGCCAGACAAGCGGGGATGGCGCCAGCCCAGCTGTTCGGCTGGCGGAGCAAGGCGATCAAGAGCGGTGCGGTCACGCCGCGGCGAGATGCGGATCGGCTTGGCTTTGTCGAGGTCACCCAAGCGGCGTCTTCGGCAGTGGAGATCTGTTTGGGCGATGTGGTCATTCGGGCCGGCGCCGACGTCGGCCAGGATCATTTGGCCAGGATTATCCGGGCGGTCCGCCAGGCATGATCCCGGCCGGCGTGAAGGTGTTGGTCGCCAGTCATCCCGTCGATTTTAGAAATTATGTGGAGCGCCGGATTATGCGGAGTCCGCAGCGGCAATTCCTTGCCGCCTGCGGTATTTGAGCAGCGATCACTCGACATAATCTGCCGATCGGC